>DKRJ01000026.1 GCA_002472145.1 Clostridiales bacterium UBA7285 | reverse complement strand
GACTTTTGGCGACCTAATCATATAATGAAAATATGGCAAAGACATTTTCGCGCGAAGAGTTCACGCACCCATTCGGGCCGATATACAGAGAAGACTCAGAGATATTGATACTTGGTTCTTTCCCGTCCGTCAGATCCAGGGAGCAGAACTTCTACTACGGACATCCGCGGAACAGATTCTGGGCGGTCGCGTCCACGGTTTTTGATGTTCCTGTTCCTGAGACGATCGAAGAGAAAAAGGCTTTCCTGCTCTCCTGCCGCATAGCGCTGTGGGACGTAGTCAGGTCGTGCAGTATAATCGGCAGTTCGGACGCCTCGATGCGGTGCGCGGAAGTGAACGACATCGCAGGGCTCCTCGCGGAAACAAATATCCGGCGCATCTTCACCAACGGAAAGACAGCCGGATCTCTATACGATAAATATCTTAGGGAGGAAACAGGCATAGGCGCGATGTGCCTTCCGTCGACGTCGCCCGCCAACGCTTCTTACAGCCTTGACCGCCTGATCGAGGCCTGGAAGATCATCCGATGACGCCCAGATGCTCGAGCAGGATCTTCATCCCGGTGCAGATCAGGATGATCCCTCCCGCCAGTTCCGCGCGCGAACCCGCCTTTGCGCCGAACGCGCTGCCCGCCTTGACGCCGAGAGCCGATAATATGAACGTGATGACACCTATGAACGCGCACGCGTAATAGATGTTGACGCTCAGGAAAGCGAAACTGACTCCGACAGCGAGAGCATCTATGCTCGTCGCGATTGCCAGCGGAAGCATCGACGCTGCGCCGAAACCTCCCTTTGCCACACCTTCCTTTCGTGATTCGATTATCATCTGCGTACCGATCGCCGCAAGCAGAACGAAAGCCACCCAGTGGTCTACCTCTGTGATGAGTTTAGCGAAGCGCGACCCCAGAAAATAGCCTATCAGAGGCATCAAAGCCTGGAACCCTCCGAAATAAGAGCCGCAGATCACCGCGTGCGATATCTTTACTTTGTCGACCGACAGGCCGTTGCAGACGGACACGGCAAAAGCGTCCATGGAAAGCCCGATGGCCAGGATAAACAGTTCCAGTGTGCTCATAAAATATCCTCTATCGCTTTTTTCATTTCGTCCGGCGCGACTGTCCTGTCGTGGAGCACAGGCTTCTTTTCAAGGTCCGCGAGTCCGCGAGGGATCGGGAGTCCGGTCTTTTCCGATATCATCCTCGACAGCGTGAAATCATCGGCGTCCATTTCGATGCCGACAGCCCCGGCGACGCTTCTCGGGAACTTGAACGGGCTGGCTGTGGACGCGATGACAGTTTTTGTTCTGTCGCCCGTCTCGCTCACGTAATCCCGGAAGACCTTATACGCGACTGCGGTATGCGTGTCCATGAGATATCCCTCGCGCCGGTACATTTCCCCTATCGCGTCAGTCGTCTCTTCCTGAGAGGCGCAGCCGCCGTAGAAAAGTTTCAGACCGTCTCTGATCTTTTCCGGGACAGAATACCTGCCGAATCGTTTCAGTTCGTCCATCATCCGGACCACCTCATCCGCGCGGCGTCCGTTCAGCAGGAAGAGAAGCCTTTCGAGATTGCTTGAAATGATGATATCCATCGACGGGGAATTCGTGACGCGGAATGTCCTGTGGATATCGTACGTGCCCGTCCTGATAAAATCAGTGAGCACGTTGTTTTCGTTTGAAGCGCAGATGAGCCTCGCGACGGGTATCCCCATTTCGTGCGCAAAATACGCGGCGAGTATATTGCCGAAGTTTCCCGTCGGGACGCAGATGTTGACGTTTCCCCCTTTTTTTATCTCTCCGCGCAGGACCATCTGCCTGTACGCGTAGACGTAGTAGGCGACCTGCGGAACGAGGCGCCCTATGTTTATCGAGTTCGCTGACGAGAGCCTCACGCCCCTCCCGGAAAGTTCTCCGGCAAAAGCGCTGTCTTCGAATATCTTCTTGACTCCCGTCTGAGCGTCGTCAAAATTTCCCCTGATCGCGAAAACCTGAGTATTGGCGCCGGTCTGCGTCACCATCTGGCGCTTCTGGATCTCGCTGACCCCGGTCTCCGGATAAAAAACCGCTATCTCCGTGCCCGGTACGTCGGCAAAGCCCTCGAGCGCGGCTTTACCGGTATCGCCCGACGTCGCCGTAAGTATGAGTATCCTTCTGTCGTCTCCCGTCTTTCTGACGGCTCCGGTAAGCAGGTACGGAAGGATCGACAGCGCCATGTCCTTAAAAGCCGAGGTCTTTCCGTGGTACAGTTCGAGAAAATACGCACCGCCGGCTTTCTTCAGAGGGACGATCTCTTCCGTGTCGAACTTCGAGTCGTA
Organism: Clostridiales bacterium UBA7285; assembly: GCA_002472145.1. GTDB lineage: Bacteria > Bacillota > Clostridia > Peptostreptococcales > Anaerovoracaceae > Eubacterium_B. Next base: position 64,743 of record DKRJ01000026.1, on the reverse strand, counting down.
TGCCAGTTCAGCCGCTCGCCTTATCTCCTCTTCCGCGTAGTCATCAAAAAAAGCGCCTATAACGGGTACGGCGATATCTCTGTAATCCGCCTTTCCCTCCGGCAGATCCGGAAGAGGCGGGATAGCGTCCGGAACAAAAAGTCCCCCGTCCGGAGCCAGCCCCTGAATAATGGCTTCAGCGGCGGCAAGATCCCCGACGCCGCCTCTGGTGCTTGAATAAACCCTCATCTCTCCTCACCTCAATACTTCCAAAGAGAGTTTAAAAAAAACAGTAGACAAGATCGATTTTAACCTATATAATAAAACATGTGCTTTCGAGCGCAATGACGATATGTCGCCTTGGTCAAGTGGTCAAGACGTCGCCCTCTCACGGCGGAGTCAAGGGTTCGACTCCCTTAGGCGATACCAGAAACAACCGCAGGGTCTCTTTTGAAGAGCCCTGCGGTTTTGCTTTATTTCAGGCTTACGATGATGCCCTTGTCGAGCGTCTCCGTCAATTTGAAACTCTTGTAATCGCTCACGAAATCCTTCAGGTACGCGTATTTGCCGCCGCCCTTCTTTTCGTAGTAGCGGACGTCGAAGTTGCGGAAGGCCTTTATCAGTTCGTTGCCCAGAAGGCCGAGATCGGTCTGCCTGCCGCGGTCTTCGTTCTCCATGATTATCTGCTTTATCTTGTTTTCGATATCCTTTTTGCCCGGAGTGTTGCCGGCGGTACGCTCGGACTTCTTCTGGGCGTCTCTGTGCCCGTGTTCTGTTCTGGCAGAGGAAGAGGCGGATTCCTGCGAAACTGGAGCGTCTGACGCGTTCAGTGATTTTTCGTCATCTTCGTCCTTGTCGAGGAGGTCGATGTAGACGTATTTGCTGCACGCGTTCTCGAGCGCCTCGGTCGCCTTGGACGACTCGCCCATGCCGATCACCTCGACGCCCTCCTCCAGAAGGCGCCTCGCCAGCGCAGTAAAGTCGCTGTCGGATGAGACGATGCAGAAAACATCGGTCGTTCCCTTATAGAGGATATCCATCGCGTCGATGATCAGGGACGTGTCAGTGGCCGTTTTGCCCTTTATGTTGTTGAAGAGCATGATCGGCTTGAGAGAATACTTGTTTATCTGACTCTCCCATTTCGTCTGCACGATCCTGTCCCACGCGCCGTATATCCTTTTATACGAGCATATCCCGTAGTTCGAGACCTCCTCCAGGATGCGGTCCGCGTACTGGGCTGATACGTTTTCCGCGTCTATCAGAAGCGCGACACGTTTTTCTTCATTCATATGGTGTTCTCCCTTTTAAGCGGCGATCTCAGGTTTTTCTTCAGTGCCCTCAGAGAAAATTCCTTTATCGGCTCCTGACCGGTCAGCATTCTGATGCCGCCCTGAGCGAGCGCTTCCATCTCCTGCTCTCCCGGATAGATCGTTACCGGCGCCGCGAATTCAACGTACTTGCGCACCTTCTCGGTGAGCATTTTAGAGTGGGCGATGCCGCCTGTCAGGATGATGGTGTCAAGTTTGCCCTTTACCACCACCATCATCTCGCCTATGCCCTTTGCGATCTGATACGCCTGAGCCTCGTACAGCAGTTCGGCTTTTCTGTTGCCCGCCCTTATCATGTTCTCGATCTCGATGACGTCTGACGTGCCGAGATAAGCGACGAGCCCGCCCTTGCCGCGGATCATCGACACCATCTCGTCATACGTGTATTTGCCGCTGTAGCACATTTTGATTATCGGCAGGATCTGCGTGAAACCGGAACGCTCAGGCGAAAAAGCGCCGTCGTCGTCGCCGATGGAGTCGATGATCTTTCCGTCTTCGATGGCGCAGAACGAGATGCCTCCGCCGAGATGCGCCACTATCAGGCTCAGATCCTCGTATTTTTTCCCGTGCTCCTCGGCGTAGCGCAGAGCCTGCGCGTGTGAATTGAGCACGTGGCAGCAGCTCCTGCGGGTTATCTCCGGGAACCCCGTTATCATCGCCACGTCGCTTAAGGACGCTCCGGTCACGGCATCGTAGATGTATGCTTCCACTCCGGTGCCTGACTCGTCGGCGAGTTCCTTGCCGATGATGCCTGCCAGATCCGAGGCGTGCGGCGAGCAGACTTCCGGGTCGCGCAGGGCTTCCGCGAGTTCATCGTTCACGCGGTATCCGCCCATGTGGATGCCCCATACCATCCCACCGCGGCACATGATGGCGTCAAAGTCGCCCATCTGATACCCGGCTTCCTTTAAAAAATCGATGACGGCCTGCTTCCTCATAGGGATCTGTTCGTAGAGGCCGCCGCATTCGGCGATCTGTTTTTCGCTGTACGATACTGTTTTTGAAAACACATCGCGCCCGTCTTCAAATACAGCCAGTTTAGTGCTAGTCGAGCCGGAATTTATGATCAGTTCTCTAATCATATGTATTTCCTCCTGTTCCGCTTCTTAGCTTGGTTGATTCATTTGAAGTAAATATTCGCGAGTTCCCGGAACCCCGGGAGCGACCTGATGATGGTGTCGTAGGATACGCAGTACGAGATCCTGACATAGCCCGGTCCGGCAAATGACGTGCCCGGGACGACCAGGATATTCCTCTTTTTGGCTTCCGCAACGAATTCAGCGTCCGGGACAGGCGTCTTCATCCAGAGATAGAAGGCTCCCTGCGGTTTGACGCATTCGAAGCCCATGGCCGTCAAAGCGTCATAGAGCGTTTTCCCGTTTTTCTCATAGAAAGCGACATCGCACTTCTCGTCGACGCATCTGGCGATCACGAGCTGCATCAAAGAAGGAGCGTTCACTCCTCCGGCGATCCTGTTTGCGATCGTCGCTGCCTGAATGAATTCCGCGGAGCCGTCAGCCTCATCCGGGATGACGACGTAGCCGATCCTTTCGCCCGGGAGAGAAAGGGATTTGCTGTATGAGTACCCTATAATCGTATTATCGTAAAACTTGCTCAGATACGGCACTTCTGCCCCTCCGTAGGCGAGTTCCCTGTACGGCTCATCGGCCACGATGTATATAACCGTCCCGTACTCAGCCTGCCTATTTCGGAGTATGCCGGCGATCTGCTCTATCACTTCGGCCGGATAGATCACGCCTGTCGGGTTATTCGGGCTGTTGATGATGACGGCCTTTGTCTTTGGGGTGACCTTAGCCTCGAACTCATCGAGGCGCGGCATGAAGCCGCCCTCCGGGTTCGGGCTGACTACGACGAGTTTCCCGTCGTAGTTGGAGATATAGTTGCCGTACTCCACGAAGAACGGGGCAAAGCATATCACCTCGTCTCCTGGTTCGAGCATCGTCTTCAGGCTGATGTTCAGAGCTGTCGCAGCGCCGACCGTCATGATGACGTTGTTCTCCGTAAAGGACGTGCCGAATCTCCTGTTGAGATTATCGGCGATCACTTTCCGCGTTTCCGGGAATCCGGCGTTGCTCATATAGCCGTGGACCTTTACCGGGTCCTCGTTTGTCACTATGTCTACGATGGCGTTTTTGACCGCTTCGGGAGCGGGCACGTTCGGATTGCCGAGGCTGAAATCGAAGACGTTTTCAGGTCCGTATTCGGCTGCGAGTTTCTTCCCCTCCTCGAACATCTGCCGTATCACTGAACTTCCGGCGACGAGAGGTTTCATTTTAGACGATATCATCCTGCTGCCTCCATTCCCGCTCTGAGAGCGCTGACGTTCAGTTCCGCGAACTGTGGCTTGACGTTTTTCCTGATTATCTCTTCCCAGTTGATATCGGTAAGCCCCATCGACTTCACGAGGACCCCGAGAAGGATCACGTTCGTGGCTTTGACGTTGCCGAGTTTTTCGGCCATCGAATGGGCGTCGATCTTTATCGTCCGCCCGGCAGCCTTTTCGATCTCGCCGATCACGTCATCCGGATAATTCTCTTTGCCGGTGAGGACTGTCATGGACGGGATCCTCTCGGTGTTCACTACGACAGTGCCTTCCGGTTTCAAGTAGTCCAGGTTGCGGAGAGCCTCCATTTCCTCAAAGGCAACGACGATGTCAGCGGTACCTTTTTCGATGACAGGGGAATATACCTTTTCACGGCTGTATCTGACCTGCGATACGACGTTGCCGCCGCGCTGGCTCATCCCGTGTATCTCGCTCATCTTTACGTCATATCCTTCTTCGAGCAGGCCGATGGTGAGCATCTTTGCGGCAAGGATGGTCCCCTGCCCGCCTACCCCGGCAAGCAGAATGTTCTTTGTCATCACTCTTCCTCCTTTGCGATCGCTCCCGTCGGGCAGACCTGTACGCATACGTCGCATCCGACGCAGTCCGAGCGCCTGATCGAGACTTTTTTTGCCGCGCCGTCAAATACGAGCGCCGGGCACCCGGTCGACTGGCATTTCCTGCAGCCTATGCATTTCTCCGCGTCCACTCTGTCCTTCGTGGAGAAAAGGCCCGGAAACTCCGCACGGTCGGCGTCCGAGAATTTCTTCAGCGCGCAAGGGTACCTGGTGATGATCACGGAAGGCTCGTCCAGATCCATGAATTCGTCGAGCGCCGCGTCCACTTCGTCCAGGCGGTTAGGATCTATTACCTTCACGTGCCTGATGCCGATCGCCTCGACGAGCTTTTTCAGGTCGATCATCGGCGCGGGCTGCTCTTTGGCGTTGAAACCTGTGCCCGGGTTAGGCTGATGGCCTGTCATGCCCGTCGTCCTGTTGTCGAGGATGATGTTGATGGTGTTGCTGTTGTTATATACCGTGTTGATCAGAGAGATGACGCCGGTGTGGAAGAAAGTCGAGTCTCCGAGGACGGTAACGACCTTTCTCTTCACCCCCGCGCGGTTGAACGCCTGCTGGGCGCCGTGACCCACCGATATCGACGCTCCCATGCATACGCAGGAATTCATCGCGTTGTAAGGCGCTCCGGCGGCCAGCGTATAGCAGCCGATGTCGCCCGAGATCATGATGTCCTTTCTCTTTCCGAGCCTGTAGAAGAGGCCTCTGTGAGGGCATCCGGCGCAGAGCGAAGGCGGACGTGAAAATACTTTGGTCCTGTCGTAATCGACCGAAGGAAGGCCGGCTCCCGTCAGCGATTTTCTGATAACATCAGGCGTCATCTCGCCGTACGGAGGGAACGTGTCCTTTCCGTGGCATTCGATGCCGAGGGTTTTAACAAAATCTTCTATGTACGGATCGTCCTCTTCGAGGATATAGACCGTGTCGACTTTAGAGCAGAAGTCTCTGATGAGTTTTTCCGGGAGCGGGTTCGTGAACCCGAGTTTCAGATACGACACGCTGTCGCCGAAATATTCTTTGGCGTAATAGTAAGAAGGGCCCGATGCGATGACGCCCGTCGAGGTGTCGTGCATCTCTTCGAAATTGAAAGGTGACGTTTCGCTGTATTCCCTGAGGCTCGCCGTGCGTTCCTCCAGATGTACTCTGAGGACGCGGGAGTGAGCCGGGAGAGCGACGTATTTCATAGGGTCGGGTCTCCATTCCTTTACCGGGACTTCGACGCGATCCCCCGTCTCGACGACGGATTTGCTGTGGCAGACTCTCGTCACGAGCCTGACCATCGTTACGACGTTGTACTTTTCCGACAGGTCGAACGCCTTGATCATCATATCGCGGCATTCCTGGCTGTCGGATGGCTCCAGCATCGGAAATTTTCCCATGCGGGCGTAATTCCTGTTGTCCTGCTCGTTCTGCGAACTGAACATCCCAGGTTCATCCGCGCAGACGAGTACGGCGCCTCCGTTGACGCCCATGTATGAGAAGGTCATGAGCGGGTCGGCTGCGACGTTGACGCCTACGTGCTTCATGGATGCCATGCTCCGCACTCCCGCCATTGATGCGCCGATGACAGACTCCATCGCGACTTTTTCGTTTGGCGCCCATTCGGCATAGATCTCATCGTATTTCGCGATGTTCTCCAGGATCTCGGTACTAGGTGTTCCCGGATACGCAGCCGCATGTCGGACGCCCGCTTCCCAGGCTCCGCGTGCAATGGCCTCGTCTCCGGTCAAAAGCATTTTCATCTAAGCTCTCCTTCCGTAATGAACGGCCGGCGGCGCTCAAAAACTGACCTTTGCAGCACGTATGAACGCCGTCTGCCGCCCGATATACACCCGATGTAGAGTTTCTGTCCGGTCCCGATCACTCCTCGTCGTGTTCTCTGTCTACCATCAGACTGCAGGCGATCAGACCGTAATATTTCTCCTCGAATGTGGAGCTTCTGGAGTTGAGAGCTATCGGGCACTTGGCGCCTATGACGCATCCCGCGAACAGAGCGTTCGAGAATCCGGTGATTGCTTTTACGACGATGTTGCCTGCCGTAATGGAAGGAACGAGCAGGATGTCGACGTCGCCGGCCACCGGATGCCTGTATCCTTTGATCGTCGCGGATTCAGCGTTGCAGGCGAGGTCCATCGAGATCGGGCCCGCGATGTAGCAGTTCGGGATCTCTCCCGTTTCCGCCATTTTCGCGAGTTTCTGGGCATCTACAGTCTCAGGCATCTTAGGATTCACGTATTCGATGGCGCAAAGTGCGGCGACCTTAGGCTTATCGTAGCCCAGATTGAGGAAAGCGCTGACGGCGTTGTTCACGATGGCCTTCTTCATGTCGAGGTCAGGATGGATGATGATCCCGCCGTCGGTAACACCTATTATCTTGTGGTATTTTTCCGTGTCGAGCAGAGCCAGATGCGAGATGGTGCGTCCGACGTTGAGCCCCGTCTCCGGGTTCACGACCTCGTGAAGGAGTGTCGCCGTCTTTATCAGTCCCTTCTGGATGAAGTCGACGTCTCTGTCCTTGACCATCTGGATGGCGATCCTCGCGCATTCGACATCGTCTTCGCAGTTGACGATCTTGTCATCCGGGATGTCTACCTTATGCATGTGGCCTTTTTCGATTATGACGTCCTTTTTCCCGATGAGCACGTAATCCATGAGCCCTTCGCTGTATGCCTGCAGAACGGCTTCCAGGGCGTGCTCGTCATGTGCGCAGACGACAGCCACGGTGCGTTTCTTGCCCGTGCTTACCATCTCGCGCATCTGATTGAAGTTCTTGATAAACATTCAAACGACCTCCTTCTTAAAATGAGTTATTTGAGAACGGCGATCATTTCGCCGGCTTTTACCTGCTGGCCCTCCTTGACGAAGATCTTGTCGACCGTGCCCTCGGCCGTGGAGATGACGTTCGTCTCCATCTTCATGGCTTCGATGACCGCCACCGGCTGGCCGTTTTTGACCTTATCGCCTTCCTTGACGAGGATCTTTACGACTCCGCCCGGGATGTTGGCGCCGATCTCCATCGGGTTGTCATCGTCTGCGTATCTAGTGATCGCGACTGCCATGGAGTCCTTGACTTCCTTATCCTTGATCCTGACGACTCTGCGGTTGCCGTTGACTTCAAAGACTGCCTCGCGGAAGCCTTCGTCGTCCACGTCGCGGACCTCGATCAGTTTAACTACGAGGACTTTACCCTCTTCGATCTTGATCTCGCACGTCTCGCCTTCGGTCAGCCCGTAGAAGAATACGTCGGAGCCCATGTTCCTGAAGTTTCCGTCTTTATCGATCGATTTTACGTATTCGTCGAAGACCTTCGGATATATCGCGTAACTGATGACCTCGCGGTCCGTTCCTTTGCGGCCGAGATCCTTGACGATGTGCTTCTTGTCTGCCTTGAAATCTTCAGGAGGCAGGACCTCTCCCGGTCTTACCGTCAGAGGTTCTTTATCCTTCAGGACGAGCTTCTGCAGTTTCGCAGGGAAGCCTCCGAGCGGCTGGCCCATGAGTCCGCTGAAGAACGAGACGAGCGAATCCGGGAAGTCCACGTCCTTGCCTTTTTCAAAGATGTTCTCAGGCGTCATGTCGTTCTGGACCATGAAGATCGCCGTATCCCCGACTACCTTCGACGTAGGCGTCACCTTGATGATGTCGCCGAGCATGAGATTGACCTTCCGGTACATCTCCTTGACTTCCTCGAACTTGTGTCCGAGGCCGAACGAGTCGACCTGAGCCTTGAGGTTGGAATACTGTCCTCCAGGCATTTCGTATTTATAGATCTCAGCTGATGACGTCTTGAGTCCCGACTCGAACTGCGAATATACCGGACGGACGTCCCTCCAGTACTCGGAGAGTTTCTGGATGCCGTCGGCGTCTATGCCCGTATCCCTGCTGGAGTGCTCCAGAGCGGCGACTATGGAGTTGAGTCCCGGCTGCGACGTGAGGCCCGCCATGCTGTTGACGGCGGCGTCGATGATGTCGACTCCCGACTGTGCAGCCATTAAAACGGTCGCTATGCCGTTTCCGCTCGTGTCGTGCGTGTGGAGGTGGACAGGGATCGAGAGCGTCGCCTTCAGTTCGCCGATCAGTTCTTTGGCGGCCATAGGCTTAAGCAGTCCCGACATATCCTTGATGCCGATGATGTGCGCGCCCTCTGACTCGAGTTCCTTTGCGAGCTTGGTGTAATAGTGCAGGCTGTACTTCGTTCTCGTCTTATCGAGGATGTCGCCCGTGTAGCACATGCAGACCTCGGCGATCTTCCCCTGTTTCAAAGTCTCGTCCAGCGCCACCATCATGCCCTCTTTCCAGTTGAGCGCGTCGAAGATTCTGAACACGTCGATCCCCGCCTCGGCAGACAGTCTGACGAATTCGCGGATCACGTTGTCCGGGTAGTTCTTATATCCCACGGCGTTCGAACCGCGGATGAGCATCTGGAACATTACGTTCGGTATGAGCTTGCGGAGCGTCGTCAGCCTTTCCCATGGGTCTTCCTTCAGGAACCTGAACGACGTGTCGAACGTCGCGCCTCCCCACATCTCCAGCGAGAACAGATCCTTCTCGTAGAGCGCAGTCGCCGGTGCGATCTTTTCCATATCGACCGTCCTGACTCTCGTAGCCATGAGAGACTGCTGAGCGTCGCGCATGGTCGTATCCGTGATCAGAAGTTTCTGCTGGCCGAGTACCCATTTTGCGACCGCCTCCGGACCTTCCTCGTCAAGCATCTGCTTCGTCCCGCGCAGAGAATTGACTTTGCTGGCAGGGACCTGAGGGAACGACGGAACGTCGAACTGAGGTTTGTGTCCTCTCGTCTCGTTCACGAACTTGTCTCCGAGGAAGCGCATTATCTTAAGTTCTTTATCTTCCTTCGCTCTGATCGAGAGCAGCTCCGGATTGGCCGAAATGAAGCCGGTCGTGCAGCTGCCCGTCTCGAATGCCGGATGGTTCAGTACGTTCAGCAGGAAGCCGATGTTCGTCTTGACGCCCTTGATCTGTGTCTCTCTGAGAGCGCGGATCGCCTTGCGGCGCGCTCCGTCGAACGTGAGTGCCCAGGCGGTGACCTTTACGAGAAGGCTGTCATAGTAAGGCGAGATGACAGCTCCGGAGAAGCCGTTTCCTCCGTCGAGCCTGATGCCGAAACCCGAGGCTGACCTGTACATCTCGATCTTTCCCGTGTCAGGAGCAAAACCCGACGTAGGGTCCTCAGTAGTGATCCTGCACTGGATCGCATATCCGCGCGGCTTGATGTCGTCCTGGCTCTTGATGCCGACCTCAGGGCTGTCGAGAGGATATCCCTCTGCTATCAGGATCTGTGACTGGACTATGTCGATCCCGGTGACCATTTCCGTAACAGTGTGTTCTACCTGGATCCTCGGGTTCATCTCGATGAAATAGTGATTGCCTTTATCGTCGAGCAGGAATTCCATCGTCCCGGCGCTCCTGTAGTCGACGCTGTGAGCGATCTTCAGCGCGTCGTCGCAGATATCCTTCCGCTGCTTGTCCGTGAGCAAAAGAGAAGGCGTGAATTCGATGACCTTCTGATGTCTCCTCTGGATGGAGCAGTCTCTCTCGTAAAGATGGACTATATTTCCGTATTTGTCTCCGAGGACCTGCACCTCTACGTGCTTAGGATTCTCGAGGTACTTTTCGATAAAGATGTCGTCGATGCCAAAGGCGATCTTCGCCTCGTCCTTAGCGCGATGATACTCGTTCACGATGTCGTCGCGGTTCCTGACGATGCGCATCCCTCGTCCGCCTCCACCGGCCGCCGCCTTAAGCATGACCGGGTAGCCGCATTTATCGGCGAATTCCACCGCTTCCTCTTCGCTCTGTATGGCTTTGTCGACGCCCGGAATGGACGCTACGCCGACCTTCTGAGCGACGAGTTTGGACTGGATCTTGTCGCCGAGCGAATCCATCATCCTGCTCGTAGGCCCGATGAATTCGATGCCCGCGTCCTCGCAGGCTCTGGCAAACGCCGAGTTTTCCGAAAGGAACCCGTAGCCAGGATGGATGGCGTCTACGCCCTTCGCCTTTGCAAGGTCGATGATCTCGTCGATCGAGAGATACGCCGCTACCGGAGTCTTGCCCTTGCCGATCTGATATGACTCGTCGGCCTTGAAGCGGAAAAGGCTGTTTTTGTCTTCTTCGGAGTAGATCGCAACGGTCCTGATGCCGAGTTCCTGGCATGCCCTGAACACGCGTATCGCGATCTCCCCTCTGTTTGCGACCAGCACACGTTTGAATTTTTTGACTTTTTTCATGATGTTTTCCCCAAATCTCCTATCATTTCAAGTCTTTCGGCGATAACTTACCTGCTATGTACGTCCACCTGCGGGTAAGGGACTTCGATGCCGGCGGTTCTGAACGCCTTTTCGACTCCCTCCTCCAGATGGTATACAGCCGTAAAATACTGCCGCGTGTCACACCACGCCTTCACATCGAACTGGACGGCAAAATCCCCGTGCGAGGAAACGCCGATGATCGGCTCCGGTTCCTCCTCGAAGAGCGGCTCGTCCTTGATGACTTTCCTGATGATATCCTTTACCTGATCTATATCGGCGTCCTGAGATACAGAGAACGTCCTGTCCACGCGCCTGAGCCCGGCCTCCGTGTAATTCAGGATGACCGATGAAGTCAGCAGGCTGTTCGGGATGTTCATGACCTTGTTATCGTATGTGTGGAGCTTCGTGACCATCGTGCCGACCTCGTCGACGATGCCCACGGCGTTCACCGTGCCCTTCATCTCTATCTCGTCGCCCTGCTTGAAAGGCTTGTTCACCATCGTGACTATGCCGCTGGCTACGTTGCTGAGGCTGTTCTGCAGCCCGAGAGCGACCGCTGCCGCGCTGGCGCCCAGGACCGTGACGACGGACGCAGTGGAGACGCCGAGCATCTGGAGCGTCATGATAATGACGATCACCCATAGCAGGAACTTGCTTCCGTTAAGGATGAAACTGTGGATAGACGCGTCCAGATTCGTCTTCTTCAGGCCCCTGCGCATGATGGCGATGATTATTTTTATGACAAAATACCCGACCAGCAGCACGAGGCCTGTTTTGATCAGCGTTATAAGTATATCCGTCAGTTTGTCGCTTATTTCCATGTCTGCCCTCGGTAAAATTCCCGGTAAGATCAATATCTTCCGGATCTGCGTCTGTCGAGCTCGTGGAGCAGTTTCTTGCGCAGTCTGATATCATCCGGCGTGACCTCCACGAGTTCGTCGTCGTCTATGAACTCCAGAGCCTCCTCGAGGGTGAAATGCCTCGCCGGAGAGAGTTTGATATTCTCGTCTGAGCCCGCGGCGCGCATGTTGCTCTGCTTTTTGGCTTTGCACGGATTCACTTCCATGTCGTTGGAGCGGGAGTTCATCCCGACGATCATGCCTTCGTAGACTCTGGTGCCAGGTTCAACGAACATCTGTACCCGTTCGCCTATGTTGAACAGCGCGTAAGGCGTGCAGACGCCTTCTTCTATCGCGATGGCGACCCCGTTCTGGCGTCCCGGGATCTCGCCCTTGTATTCCTCGAACTCGTAGAACCTGCGGATCATCGTGCCCTCGCCGCGCGTATCGTTGATGAACTCCATCCTGTAGCCGAGGAGCCCTCTCGTAGGCGCGTGGTATTCCAAGTGCGTATATCCGTTCTCGGAGGACATCTGTATCAGCGTGCCCTTCCTGATGTTCAGTTTGGAGATGACAGAGCCCGAGTATTCGTCAGGCACGTTGATTATTACCTCTTCCACAGGTTCGAGTTTCCTGCCATCCGCGTCGCGGTGGAAGATGACCTCCGGCTTTGAAACCGCGAGTTCATATCCCTCCCTGCGCATGTTTTCGATGAGTATCGAGAGGTGCAGTTCGCCGCGCCCGGATACCTTGAAGCAGTCTGTCGAATCGGTCTCCTCGACCTCGAGCCCGACGTTCACCTCCAGTTCCTTGCGCAGCCTCTCGCGGATATGCCTCGACGTGACGTATTTGCCGACCTTTCCGGCGAAAGGCGACGTGTTCACCATGAAATTCATCGAAAGCGTAGGCTCCTCGATGTGGATCATCTCCATGGCCTCAGGGTGATCCGGTTCGCAGATCGTCTCTCCTATGGTTATGTCCGGGATGCCCGAGACGACGACGATGTCGCCGCACTGAGCCTCGCTTACAGGCACTCTCTTAAGTCCGCGATATACGAAGACCTGATTCACCTTACGCATCGCTGTCTGGCCGCTGACCTGACATACGGCGACCTGCTGGGCTTCCTTCATGACGCCGCGCGTGATCCTGCCGATCCCCAGCCTTCCGATGTAATCGTCGTACGCGAGTGAGCATACCTGCATCTGGAGCGGCTCGTCCCTGCGGTCCGGATACGGCTCGCAGTGTTTGATGATCGTATCGAAAAGAGGCTTTATGTCGAAGCCGCCGTATCCCTCCGGGGTGTGCTTGAGTTTCGTGTCTCCCTGCTGGAATACGAGTCCGTCGATGTCGTGAGGATCATAGACGGCGATCCCCTGTCTGGCGACTCCGTAAAGTATAGGAAAGTCGAGTTGTTCGTCGTTCGCGTTCAGATCCATGAACAGTTCGTATACCTCGTCGACAACTTCGTCGATGCGCCTGTCTTTTTTGTCGATCTTATTGATGAACAGTATCGGGTTCAGCCCCTGCTCGAGCGATTTCGACAGAACAAAACGAGTCTGCGGCATCGGTCCCTCGCTGCTGTCCACGAGCAGGATGACCGTGTCGACGGTCTTCATGATCCGCTCTACCTCGGACGAGAAATCGGCGTGGCCCGGCGTATCTACGATGTTGATCTTAGTGTCCCCGTGCATAACAGAGCAGTTTTTGGAATAAATAGTGATTCCGCGCTCGCGCTCGATGTCGTTTGAGTCCATGACGCAGTCCGCCATCTCCTCGTTGTCGCGGAAGACCCCGCTCTGCTTCAGGAAAGCGTCGACGAGCGTCGATTTGCCCGCGTCTACGTGAGCTATTACGGCTATATTGATGATTTTTTCTCTCTCGGACATTGATTTGCCTTTCGGCGGGACGGCTGTCCGTGGCAAGCCGCTCCGCGTGTTTATTATTGCTTTGTTAGATTATTCGACAAAAGATAATTATATCACTTGCAGATGTTCCAGTCTATCGGAGAAGCACCGTTCGCCTCTAGGAATTCGTTGGCGCGGATGAAATACTGACCTCCGAAGAATCCGTTGTAAGCCGACAGCGGGCTCGGGTGCGCCCCCTCGAGCACGAGGTGCCTTTCCGTATCGATCAGCGATCTCTTTGACCGCGCGTTCGCTCCCCAGAGGATGAAAACCATCGGCTCCTCGCGCTCCGACAAAAGCGATATGACGCGGTCTGTGAATATCTCCCAGCCCTTGCCTCTGTGCGAATTCGCCTCGTGAGCGCGCACCGTCAGACACGTGTTCAGAAGCAGGACCCCCTGAAGCGCCCACGGCATCAGATATCCGTTATCGGATGGAGGCAGCGGGATCTCGAGCTCGTCTTTCAGTTCCCTGAAGATGTTGACAAGCGACGGAGGCTGCTTCACGCCGGGCAGCACCGAGAAAGCCATCCCGTGGGCCTGGCCTTCCTCGTGGTACGGATCCTGGCCGAGTATGACGACTTTTACGTCCTCGCGTGGCACGGTCTTCAGCGCCGCAAAGATGTTCTCTTTAGCGGGATACACGGTGTGGTTTGCGTACTCGGAAGACAGGAACGCCCTGAGGCGCTTGTAATAGTCTTTTTCGAACTCGTCTTTCAGAAGTTCGTTCCATGAATTATGAAAGTCGACCATATTTTACTCCGCTTTCCCGGAGGCTCTTACAATCGCTCCTTCGATCCTCTCGCGCGTCTTCTCCTCGCCCATGATCTGCTGGATCGTCCAGACGTCAGGCGATTCCGGGCGTCCCATCAGCGCGACCCTGATCACGGTGCTGACGTGGCCGACGTGGCCCTTGTAACTGTCGGGATCTTTCTTGTAATCCTTAGGTTTAGCGGCGTATCCCAGTTTAACGGCGATTTCGCGGATCTTTGAGAACCACTGGCTCTGGTCATCTGAATGATCATACGTCTCCAGATATCTTTTCAGTATCTCCGGAACGTCTTCAGGAGGGACTTCCGCCGGATAGTTGTCCGAAGGAGTATACAGTTCGTCATAGAAATAACTGATGAAATCGACTATCTGCTCTGCGTAGATCAAATCCTTGCGAGGCTTATTGTCGTTACGTCCGAGGTCGAGGATCTTCTCCAGATACCCGCGGTCTTCGAACAAAACAAGCAGTTCGGGTCTGAACTCTGCCGCCCACTTCACGAGGAAGTCTGCCAGATCTTTTGCCGGCACCTTCAGGAGTACGTCTTTGCTGACGTCGTTCAGCTTGTTCAGATCGAACAGAGCGCCGGAATTTCCCATCTTTTCCGTGGTGAACATGAAATCGTCCGCCGGGGCGTCCGGGTTGGCTATGCGCCACTCCTCGAAGTTCGAGTTCAGGATCGTCAAAAGATACTCGCGGACGGCAGCCGGATGATATCCCTGCTTTCTGTAGAAATCGAGCGAAAGTTCAGGATCCTTGCGCTTGGAGAGTTTGCGCCTGTTGCCGTTCTCATCGAGTTTCATGAGTTGGGCTGTATGGCAGTATATCGGCATCTCCCAGCCTAGTTTCTCGAAAAGTTCGATATGTATAGGAAGCGAAGGCAGCCACTCCGCTCCGCGCACTACGTGCGTGGTGCGCATCAGGTGGTCGTCGACGACGTGAGCGAAGTGATATGTAGGGATGCCGTTCGTTTTCAGGAGTACGACATCCATGAAGTTCTCCGGCGTCACGAGTTCCCCGCGGATGGCGTCGTAAGCGCTGACCTTGCGAGGCTCTCCCGCGGGATGCGGATCCCCGTCCGAGCGCAGCCTTATTACATAAGGTTTACCCTCGTCGATCAAAGCCTTCGCTTCTTCGAATCCTATGTCGCGGTATTTCGCGTACTTCCCGTAGATTCCCGGATTTTCCCCGGCGGCTTCCTGATCCACCCTGATGGCCGCTATCTCCTCCTCGGTGAGGAAGCACGGATACGCTTTGCCCTCCGATACTAGTTTCTTCGCGAAGCAGGCGTAGATATCGCCCCTCTCGCTCTGCGTGTACGGGCCGTAGTCTCCACGGTCGCCGTCGAGCCCGGCTCCCTCGTCGAAGTTGATGTCAAAGAATCTGAGAGAGTTTATGATGATCTCCACAGCGCCTTCGACATATCTTTTGTCGTCCGTGTCTTCTATTCTCAGGAAGAAAACGCCTCCGGACTGATGCGCGAGACGCTCGTCGGCAAAAGCCCCGTAAAGATTTCCCAGATGAATAAAACCCGTCGGTGAAGGCCCCAGACGCGTCACTTTAGCGCCTTCCGGGAGTTTTCTCGGCGGGTATTTCTTTTCTTGATCCTCCGGCGTCACTTTTACGTTCGGAAAAAGGAATTCGGCAAGTTCTCTGTTTGACATCTCTACCTCCGACGGCTGCAGCAAAATAAGTCCGGCACGGCCCGCGTTCCCTCGGACTGCCGCAATGATATTCTAACATAAAAACCGTTATTTTTCCTCTTCGGAGTTTTTGATGACCTTCGGAAGATATCTGGCGTTCTCCACACTGTAGATCGTGACGAAAGCGTCGGGGTCGGTCTTAACGATGTAGTCCATCAGCTGCTGATACTCGTGGCGATCCACTATCGTTATTATCTCCCTGTGCGCCTCGTGGGAATATGCCCCGATGCAGTCATAGAGCGACGCGCCGCTGTGCAGCGTGTTCAGGATGTAGCCGCAGATCTCCTCTTCCTTCTTTTCGGAGACTATGCAGACGCGTTTTTTGCCCGTCGCGCCGAATATGAACCTGTCGAGTATTATCCCGTTCAGATACGTCCCGAGCAGAGAGAGCACTACAGTCTTAGCGTCGTAAACGAGACCCGACGAGAACGAGACAGCGACGCCGGCGACAGTCATCGCCGTTCCGATGTTGATGTGGAAATACTTGTTCAGAAGTTTGGCGACGATGTCTATCCCTCCGGAGCAGGCGTTGTCGTTGAACAGAATGGAAAGCCCGAGGCTGACGAGCACTACGTAGGCGAGGACGTCCGTGAGCGGATCACCTGTGATCGACTGAAAATCCGGCAGCGCGATCTCGTAAATCCTCATGATGACAGGCATCATGAGCGACGTATAGACCGTCTTTGCCCCGAATTCCCTGCCGAAGACTATAAAGCCGATCGTGATCAGGATGCAGTTAAGTATGAACGTTATCTGGGCGACCGTCAGAGGAATGACGAACTGAAGCACCATCGCTATTCCGGTGATGCTCGAGATCGTAGCGTGGCTCGGCATCATGAACAAAAAGACCGCTGACGCCACGATGAACGTGGCAAAAGTCAGCAGCATGTAATCCAAAACTATATCCCTCACCCTGTGAGGGGACGTCCGGGCGGTCTTTTCTCTCATCATTTTCCTTCTGGCTCCATCAAGTCTGATCCGTTTTTACGGGCTGCGAGAGCGGCCAGCGCGAGCGAGCCGAACTTTTCCTCCGGCGACGCCCCTCTGGAACTGAGGACCACCGGGACCTTAGCTCCGAGAACGACTCCCGCCATCTTTGCTCCTCCTGTGATTATCATCGCTTTGTTCATGAGGTTTCCGGCTACGAGCGACGGAACGATCACGAGATCGAAGTTTCCGCACGACGGGCAGTCATATCCCTTATGCGCCGCGATCTCCGCAGAGAGAGCGATGTCTATGGAAATCGGCCCGTACACGTCGCAGTCAGTTATCTCGCCGGCTCTGTTCATCTCCTGCAGCCTGGCGGCGTCGACCGTCTCAGGCATTTTAGGGTTTACGTGTTCTATTCCGGCCAAAACAGCGACCTGCGGGCGTTCTATCCCCAGAGCGCGCAGCATCCCCACGCAGTTCTCGAGGATATCTTTTTTCTGTTCGAACGTAGGGTACGGGATCATCCCTCCGTCGGAGAGCCCGAGCATCCGCGGCAGGCACGGCACCTCGTTATACGCCAGCACGTTCATGGTGCGTCCCGTATTGAGGCCGTTCTCTTTTCTCACGAGCGGCTTGAGGACGTCGCTCGTCTCCATGTTCCCCTTCATTATGAAGTCGGCCGCTCCGTCCCTTACAGCCGCAACGGCTGCTTCTCCGCAGTCCCCGGGCCCGTCCGCCGCGATGACGGGAAGTCCCGCTATCGCGGCAGCGGCATCGGCCGGGATGTTTTCGGACTTGCGCGCTATTTCATCCTTATTTCCGATCAGTATCGGGGATACGATGTTCCTGTTCGCCGCTTCAAAAACGGCCTCGAGCACAGATTCGTCGGCAGCCCCAGCGACAGCGACGCGCATAGGTTTTTCAGCCTTTGCGGCCTCGCGTTCGAGGTCCTCCAAATATCGGTAGATCATATTCCCTCCGTATCTGTTACGGCTCGTTCGCCGAGATAGCATATAACCTCGACCTCGCAGAGACACGGGGCCGGAAAATCCTTCACCATGACGCACGTCCTGGCTGGCTTCGATGTGAAATATCTGGCGTAGACTTCGTTGAACGCCTTGAAACCCTCGGCATTGGCGAGGAAGCAGAGGACCTTGACCGCGCTCGTGAAGTCGGTCCCGGCGGCCTCCAGGATCGCGCCGATGTTTTTCATCGTCTGCTCGGCCTGTTCCGTGATCGTGGTGCCTGTGACCTTTCCCGTAACGGGATCAGCCGGTCCCTGTCCGGCCGTAAAAAGAAAATCTCCCGCGCGCCACGCCTGTTGATACGGTCCGATGGCAGCAGGAGCCTTGTCGGTATGGATCGCCTGTCTCATGATGGGCCTCCTTCTAACGATAAATCAAATCGGCAGAATCATCCGTTCGGCGCGGCTCTGCCGTGCCGCACAGCCAATGTAATTATAGAGCAGATGAACGCGATGAGCAATAATGATAATGTGTATATCGGTACTCCATAATGCGGTCGGTTGTAATGCGTCTCGCAATCGAGTGCATGTGTCTCGCTGCCTGCAGGCAATTGTATCGCTGCACGCTTCCGGTCACTTCCCGAATCTGTATCGCACTCTGGCCAGCGAGGTGAAAATCGTAAAATATTCCCGTATGTCTTTTTCGCGAAGTCCGTTTCCTATAAAAACAGCCTCGGAGTGATCCTGTGGCGGCGCACCGGTCAGTGCCCAGTCCTTTCCGACGAGATCGAATCTGATCCAGCCGTCCGATACTCCGCAAGGCAGGCATCCCTTAGCTCTCTCCGCCTCTCCGAACAGCCCGGATGCGGCTATGTCGAGTATCGTCATAAGATGCGCCGGCGTCGGAAGCGAAATATCCTTCAGCGATACGGTATCGAATTTTTTCTGGGCCGATGCCCGGACGGCAGACGGTCCGGCGGCTCCAAGGCTTAAAGTTCCGCCGGCACCGTTTTCGGCGTCTATTTCAGGCGCCGTTCCGTCCGGATCTCTGTACGGTCTGCTGATGAGAGAACGCCACCACGAATCGTCTCTGGTGGAATAATCTCCAGAAACTATCTCCGCGTCCGGGTTCAATCCCCTCAGGACGCTCGTATAGAGCGACGTTTCATCTTCCGAAAGCTGTTCCGATTTCGACAGGACTATGGTCCCGGCGCAGCCGGCAGACTCGGCGAGCAGGCCGGCGCGCGAGTCTGAGCGCCAGGCAGCATCAGTGCCGAGGCCGGCGCGCATGTCTGAACGCCCGGCAGCATCAGTGCCGAGGCCGGCGCGCGAGTCTGTGCGCCCGGCGGCATCAGTGCCAAGGCCGGCGCACGAGTCTGAGCGCACGGCGGCACCAGTGCCGAGGCCAGCGCACGAGTCTGAGCGCACGGCAGTACCAGTGCCAAGGCCGGCGCACGAGTCTGAGCGCACGGCAGCATCAGTGCCGAGGCCGGCGCACGAGTCTGAGCGCACGGCAGCACCAGTGCCGAGGCCGGCGCGCATGCTGATGCGGCGCGCGCTTTCGCCCATCCGGGGGGCGTCCGCGATGAGGACGGGCGAAAGCAGCCTCAGCTTGCCGTAGCTGAGGCCCTCGACGCTGCGCAAGACGGCGTCGAGGCGCACCGCGCCGGTCGGCTCGACTATCAGGACGTCGGGGTCGAGCGTGGATGAGATGGTGACCAGGTTAGTGAGGAAATCAGCCTTTCCCGTGCAGCATACACAGTTTTCGGTCATTTCCCAGATCCTGGACGGTTCAACGCTCTGTCCTAAGAGCGCGGCGTCATAGTTCGTGTCCCCCGATTCATTCTCGAGGACAGCGAAATTCAAGTCTTTCAGATGGTCAGCAAGGCGCCGGATAAACGTTGTCTTTCCGGCGCCCAGATAACCAGCGATTATAAGTACGTCCACGTCTGTCCCGCTACCATACGACGACCGGTTTGATCAGATCAGCCGGCTTGTCGCGCATGAGGAACAGCGCTTCCTCTATATGTTCCTTTCCCTGGAAAACGTGCGTCACTTCCTTATGAAGGTCGAGACGGCCCGACGTCACGAGGCTCGAAAGTTTTTCCATGCGGAGCCTTCCTCCCGGCATTAGACCGCCGCAGATCGTTTTGTTCGCCATGCCGCATCCCCACTCAACGCGAGGGATCCTGACGTAGTCGCCTTCTCCGAGGTAGTTCACGTTCCCGATAACTCCGCCCGGCTTGAGGCATTTGACCGCTTCGCTGAACGTATCGACCGTTCCTCCGGCGATGCAGACGCGGTCGACACCTTCTCCGCCGGTCATAGCGAGGACCTGATCAGCGATAGAGCCGTCTTTATAGCTCAGGAACTCGTCGGCGCCGTATTCTCTGGCCACCTTGCGGCATATCTCCCTCGTCCCGACGGCGATGATGCGGCTCGCCCCGCGCAGAGCGCACGCGCGTACGGACATGAGGCCGACAGGACCGATTCCGATGACGAGCACAGAATCGCCGAACTGGACATTAGCCTGTTCGACGGCGTGGAACCCCGTAGGGACCATGTCGGAGAGGATGCACGCGTCGACAGGGTCGATCCCTTCAGGAAGATGAGCGAGGTTGCCGTCAGCGTCGTTCACGTGGAAAAAGTCAGCAAATACTCCGTCCTTATAGTTCGAGAACTTCCACCCTCCGAGAAGACCGCCGGACTGCTGCTGCCAGCCCGCCTGAGCGGCGGCGGAATTCCAGTCCGGAGTGATAGCAGGCACCAGGACCTTGTCTCCCGGCTTGAAATCCTTCACCACGTCGCCTACCTCGACGACTTCGGCGCAGCATTCGTGACCGAGGATCATGTCATGCCTGTCCCCGAGAGCGCCCGCCCAGAGCGTGTGCACGTCCGAGGAGCAGATCGCCACAGCGATCGGCCTGCAGATGGCGTCCATGTGCCCGCAGACCGGACGATCCTTTTCGATCCATCCCGATGAACCGATTTTGAGCATTGCGTAGCCTTTCATTCATAAACCTCCATTTTTCTTTTGTTGCGCTCTTTTGTCGCATTTGTTAAAACTTTAACTTAATATTCATCGTAACCTTCCGTATTCATATTGTCAACGAATTAACAAAAGAAAATAAAGAAACTTTTCGCAAACTGGTGAGCGGCCTAAAAAGCGCGCCGTTTCTTTGTTTTATGCCTAAACTGTCTAAAATTACGAACAAAAAATCCGGCCGAAGCATGGACCGGATACTGCGAGGTGATGCGGGACGGCATGCGTCTCTTCTCCCCGTCTCCCTATTTCTTCTGCATGATAACGACCGGTGCGGGGATCCCCCCGTGATCCGCGTCGCGTTTTTCGATATTTTCAAAGCCGAGTTTCTCGAAAAAAGGCACAGCCGTCAGCGTCGCGCTCGTCAGGATGCCCTGAGGAGCGGCCGCCTCGAGTCTTCCGAAGAGGTCGGTCCCTATCCCGTTCCGCTGAAAATCCTTCCGAACGGCTATGCGTCCTAGATATCCCGTGTCGTCCATGTCCGCGAACGCCACGACGCGCCCCTTATGCACGGCGACGAGAGTCACGTGGCGCATGAGTGTCTCCCGCCATGATGCAGCGTTCACGTTCTTCGGCGCGAGAGCATCGATCTGAGTGCCCGTATAATCCGCGGCGCAGCACTCGCGTACCGTGTTCCGGTACAGAGCATAGCAAGCGTCTGCGTCCCCCGGTTCAAAATTCCGGACCGAATACGAGCGGTCCTGCCCGCCAACTGTGTCGGTCTCAGTCCCGCTTCGCGCGATAATACTTTTTTCTATGACGTACGAAACGTAAAGAGCTGCAATCACGACAAAGCCCAGGAACCTGTCATCCAGTTCCGCGTAATTAAAAATCAAAACCACAGCCACGACGATCGCGATAAGCGCGAACCTGCTGATGAGAAATGCCCTGCGCTTCACCTTTTCCTTGAAAGTAAAAGCCACCAGAAGAACAAAAGCGGACGCGGCGGCTGATATAATTGCCAGATATTTGATCATGATATGTCCCGATCCTCAGTCATACAGTTTCTGCGTGTTATAGAGGCGGGCATACTCGCCGTTCAGAGCCATGAGTTCCCTGTGCGTCCCCTCCTCGGCTATCCTTCCGTCGTCTATCAAAACGATCCTGTCGGCGTTTATCACGGTTGCGAGCCTGTGCGCTATAACGAGCGACGTCCTGCCCTTTGCCAGTTCGTCGAACGACTGCTGGATAGCGCGTTCGGTTATTGTGTCAAGCGATGAAGTGGCCTCGTCCAGGATGAGTATCTTCGGGTCCTTGAGGAATATCCTCGCTATGGAGATGCGCTGCTTCTGTCCTCCCGACAACTTCGTTCCGCGCTCTCCCACGTACGTATCAAAACCGTCCGGCATGCGCATGATGTCGTCGTAGATCTCGGCGCGCCGCGCGGCCTCATCTATCTCCTCCTCGGTCGCCTCCGGCCTTCCGTATCTGATGTTCTCGCGCACCGTGTCGGCAAAGATAAATACGTCCTGCTGCACGATGCCGACGTTTTCGCGTATCGAGCGCTTCGTGACGTCGCGGATGTCCGTGCCGTCTATTCTGATGCTCCCCTTATCTACGTCGTAGAAGCGCGGTATCAGCTGGCAGAGCGTAGTTTTGCCGCCGCCGGAGTGCCCTACTATCGCCAGTGTCTCGCCCGGTCTGACGTGCAGGGTCATGTCTTTGATGACGTCGGTCTTCCCGTTGTAGGAGAAGGTCACGTCGTCTATGTCTATCGCGCCGTCGGTCACGACGAGAGGCTTCGCGTCCTCTTTTTCCCTGATCTCCGGCTGTATCTTCATTATCTCCGTGAAGCGCTTCAGTCCGGCGCGCCCGTTCGTCAGAACGTCAGCGAGGTTCGAGAGCCGCCTGATAGGCGTTACGAACGTTGAAATGTAAAGCATGAAGGTGATGAGATCTATATAGTTCATCTTCTCCTGCATTATGAGCGCTCCGCCGAATGCGATCACGGCGACCTGTATGGCGCACATGAAAAACTCCTGAGACGCGTTGAAGCGGCCCATGGCCTTGTAATAATCGCTCTTGGCCCTGCCGTATCTCGTGTTGGAGTCGTCAAAGCGTTCCTCGTCGACCTCCTCGTTTGCGAAGGCTTTCGACGTTCTGATGCCGGAGATGCACGACTCGATCTCCGCGCTGATGACAGCCTGCTTTTTCTTGACCGTCACAGATGTGTTCTCCATGTCGCGGCGCGAGGTCATCAGAACGATGATGAAGATCGGAACCAGTATGGCGATTACGAGCGCCAGCCTCCATTCCATCATGAACATGAAAACGAGAGAGCCCGCGATCGTGCAGAGAGAAATGACGATATCCTCCGGGCCGTGATGCGCCAATTCGGTAATATCAAAGAGATCGCTCGTGAGCCGGCTCATGAGCACGCCTGTCCTGTTCTGGTCGTAGAACTCAAAGTCCAGTTCCTGCATGTGATGGAAGAGGTCGGCTCTTATGTCTGTTTCTACCAGTACGCCGAAGGTGTGTCCCCAGTACGTCATGATGTAGTAGAAGCCCGATCTCATGGCGAACGCGGCCACCATCAAAGCCATCACGGCGAAGAAAGCCTTGTATTTCATCGCAGGCAGCAGGTCGTACATCGAGTACCGCGAGACGTACGGGAATACGAGGTCGATCAAAGCGATCATCACGGCGCAGAACATATCCGCGGCGAATATTTTTTTATGAGGTTTGAAGTAGTGAAGCAGTGTTTTTGTCATTTTTCCACGTAAGACGCACGTATGGCGGAAGATCCAAGCGACAGTCGTATTATATCACAAGAGAGCCCCTCGTACGCAAGGGGCTCCCTTTCAAAGCATTTACACTTCAGCCGGCCGGGCACGCGGCATGAACGTCTCCGGACCGGACGGCTCTTTTTCAGGCCTTACTTATTTTTGATCACAGCCTGCGCTGCCGCGATCCTGGCTCCCGGAACTCTGAACGGCGAGCAGGAAACGTAGTGGAGGCCGATCTTGTAGCAGAATTCGATGCTGCGAGGGTCTCCTCCGTGTTCGCCGCAGATGCCGAGTTTGATCGTCGGGCGTGTCTTGCGGCCTAATTTCGCCGCCATGAGCACGAGTTTGCCTACGCCGTTCTGGTCGAGCGTCTTGAAGATGTTGTCTTCGAAGATGCCGAGATTGACGTAGTCGTTTATGAGCTTACCGGTATCGTCGCGCGAAAAGCCGAAGGCCATCTGCGTCAGGTCGTTAGTTCCGAACGAGAAGAATTCCGCGGTGGCCGCGATCTCGTCCGCGGTGACCGCCGCTCTAGGAGTCTCGATCATGGTGCCGACCATATATCTCAGGTCTGAGCCCTTTTCCTCGAGGCACGCGTCGGCCGTCTTTTTGACGATGTCGGTGACGTATTCCATTTCCTTCTCGCAGCATGTGAGAGGGATCATGATTTCCGGAGTTATCTCGTAGCCGTGCTCCTCGCTGACCTCGATTGCCGCTTCCATGATCGCTCTCGTCTGCATTTCGGCGATCTCAGGATATTCGACTGCCAGACGGCATCCGCGGAGTCCGAGCATAGGGTTGAATTCCTTGAGTTCCTCGGTCTTTTTCAGGATTTTCTCTACCGGCACGTTCAGCATTCCCGCGAGTTCCTGCGCTTCCTCGTCCGTCTTCGGGAGGAATTCGTGGAGCGGCGGATCGAGCAGACGGATCGTGACCGGCAGCTCCTTCATGACCTCGTAGATGCCCTTGAAGTCTTCTTTCTGGAGCGGAAGCAGTTTATCGAGCGCGGTCTTACGTTCTTCCACGGTGTCTGCGATTATCATGCTGCGGAATACCGGGATCCTGTCTTCGTCGAAGAACATGTGCTCCGTGCGGCAGAGCCCTATTCCCTCGGCGCCGAACTCGGCTGCCTGCTTCGCGTCGCGCGGAAGGTCGGCGTTCGTCCTGATCTTAAGCGTGCGGATCTCATCCGCCCACTGCATGACAGTGCCGAAGTCCCCGGTGAACTCAGGCTTTTCGGTCTTTATCGTTCCGTCGTAGACGTTGCCCTTGGAGCCGTTGAGCGATATGAAATCTCCTTCGTGGTATACGCGGTCTCCGACTTTAAGCGTTTTGTTCTCCTCGGAAACGAGGATGTCAGGGCATCCGGCGACGCAGCACTTGCCCATGCTCCTTGCGACTACAGCCGCGTGTGACGTCTGTCCGCCTCTGGCGGTCAGGATGCCTTCGGCGGCGACCATTCCTGCGAGGTCCTCAGGTGAAGTCTCCTCGCGGACCAGGATGGCCTTTTCGCCCTGTTTGACGGCGTTCTCGGCGTCTTCGGCAGAGAAGTAGATCCTGCCCGTGGCTGCTCCCGGTGACGCCGCGATACCTGTCGCGATCACGGTCGCTTTCTTTTCGTCCGCGTCGTTGAAACGCGGATGCAGGAGCTGGTCGACGGTTTCAGGGTCGATCCTCATGACCGCTGTCTCCTTATCGATCAGGCCTTCCTTCACCATGTCGACCGCGATCTTGAATGCGGCCTGCGCCGTTCTCTTTCCGTTTCTGGTCTGGAGCATGTAGAGTTTGTTGTTCTCTACTGTGAACTCCATGTCCTGCATGTCGGTATAGTGCTGTTCGAGGTGAGTCGAGATGTCGATGAATTCCTTATATACGTCCGGGAATGACTCTGCCATCTCGGATATAGGCTTCGGCGTGCGGATGCCAGCTACGACGTCCTCACCTTGAGCGTTGACGAGAAATTCTCCGAAGATGCCCTTTGCTCCTGTCGCAGGGTTGCGCGTGAAAGCTACGCCCGTGCCGGACGTTTCTCCCATGTTGCCGAAGACCATCATCTGGACGTTTACGGCCGTGCCGTATGATTCAGGTATCCTGTTGAGTTTGCGGTAGAGGATCGCTCTGTCGTTCATCCATGAACGGAAAACCGCCTTTACGGCCTCGTTCAGTTGATCCTGCGGATCGGACGGGAAGCCGCCCTCTTTGCCGTAGTTTACGATTTCCTTGTATCCTGCGATTATTTCGTTGAGATCGTCTGTGGAAAGGTCGACGTCATATTCCACGCCCGCCTTCGATTTTACGTCATTGAAGACCTTGTCGAAGAGGTGCATGTCTATGCCCATGACGACGTTGCCGTACATCTGAAGGAAACGGCGGAAACTGTCTGCCGCGAAGCGCGGATTTTCCGTGAGTTTGGCGAGACCCTCGACCGAGTCGTCATTGAGGCCGAGATTAAGGATCGTGTCCATCATGCCCGGCATTGATATCCTGGAACCGGAGCGGACGGATACGAGAAGAGGATTATTGATGTCTCCGAATTTCTTGCCGGAGATTTTTTCGAGTTCCGCGACTTTTTCGCTTGTCTGGGTGATAACTTCGTCAGGCAGCATGCCTCCGTTGTCATAGTAAGCCGTGCATGCCTCTGTGGAGATCGTGAAGCCGTATGGTACCGGCATCCCGAGTTTAGTCATTTCCGCAAGGTTCGCGCCTTTTCCTCCGAGTAGGTCGCGCATGTCCTTCGAACCTTCGCTGAACGAGTAAACGTACTTTTTCATTTGTGGGGCCTCCTTTGCCTAACCTGAAGTCAGACCGGAGTCCTTCCATTCGCGGGCTTCCGTGCGGTGCCCGCAAGGTTCAGAAATCCAGCCTTTCTTCAATGTACTGCCTGACCTCTGTGATCGGGAGGCGCACCTGTTCCATGGTGTCGCGGTCCCTGACGGTCACGCAGCCGTCGTTTTCCGTATCGAAGTCCACACAGATGCAGAACGGAGTGCCTATCTCGTCCTGGCGGCGGTATCTCTTGCCTATAGACCCCGCTTCGTCGTAGTCCACGGAGAAATATCTGGCGAGATCCTTGTACACCGGGAACGCTTTGTCGGACAGTTTTTTCGAGAGCGGCATGACCGCTGCCTTGAACGGAGCGAGCACAGGGCTCAGATGGAGGACGACTCTCGTGTCTTCCTTTCCGTTGGCGTCCGTAAGCGTCTCCTCGTCGTACGCGTCGACCAGGAACGCGAGAGCGACTCTGTCCGCACCGAGCGACGGCTCGATACAGAACGGAATGTATCTCTCAAAAGTCTCCGGATCCAGATAACTCATGTCCTGACCGGAAAACTCCTGATGCTTACTGAGATCGAAGTCGGTCCTGTCGGCAATGCCCCACAATTCTCCCCAGCCGAACGGGAACAAATATTCGATATCAGTAGTAGCCTTACTGTAATGAGAGAGTTCTGCCTTTTCATGGTCTCTCAGCCTGAGATTCTCTTCTCTCATTCCGAGCGACTTCAGAAAATTCTCGCAGAATGAACGCCAGTAGTCGAACCACTTCAGATCGTCTCCCGGCTTGCAGAAAAACTCAAGCTCCATCTGCTCGAACTCTCTCGTTCTGAACGTGAAATTGCCCGGCGTTATCTCATTGCGGAATGATTTTCCGATCTGAGCGATGCCGAACGGGATTTTTTTACGGGACGTGCGCTGGACGTTCTTGAAGTTGACGAAGATGCCCTGCGCCGTTTCAGGACGCAGGTATATCTGTGACTGAGTGTCCTCGGTGACTCCCTGGAACGTTTTGAACATCAGGTTGAACTGCCTGATAGGCGTGAAATTGCTCTTCCCGCACTCCGGGCATGGGATCTGATGCTCCCTGATATATCCTTCGAGTTTTTCCGCGGACCAGCCGTCTGTGATGTCCGGCTTCATCCCCTGTGATATCTGATATTCTTCTATGAGCTTATCCGCGCGGAATCTCGCTTTGCACTCGCGGCAGTCGATGAGCGGGTCCGAAAAGCCGCCGACGTGGCCTGACGCTTCCCACGTGCGCGGGTTCATCAGGATCGCCGCGTCCAGCCCTACGTTGAATTCCGACTCCTGAACGAACTTCCTCCACCAGGCCTTTTTTACGTTGTTCTTGAACTCGACGCCGAGAGGACCGTAGTCCCACGTGTTCGCCAGTCCGCCGTAGATTTCGGAGCCCGGATATACGAAGCCTCTGTTCTTGGCCAGCGCGACGATTTTTTCCATCGTGACTTTTTCACTCATATCTGAATATCCCTTCGTGAATAACTGAATTTTTTACTGTTCGATTATTTGAAGTCGTTCTTGACTTCCTCTTTTACTTCCCCGGCTTTTTCTCTGATGTCGTCGATGGTGTCGGAAGCGGCGTTCTTTACGTCCTCCGCGGCGTCCTCGACCTTGCCAGTGAATTCCTCGACGTTGACGTCGATGTCGTCGCCCGTCTTTTTGATTTTATCGGTGAAATTTCCAGCCGCGTCTCTCGCTTTGTCGTAGAGATCGCTGCCCTTCTCCTTTGCCGCGGAATAGAGGTCGCTGCCTTTTTCCTTTGCGGCGTTGTAGACGTCTCCGCTCTTTTCCTTAGCGCTCTTGAACGCTTCGCCCGCTTTGTCCGTAAGGTCGATTACAGTCCCGTCGGTCTTTACGAACTCAACGCGGCATCTGAAGCCGAGCGTCGCCACTACACCTGCGATCATTCCGTACGGCGCGATCACGACCCCGAGGATCCCGGCCGTGAGAGGGATGTTGAGGATGATCTCGTCGTCCTTCTTTACGACGATCCTGGAGACGTTGCCCTTAGATACGATCTCCTTCATCTTTTTGATGAGATCGCCGGTCTTGTCGGACGCTGTGCTCGCCCTGCCGCGGCTTGTGCCGGCCCCCTCGGACGCATTCATCTCTTCGATCGCGATGATCGCGTCTACGACGTTGCCGTCCGTCTTTTCGAGCGCTTCCTTTGCCTCTTTGTACGTGACTCCGGTGCGGTCTCTCACTAATTCGATCTTTTCAAGTGTGATTTCCATTGAAATTGCCTCCTGATTTTCTTAGTTTTCCGCCGGCTGTCTTATCTGTCCGGCTCCCGTTTCGGTATTGGTTATTCTGTTCCCGGTCCCGGAACGGCGGGTCAGAAGAGACTCTCGCTCTTCAGCCTGCCGATGTCCAGGTGATACGATATATAACTCTTCAATATTTCGAGCAGTTCTTCCGAGTCGTGTTCGTTCAGCGCTACCTTTTCGAATGTCCGTATAGGCTTTTTACGGAAAAAACTGATCGTTTCTACTATATCAAAATCAAGCGAATAAATCAAATCCCCGGACTCCTCCGGAGCGCGCCGGGCGGATGCTTTGTCCCTGCAGTCTCCGCAGATCATTCCTCCGTCGGGGATGCTGAAATGTCTGACGTCCGGCGAACCGCACACGGCGCATCGTCCGAGCTGCGGGAACATGCCGGTCTCATCGAGCAGTTTCACCATATACGCGATCGTCAGCGTGTCAAAAGATACCCTGCGGCGCTCCATCGCCCCGAGGTAATCGATGAGTATATTGAAAAGCCCGGGCTCCGGCAGCCCTTCCGGCAGGACTTTATCTGTAAGTTCCAGCACGAAGGACGCGTTCGCGAATTTGTCGATATCCTCGGAGAGGCCATAAAAACTCTTTATCGCCTCGCCGCCGTTCAAATCGTAGTAGTCGCGGCCCTTGAACAGTTCGTATCGGGCATACGTGAACGGACGCAGGGCAAGCGATGAACGATTCTTACGGTTCGTTTCGCTGAAATTAGTACCTACGCTGATCTTTCCGTATTTCTGGGAGAATATCGTCAGCATCCTGCGTCCTCCCGTCGCCTTTACCTGTCTGAAAACTATCCCTTCGGTCGAAGTGTACATGCGGTCCTTTTCCGCCGGCGCTAACGGTTCTTTTCGTCGTATCCGAGATTCCGGATAGCGGCGTCGGAATCGCGCCAGTTCTCCTTAACCTTGACGTGAAGCTCGAGGTAGACTCTGGTTCCCAGGAGAGCCTCAAGTTCCAGCCTCGCGCTCTTGCCGACGCCCTTCAGTTTGCGCCCGCCTTTTCCGATTATTATACCCTTATGTGACTCCCTCTCGCATATTATCGTCGCGTAGATCTCGGTGAGCTTCTCGCCTTCGACGAAACTATCTATCACGACAGCCGTTCCGTGAGGCACTTCCTCGTCCAGGTACATGAGGAGTTTTTCCCTTATTATCTCGGCAGCGAGGAACTTCTCCGGCACGTCGGCGATCATGTCTTCGGGGAAGTACATCGGGCCTTCCTCTAAGTGAGACTCTATCTCGGGTATGAGTTTCTCCACGTTCGTGCCCTTCAGTGCGGAAACGCCTTCGATGGAGTCGAATATGCGCGTCTCGTCGTACGCGTCATACGTCTTCCTGAACTCGCCCGGGTCCATTTCGTCGATCTTGTTGATGACGAGTATTTTAGGCGTCTTCAGGTCTTTGATCATATCGAGGATGTACGTGTCGCCCCTGCCTTTGTCCGGAGCGCTGTCGACGAGAAACAGTATCACATCTACTTCTCTGAACGTTCTGATGGCTGTCTGGTCCATCACTTCGCCGAGTTTGTTGTGGGCCTTGTGTATCCCCGGAGTGTCGATGAAGACTATCTGCACGCCGTCGTCTTCTCCGGCGCCGCGCGTGTAGATCCCGCGTATGCTGTTTCGCGTCGTCTGGGGTTTGTCGGTGGCTATCGCTATCTTCTCGCCGAGCAGAGCATTAAGCAGCGTCGATTTCCCGACGTTTGGCCTGCCGATTATTCCCGCGAATCCTGATTTCATTTAAGTCTGAATCCTTTCGTCAAAAGTTCCGGAAGCGTGAGTTCCTCGATGTGATCCTCGTCGTCGCCCGTGATGACTCTGAGATCCGGCGCGAACTCATACAGGAACTGCCTGCATATCCCGCAAGGCCAGACAGCGCCTTCACCGGAAACAACGGCAAGTGTCTTGAACGACCTGTGGCCCTCGGATACGGCTTTCACGCACGCCGTGCGCTCTGCGCAAATAGTCGCCCCGAGAGATGAGTTCTCGATGTTGCATCCGGTGAATATCTCTCCCGTATCTGTGAGAAGAGCGGCGCCCACCTTGAATTTCGAGAACGGTGCGTACGCGTTCTCGAGCGCTCCCTTTGCTTTTCTGTATAGTTCCTTATCGGACGGAAGTCCTATCTCGTTCATTATTTCCTCCTCTCTGGCGCGCATCTCCGCTTTTTCGCCCGCCGTCTCGTGGTCGTAGCCGAGCAGGTGAAGCACGCTGTGCGTGAAAAGGTAGAGTATCTCGCGCTCGAAACTGTGTCCGAACTCCTCGGCCTGCTCCTCCATCTTTTCCCGGCAGATCACCACGTCGCCGAGGCATATCTCGCCTTCGTCCGGGAAATCATCCGGGGAATCGTACTGAGGAAACGACAGAACGTCCGTTGCGCTGTCGACTCCGCGATATTCTGCATTCAGCCTCTTTATCTCGTCTTTGTCGACGAACGTCACGGAAAGTTCGGCGTTTTCTGGGCCGATACCCTCGCGCTCGAGGCAGAGCGATGCCGCCTGCCTCATTTTTTCCAGGAGCGTCTTCTCGACGTCCGTTTCTTCGTCAATGTATATCGTCATGTCCGGTGCTCACTTCGTCTTTGATCTGTCGTCCGCGCGCTTTCTGTCGTATTCGTCGTACGCTCTGATTATGCGGCGGACCATCTCGTTCCTCACGACGTCCACGTCGCGGAGATAACAGAAATCAATGCCATCTACGTGTCTCAGGACGCGCTCAGCCTCAAGCAGCCCGCTCTTCGTTCCGGATGGCAGGTCGATCTGCGTTTTGTCCCCTGTCACGACCACCTTGGAGCCGAAGCCCATCCTCGTGAGGAACATCTTCATCTGCTCGCGCGTCGTGTTCTGGGCCTCATCGAGTATTATGAACGAACTGTCGAGAGTGCGGCCGCGCATGTAGGCCAGCGGTACGATCTCGATCGCTTCGCGCTCGCGCAGGCGCATCGTGTTATCACGCCCCAGCACGTCGTAGAGTGCGTCGTAGAGAGGCCTGAGATACGGGTCTACCTTTTCCTGCAGATCTCCCGGCAGGAAGCCTAACTTCTCGCCCGCTTCGACGGCCGGACGCGTCAGGATTATGCGCTGCACTTCTTTGTTCTTGAATGCGGTGACGGCCATGGCGACGGCCAGATATGTCTTGCCCGTGCCGGCAGGCCCGATGCCGAAGACGACGTCTTTGTTCCGCATGGAATTGACGTAGTTCTTCTGGCCGACCGTCTTCGCCTTAAGCGGCTTGCCCTTTACGGTAAAACATATTATGTCCTTACTAATATTATTCTCTCTGTACGAGCCGCCTTCCTTGCGCAGCGCTATGACGTAATTCAGTTTCTGCGCGTCGATGTGCTCTCCGTTCCTCAGGATGTCCATCAGTTCGGTGAGGATCGCGGAAGCGTCGTCAGTGTCGCCGCCTCTCAGCAGAAGCACGTTGTCGCGCTGGAATATCTCCGTTCCGGTCGATTCGCCTATCACGTCGAGGTTTATGTCGAGGCTGCCGAAGAGTTCGCTCCTGTCGATCGTGTCGTCCACGCGGAGAGTTACGAATTCCGTTCCCCTGTCGCTTTTTCCCGCTTCAGGCGCGGTCACCGCTTCATCTTTCTTTTCTGCCAAATCCGGTTTCCTCCGATTTGTAAAATAAAAGAGGCCGCTATCGTAAGAGCGGTCTCTGTACCAGCTTATGAAAGAAATTCCGTAACGGCCTTCCGGACGTCGTTTCCGTCCGCTTTGCCTTTAAGCCTGCCCATGACGGCTCCCATGAGTTTCCCCATGTTCTGTCTGCCGTTTTCAATGCCGAGCCCGGCCGCCGTTTCCTTTACGACAGCCGCGATCTCTTCGGCGGACATCTGCTCCGGAATATACTTCTTAAGAACTTCTATCTCTGCCTTGTATCCGTCTGACAGATCTGTTCGGCCTGCTTTTTCAAAATCGGCGAGAGCGTCGGTGCGCATCTTGATCTGCTTCTGCAGTACCTGCTGCACACCTGCATCGTCAAGTTCGACACGGTCGTCTATTTCGCGCTGCTTTACAGCCGCGCGCGCAAGCCCGATCGTGTTCTTCGCGATTTCGTCGCGGTTTTTCAGAGCCTGCTTGTAATCTTCAAAAAGCTGTTCTTTCAGCGTCATATTAATACTTTCTGGCCTTCTTTCTTGCTGCCTCAGATTTCTTCTTTCTCCTGACGCTCGGCTTCTCGTAGTGCTCTCTCTTCCTCACTTCAGCCATAACGCCGTCTCTGGCGCACGATCTCTTGAATCTCTTGAGAGCGCTCTCCAAGCTTTCATTTTCTCTTACGATTACCTGTGCCACATATATCACCTCCTGCCTGTAATGAAATTATAAGCAGTGAACAGTATTCTGTTCCAACAGCGATATTATACTATCAAACATTCGGGGTATCAAGGATATTTTTTGCCTCCATGCCCCGTGCACGCCGGCAGTCCCCGATGAGACCAGGGCATCTTCCCTGTCCGGGTGCGTCTTTTCATGTCCTGCCCGGAGGCATCTTCCCGGTCTAGCCCGGAGGCCACGTCATCTTGCGCTTGCCGAGGATATGGAAGTGCAGATGCTTCACCGACTGTTCGGCGTCGTCGCCGTTGTTGCTCACGACCCTGTATCCCGTTTCGATCCCGAGAGAATCGGTGATCTCGTGGATCTTCGTCATCATATACCCTAAAAGCTCCTTGTTGCTGTCGTCCACGTCATCCAGAGAGCCGATATGCTCCTTAGGGATGAGCAGAACGTGTTCCGGAGCCTGCGGGTTGATGTCGCGGAAACAGATCACGCGGTCGTCCTCGTAGACGATGTCGGATGGGATCTCGTGTCTGGCGATTTTGCAGAACAAACAATCATCCATCTATTATCACTCCTTTCATTCCGTCATTATATATATCTTCAAGCCTTGTCCTGCAAAGCTTTCCGATCAGAGAGTCATCACCTGGCGCGTGCACCCTGACGTAATTCCCGGAATATCCGGACAGCAGCCCGTCCTCTTCTCTCTCCTCGAACAAAACAATGTCCTCCGAGCCGCGGCATTTTTCCCTGAACCTCTCCGAGACGTCAACTGCATGCCTCGCCAAAGCCTCGACTCTGGCGTTCTTCACCTTCGGCGGTATCTGGCAGGTCATCGCGTCCGCCTTTGTCCCGCTTCGCCTCGAATACCTGAACGCGTGAACCTTGACGAATTCGGCCCTCGTCACGATGTCGAGAGAATCCGCGAAATCTGCTTCCGTCTCACCCGGGAACCCCACGATGACGTCGGTGCTTATCCCGTACAGAGGGTCGAAATCGCGCAGGGCCTTTACTATATCCAGATACTTTTCCCTGTCGTAGCGCCTGTTCATCCGCGCCAGAACGTCGTCGGAGCCGCTCTGCACTGACAGATGCATGTGGTGGCAGAGTTTTCCGTATCCGACGAGTTTCTCCACGTACTCCCTGTCGACGACCGTAGGCTCGAGTGAACTGAGCCGTATCCTGAAATCACCCCTGCTCTCGTCGAGGGCCTTTATCAGCGACTCGATCCCCGGCATCCCGAGGTCTCTGCCATAGAGAGCAGTGTTTATCCCAGTCAGGACTATCTCGCGGTATCCCGCTTCTGCCAGCCTCTCGGCCTCATCTACGATATCGCCCGGATCCCTCGAAACGATCCCTCCTCTGGCGTACGGAATGATGCAGTAGCTGCAGAATCTGTCGCAGCCCTCTTCTATTTTGATAAAGGCGCGGCTTTTCTCGTTCATGCGGTCTATCCCGGCGTCCTTCGTCCAGACGTGTGAACAGCTTTCCGTGTTCTCGTTTCCGTCCGTTCCGTGCGTCAGATCGCAGCAGCCTTCTTCGAGCGCTTCCTTTACGAGCGCGGGGATCATATTTTTGTCTTTGTTTCCGACGACCATCGACACGCCGTCGATGCCTGAAACGCCTTCTCTGTCCGTCTCGGCGTAGCATCCCGTGACTACGATGAACGCTTCGGGGTTCTGCTTCCTCGCCCTCCTGACGTACTGCCGCGATTTGCGGTCTGCCAGATTCGTTACTGTGCACGTGTTTATGACATATACGTCGGCGGGAGTCCCGTCCGGGACCGCATCAAAGCCGTCTTTGGCGAAACGTTCCTTTATCAGTTCCGTCTCGTATTGATTTACCTTGCATCCGAGCGTATAAAAAGCGACTTTTCTGTTCATGATCAGATTATACCACCTCTATTGCCCCTCCGTCGAAGTTAATATATCATGTGCTTAGAAAAGTATCTTCTATACGTGCGGAACGCATGCGGACAGAAAGAGAAATATCATGAAAACATTTTCGCGTATCCTCGAAGAAAACAACATGAAGTACACCGGGGTGCTCGACGAGGGCACGGTGCGCGACCTGGAGGATTTCTGGCTGTCTCTCGTTAAGGAAAACGGGGGAAGCGTCTCGGACGCCGACATCGACGAGGCGCTTGACATGTACGAGACTCTCGGAGCGATAACAAAGATCGATTCGGGCGGCGACGGAGATGACTCCGCTTCTGAAAAATCGGAAGGCGCAGTACGTCAGTACACCGATGATACTCTCGGACCTTCGTACAGCATATATTACAGCCGCAGCCGCAGGCTCGGCGACACCGACCCGATACTGGTGATCGACGATCCACAGCACACTATGAACTATCACGAGACCGGAGCGTTCACCAACCCCGACAGGCTCGACGCGTTCGAATTCACCCACGGCAGCCTTCAGCAGCGTAACATAGTCGCGGCAGACAGCCGTTTTCTCAAACTCTTGAAATGGCTCGGCAAGGGGCACGTCTGCGTCAGGCTTTCCGGCCACGCGGTCCCGGAGGGATATGCGGTCTACAGCATCAAAGCCGTGGATCCGGCAGGAGACGAGTCTCTGTCGTCCGCGAACAACGGGTTCCTGCAGATGGTCATCCGCAGGCTCATCTCGAGCGAGCCCCAGGAACTTCCTGAGAGCGCAGCGGCAGGCGCAGATGCCGATGACGAAGGCGATGACGACGACTCCGCCATCATCCTGACCGATATGTCCAGGATAATCGATTTCATGTCGACGGCCGGTGATACGCTTCCTTCGAACATCCGTTCATGGGCACACAGGAACATAGCGATGGTAAACGCCCCGAACGTGTCGGAAGACGAAAAGAGGCACGCTCAGAGGGCTTTGCCTATCGTGCTCAACATACAGTGGCAGAGCACCTGGTTCCCTTCGATCGATCCTTACGAGGCCAGGCGCATACTCGACGAAGAACTTTACGGCATGGACCGCGTCAAGCAGAGAGTTATCGAGACGATCATACAGATAAACCGCACCCACACACTTCCGGGATACGGGCTCCTGCTCGTCGGCCCGGCGGGGACCGGCAAATCGCAGATCGCGTACGCGATAGCGCGAATACTGAAACTCCCGTGGTTCTCGCTCGACATGAGCACCATCCACGACGCCGAAGCGCTCACGGGCTCGCCGCGCGTCTACACTAACGCGAAGCCGGGACGCATCATGGAGGCATTTTCGTACGCCGGGTCCTCTAACCTCGTATTCATTATCAACGAGCTCGATAAAGCGGACAGCGGCACCGCGTCGTCAAACCCGGCGGATCCTCTGCTCGCTCTGCTCGACGGCCTCGGCTTCACTGACAACTACATCGAATGCGCGATCCCGACGCAGGGCGTCTACCCCATCGCCACCGCAAACGACAAAACCAGGATATCAGATCCGCTCCTGTCGCGCTTTGCCGTCATAGACATCCCGGACTACGATTCCGACGAGCGCAGAATAATATTCCGCGACTACGTGATGCCTAAGGTCGTGAGCCGTCTCGGGATGAAGAAGGAGGAATGCGTGATAACGCCGGAAGGCATAGACGTGATCATAGACAAATACGCCGACCTGCCGGGCGTGAGGAGCCTCGAACAGGCCGGCGAGCACATCGCGGCCAACGCTCTTTACCGGATAGAGACGGAACACACCTCCAGCGTCACATACGACAGAGACGAGATACTCGCTCTTCTGGAGCAGTGACACTCGCTCTTCCGGAGCAGCGGCACTCGCTCTTCCGGAGCAGCGGCAGCGGGTCAGACGGTCCGTGTTTTGTCTATTTTCGGCTTTATCTTATGATCATATATCCAGAAGTAGCAGACGCAGTGGATCGCCAGCGTCAGTATCCAGCTGAGCGGATATGAGACGTAGACTGTCGATATCGTGTGATATTCGGGTATCCGGAATACGGTGGCAAGCCATACCAGCCTGAAAACGCACGCCCCGAAGACTGTCACTATCGTCGGCGTGAGGGAATATCCCATGCCGCGCATCGCGCCGCTCATGATCTCCATGGCTCCGCATATCGCATATGGGGCGGACAGGTAATAGAGTCTGATGATCCCCTGTTCTATGACGTCATCGCTGTCGGTGAATATGCCAATGAGCGGTCTGCCCAGCACGTACGCGGATATGCCCAGGAACGCCCCTGTTATCACCGAGCAGGCAAGCGCTGTCCGTGTGATCCTCCTGATCCTTTCGTACCTCTGCGCCCCTATGTTCTGGCTGACAAAAGAGACCTCCGCCTGGCTGAAAGCGTTCATCGCGACGTAGACGAAATTCTCGACGTTTATCGCGGCGGAACTGCCCGCGACGACTATGCTGCCGAAGCTGTTTACCGCCGCCTGTATGATGACGTTGGAAATAGAGAACAAAACGCCCTGCAGGCCAGCCGGAAGACCTATGCGGATTATCAACTGAAAATGATTTTTATATAGCCTCAGTTTTCGCGGGTCGAGGTGGAAATCCCCATTTTCGTTCAGCAGGCAGCGCCAGACTAGGAACGCAGAAACGCATTCGGATGCGACAGTTGCGATAGCGACCCCCGCGACGTCCATATCGAATCCGATGACAAAGATCAGATTCAGCGCTACGTTGATGATCCCGGCTGCCGTCAGAAAGTACAGCGGCCGCTTAGTGTCTCCTCTGGCCCTGAGCAGCGCGGCGCCGAAATTATAGACCATCATCGGCGTCATGCCGAGGAAATATATCCTCAGATAAAGCGCGGCAAGAGGCAGCACGTCAGGCGGCGACTGCATCCACACGAGGAACGTCCGCGCGAAAAGGACTCCCACTATCGTCAGTATTATCCCGCTTATGACAGAAGTCAGCATCGCGGTGTGGACCGTCTCGCTTAAGGATCTGCCATACCCGGCGCCGTAATACCTGGCCGCGAGCACGTTTACACCTATCGAGAGCCCGATGAACAGGTTCACCAGAAGATTTATCAGAGAACCGTTCGATCCCACCGCAGCAAGAGCCTGGTCCCCTGCGAAATTGCCGACGACCATGACGTCGGCCGCATTAAAGAGAAGCTGGAGCACGCTCGACGCCATGAGCGGGAACGCGAACGCCAGCATCTTTTCGAGTATCGGACCTTCCGTCATATTTATCTCATGAGACGAAAGTTTTTTTCTGTAAACGTCTTTCCCCTTTTCAGAATCCAATCCCTAAACCTCTTTCAAAAAATGTCGATCACCGCTTCAGCGACAGCTTTTCCCAGTCTGCGGTGCGATTCCTCGGTCATGTGCATCCCGTCCACATCCGACGCATGCGCAAAGAGCGCGGCGTCCAGAAAATGCCATCCCAGTTCCTCGGCTGTCTTGCGGTACGCGTCGGCAAAACCCAGAGAGAGTTCAGGAGCATGCGTCATATCGGGACCGAACCTCGGATCTTCCAGGACGCAAGGCTCCACGTGCGGGGGCGCGATCAGGAGCACCTCGGGAACAGGCCCGCGGATGTGTGATTTGATAAGCGCGTCCCGGTACCTGTAGAATCCGCGTGCTATCGCGACCGGCCCGACACCGAAACGGTTTTTCAGGTCGTTCGAACCGAGCATGAGGATGACCAGATCAAGAGGCGCGTGCGTCATCAGGCAGGGATAGAAATAATCTATCCCCGCCATCCTCTCTTCAACGGGATCGAAAAATACAGTAGTCCGGCCGTTCTGCCCTTCTTCTATGACTTCTGCTTCTATCGTTTTATTCAGTTCGTGCTGCAGGACTTTAGGCCAGCGCGTGTTCTCGTCCATGCGCGTCGCCTCTCCCGCCCTGTATCCCCATGTGTTAGAATCCCCGAAGCAGAGTATCCTTTTCATTTTTTGCTTATCTCCAATTCTGCGGGAGCCACTCTTCGTCGGTGCTGCTGTATGCCCAGACCTTGCCCGACATCGATACGGCGTAAGTCATCTCGACGTCGACCGGCTCGGCCTGTATGGAAGCGTCCGTAAAGTTCACGACCCTGCACTGCTCGCCGTCGATCTCCTGCACCCCGCCGTCTGTCATTGTGGCGTAAAGAGTGATGACTTTTGATTTATAACTCAGGTCGTGGTAGAGCACCTGCTCCGCATTCTGATCTGTTGGCGCGTACGCCGCGAGGGTCTTTGAGTCATCTCCGATGTCGACAGGCCAGTTGAAAGCGTAATGTTTCTTCGGTGGCTTAGTTTCGTCCAGCGGGTAGATGATGTAAGAGTTGCTATTGCCGCCGACGAGCTCAGGGATCCTGACGACCACAGCGAGATTGCCGCCTTCGTCGATGAACACCGGGCTGTAAAGTGAAGAGCTCGTAACGTTGTAAAGGATCTCGTCATATCCGGACTCTTTTTTCTGGGCGTCGCTGAGGCCTTCGTTGATATACTCGAACGCGCGTGTGACGGAGTCTTTATAAGACTGCAGCCACTGCTCTTCGGTCAGTCCGAACTTATTTACGATATCTTCTTCGTTCATGATCTTTTTATCTGAATAGTTGAACGTATAAGCGTCGGTATACCGGCAGTTGTATTGATCCACAGTCGTGATCAGAAGAGTCACCTGATCCCCGAAGACTATCTCTTCATAATCGATGCAAGGGTTCGAGACGTGATCGAGGGACTCTACCTCACTATAGCCTGTGGAGACGTATCCTCCGAAACGGTCGTAGATATCGACGTTGATCTCTTTTGCATCTTCGCTGTCAGACGCGGTCAGTTCCGGCAGCACCCAGTAATACGTGATGACGGAGCCGTCAGAGTAGTGATAGGCACCGCTTTCGCTCGTGGACAGGCTCAGCAGATTATACAGATACGAGTCTTCGTAGTTCTCATCCGAAAGCGACGCGAGGCTCGGCTCCCAGTCAGACGTGGCTCCGGTGAAGCGTACCGGATCGTAGTAGGAGAAAAGCTCACCGAAACCTTCTTTTTCGCCGTCTCCGTAATGGATGCGTCTGCCCTCCATATCCTGCAGGATCAGATCGGCGCCTTCAAACTGCGGCGCCAGCTCGTACATCGCGCTCTCTTCAGGGGCCTCGCTGCTCTCTCCGCACAGATATATCGACCCGTCATAGAAAGTCCAGGCTCCAGAAACGTTCACGAAACCTGCGCCGATATCTTTTTTCGAAAACACGAAGCGCCCGTCTTCGGTAAGTTCCAGATAATATGAGTCTAAATCGTTCGAGCGTCCCCATCGCTTTGCGAAGGCTTTGACGATCGTGCCTTCCGAGCCCAGATCCCTTTCCAGTCTGGCCTTCAGGACAGCGGCATCGTGTTCATCGGCCCACGGAAGGCTCGACACGTATGTTCCGTCCCCCGCTTCCGGCAGGCCGTTCAGTTCATCGT
Source organism: Clostridiales bacterium UBA7285 (assembly GCA_002472145.1). Taxonomy (GTDB): domain Bacteria; phylum Bacillota; class Clostridia; order Peptostreptococcales; family Anaerovoracaceae; genus Eubacterium_B. The sequence continues at coordinate 24,688 of DKRJ01000026.1, read as the reverse complement.
CAGCCGAAACAGCTGCATCGGTCCCGGGGTCGTTGTTTTCCTGTGTCGTACCGTCGGTCGTACCGTCGGACTTCGTGCACGCCGTAAGCGCCAGAACAAGACTGAGAACCAGCAGTACAGATATCAGTTTTTTCATTTCTTCTCATTCCCGTCTCATCGCGCCGTCCTGGGGATGTCAAAAAAATCTACGGATCCTATTCGTAATGATATTGCTGATCCGCCGGGCTGTCACTATCAATTATGACAGTAATGACGCACGCCCGGCCCGCGGCTTTGTCCTGTCACACGCCGGCTACAGAAACTCCTTTTATCTTTATTGCCAGCGGTCCGCTGTATGAGGCGTCGCTGTACTGTTCCTCGGAGAAAGTCAGATTGTTCTGCTTCTCGAGCAGGCTCCCGCTGATCGATCCTCCGGTAAGGATCTTTGGCTTTCCGTCCTCATCGAACAGATACGCCAGCCTGATCTCGCCGCCGAATTTACCGGTCAGAGGATCCATCTGAAAATCGGAGAAACTCACCGGATAGAGGGCGTTCTTTTTCATCTCAGCCAGTGGCACCGTACCGCCGCCGAGCCTTACTTTAGCGTAGTGGCCTGTTGGTTCTATATGTATGTATGAGGCAAAGCGCTGGTCCGCCTGCAGGAAAACGACTCTGCCATCCGAGATCAGCCTGCGCTCTTTCATAGGGATGCCCTCGCGCGAGAACGGCACGGTGGGTTCGACGAATATGTCGATCTTTTCGCCCGCGACAGGCCCGGGCTGTATGAAGTCTCCCGGCTTCACGTCGAAATACCCCGAGTAAACGGCGGCCGCCTCCGTGCGTTCCGTGTAGAGATCCAGCAGTATCTTAAGATTATCGTCGGACAGTATGACGTCGTACGTTCCCTTTTTAGTCTCTCCCGCAACGTGAGCTCTGTCATATGCCGCGGCGAGAGCTTTTATCCCTTTCTCCGTGAGCGCGTCGGCCTCATCGTCGTAATATCTGAACGGGAAGTACTGCTCCACGTCGAGCGGCTCTCTGCACTGTACGACGAACTCGCCGAAGCAGGCGCGCATCTCATATCCGCAGCAGAACCCTTCCGAGGAAGAGAACCTGACGGTCGTCTTTGTCGAGAATATCTCGGCGCTGTTGATGAAAGCGCCCGGGCCGTACGCGTCCTCCGCCTTATACAGCGCCTCCGCGAAGTGGACAGCCGCTTCCCCAACGCTCATTTTATTCAGGCCGGAAGGCACCGCCACGGGCTGCGAAGTCTCGCCTTTATACAGTTCGTACGCCGGGTTGAAAGCGCATTCCGCCGAGGCGATCGCGCGCCGGAGAGCGTCCTTTATCTCTCCGTCCGTCATCCCGGGCGTCAGCACCGCGTCGGACTGGCCGCGCAGAGGTTTGCCGTCCCCGGATCTTCCGTCGCGGAATACGGTGACCGTGTACTCGGTGATTTCCTTTATACGCTCCGTGTCCAGATCTCTTTTGACAAAGAAGAGTTCGGCGCTCTCGGTGGTGCGCTTCTCGACCGTATAGTGCCGGACGCCCAGTTCGGACAGTATCCGCTTTATTCTCTCTGCCGCCTCAGGGCTTTTTTCTGCCGCCGGCGCGGCTTTCGTTCTTTCTGTTTCCGCCATGTCCCAACTCCTTATCCCAGCCTGATCCTGGCTTTTATGTACGGTCCTCCGCACGAGACTTTTACGAATTCCTTCCAGCCCTTGCCGCAGCCGCCGGTCCCGGTATGTCCCAGGTCCGGGCTGACCATGGATATGGACTTCAGAAGGTCGGGAACGTATCCGGTCAGCACCACCGGGCCGACGAGGCGTCTCGTAAGCCTGCCGTCTTTTATCTCGCGGCCGAATGACACCATGCACTGTATGCCCCAGTTCTTAGGGTCTTCCATGCCGCTGCTCGCCTGGTCGAGCAGAAAACCGTATTTTACGGAGGCGATCATGTCCTCGAGCCGGTCGGTGCCCGGTTCGAAATACGTGTTGGTCATGCGGGTGTAGGCTTTGCGCTCGAAGCTCTCGCGTCTGCCGTTTCCCGTCGGTGCGACGCCCAGAGATAGAGCCGAAAGTTCGTCTGCCATTCCCTTCTTCAGGATGCCGTGATCGATTATGACCGTGTCGCCCGCAGGCATACCTTCGTCGTCGAAGAAGAACGACCCCGTATCGTCCAGCGCGCACGCAGTGTCGTGCATCGTGACCAGATCGGATGCCACGCGCTTTCCGATGTAGTCTTTCGCCAGCGCCCTGTCCTTAACGAACATGTCCATCTCCACGCCGTGGCCGAAAGCCTCGTGCGCGATGAGTCCCGTGATGTCGGGCGAACATATGCAGTCGTACTCTCCGGGCGTGACCGGTTCCATGTCGATCATATCGACTGCCGTCTTCGCAGCGTCCTCCGCTCCCCTCTCGATGATGTCGATCAGTTCCGCTCCGCCGAGGCATGAGAACGGGACGTAGCTCGACCTCACTTCGTCTCCCGCGCGGACGAATGCCGCGACCATACCGTCCGACCACATCAGGTTCTGCTCCATGTCCTTTTTCGGAGATATGAACATCTTATGTATCTCGGCGAACTCGTATCTGGCCGCCGCGTCGAAGATCCTCGCATCATACGAAGCGGTCTTTTCGCGTATCGCGGACAGCCGCTCCAGTATCTTATCGCCGCCGAGTTCGTCCGGGTGTATCGCGCATTCGGTGGACTTCACCATCGTACACGGTTCCTCGGAGAGGAGCGGCCTGTTCAGCCTCCCGAACCGTCCGGAGAGCATCCCGGACAGCGGAACGAGCTTCTCAGCGATCTTGTCGGCGATGTCCTTTACTTTCTCATCGCTTATGTCGTTGAAAGAATATTCCGCGTAGCCTGAGCCGTCGTATACCCGGACGACAAAACCGCGCTTTGACTGCAGGGCCAGAGGAGCGGCCGAGCGTCCCGACGGTACGACGTTATATGCGTAGGCGCGCGCGTCCTGGGCCAGTACGGAAGCGTATCCGTATCTGCCGGAGAGTTCGTCGATCAAAGCCTTCAGCGCGGGCTTTTTTTCTCTAAGGTATTCGCTTGATCTTATCAGCATTATCTGCTCCTTTTGTCGTTTGTCTTCGATGCTTTCTTTTTTGACGCTTTGCGTGCGGGCTTTTTCTCCGTGTGCGACACGAACCAGTCGGTTATCTCCTTAAGTCTCCTGATCCTGTGCAGAGGCTTGCCCTCGCGCGAGAGTTCGTGGTTTTCTCCCTTGAATACGACCATGCGTGTCTCGACTCCCTGGCTGCATATCGCCTGCATCATCTGCATCCCTTCCGGAAGCGGGCAGCGGTAGTCTTCCTCGCTGTGGATGAACAGCGTCGGGGTCTTTACGCCCTTTGCGAATTTAAGCGGCGAATGTTCCCAGAATTTAGCGGTGTTCTCATCGCCGAAGAGCCCGTCCGCCCCGCACGGCGAAAGGCCGAAGTTCAGTCCGATGTCGCTGATGAAAGTCATCGTCACCCAGTTAGAGATCGAGCGCTGGGAAGCGGCCGCGCAGAACCTGTCCGTATGGCCGACAATCCAGTTAGTCATGAACCCGCCGTAGGAACCGCCCGTGACGCAGAGCCTCTTCTCGTCGACGTTCCTGTATTTCTTCAGGACGACGTCGACGAAGTCCATGAGTTCCTCGTAGTCGATATATCCGTATTTTCCCTTGAGATCGGCGAACTCGTCCCCGCGGCCGTCAGAGCCGTGGATGTTCGTGAACATGACGACGAATCCCTTTGCCGCCCATACCTGCATCTCGTGGAAGAAGACTTCGCCGTACGAGCAGCGCGGGCCGCCGTGGATGTCCAGGACCGCCGGGTACTTCTTATTCTTATCAAAACTTTCAGGGAGGAGGACCCAGCCCGTCAGGTCTTCGCCGTGGCTCTTCCAGTCGATCCGGTGCGGCGTGGCGACATATTTTCCCTCCAGCGCGCCTTTATTCAGATCCGTGAGTTTCTTCAGGCCTTTTCCGTCAGTGCCGATCGAATAGACTTCGCCGAGGCTCCTGCTGTCCTGATGCGTGAACCAGATCGTCTTTCCGTCGGTGTCCAGCTGCATGATGATGCCCGGCTTGTCAAAAATGACGGTCCCGTTCATGTCTTTATCGAACGAATAGATGACATTGCGGTCCTTTACCGTCGCGACAGTGTAGAGCCTGTCGCCGACTGTCCTGGATGCCGCCCCGCTCTCAGACATGGTGTCGAAGAGCACGCTCGAACCGATGGTGATGTCCGGTTTGACGATCTCCGTGACTTTGCCTTTTTCGACGCGGCAGAACGTCGGAGTCACCGTTTCGAGGTCGTCTTTTACGAGGATGGATTCGGCCAGAAGGGTCTTGCCGACTACGCAAAGGCCATAGAAGCCTCTGTCGTTCCTGTCGTAGAGTGTCTCAGACTCGCCCGTTTCGGCGTCAAAGCAATATATGTGCGAATATCTCTTCAGCGACCTGCCGTGATTGAGGCCTTCGTAATATACTTTCGAGCCGTCGTACGCCACGTCTCCGACGTTGAAATCCGGCTTCGTCACCCTCCTGATCGTGAGAGGATCCGTCTTGATCGTGAACAGCGCGCTGCGTTTTTTGTTCGTGACCCCCGCGCCGTTGAACCAGTACGGGACCTCATCGAGGACAACGTAATCTTCCTCGTGTTCTTTTTTTCGCTCTTCGGCCTTTTCGGAAGCTTCCTTCCGCGTCAGTTTATACGCGTCAGGCTCTTCAGCGTTGATCTCGCCGACCGCCACGTACAGGCCGTCGCGGATCTTCCTCAGTTCCTGCAGTCCGAAATTGAACTCCGCGAAGCGCATCGGTTCGCCGCCGTTTATGTCCATGCGGTAAAGTTCGGTGAATCCTTCCGGAGCCTTGTCCTTTTCGTCCGGTTCGACACGCTCGCGTCTCTCGATGATCAGGTGAGTGTCGTCGTCCCAGCAGACGATCGCCGAATCCGCCGTCGAGGTGAGCTGCGAGACTTTGCCGCCGCGGATCAGATAAATGTCCCTGCGGTATTCGTTTTTGTCCCCGTCCGGGTAAACGCACTGAAAAGCGGCTGCGCTGCCGTCCGGCGACGCGACGATGTTCTCGGGCGCCTTGTACTTCAGCAGATCTTCGATTTCGATTTTGTTCATGGCCAGCCTCCGGATGATATTAAGCAAAAAATAAATGATAGACCTTAATTAACATTATAGTCTGAGCCGCTCTGAAATGATACGTACTTTTTACGCGGAACTGATACATACTTATTACGTGCTTATTACCCGAAAGAGTATTTGTCATCCGGGCCACAGGTGATACAATAAGAAAAAATGTGCGTAAAACTTAAAACGTCCAGCGCGAAGCAGAAAGTTCAACAGGAAAAGATATGTTCAAATGTCCTAACTGCGGCGGAAGTATGTATTACAACATACCGAGCGCCAAACTCAAATGCCGGCACTGCGGCAGCGAGATCGCTCCGGAGGACTACGGCGAAAAAAACGACGCGGAAGAGCAGAAAGACTACGAAGTCACCGTCTACACGTGCAGCAACTGCGGCGCGGAATTGGAGAGCCCCGATGACTCCATCGTCAGCTACTGCCCTTACTGCGGGTCCGAGCAGGTGCTCGAGGGGCGCATGGGCAAAGCCCTGAGGCCTGCCGAGATCCTTCCGTTCACGATCTCCAAGAAAAAGTGCCAGACCAAATATGAACAGGCGCTCAAGGGCCTTTCGTATCTGCCTAAGGAGTTCAAGAGCCCCGAATACCTGGAGCAGTTCCGAGGCATATACATCCCGTACTGGAAATACGACGTAGAAGTCAGAGGCGGTTTCCCTGTCGAGATCACCGAATCGTCCACTCACGGAGATTATACGGACACCTACGTCTACGAGGGGCTTTTTGTTCCCCCTGATGACCCGCTTCAGGTGAACGTCGACGCCTCAGGCGCATTCGATGATTCCATCGCTGACAAGATAGCGCCTTTCGTTGAAACAAAGACCACGGATTTCCGCACCGGCTATCTGGCCGGCTTCTACGCCGACCGTCCGAACGTCGACCCTCATCTCTACGACGAGACCGTAATGGACAAAGCCTTCGGCGCGCTCAAGGAGGACATCTCCAAAGCGGGCGTGACGAAAGGCGGAGACGACATAAACATCAAAGAGAAAACTTCGATCAGCATCAGGAAATGCGAAGAGAAACTGCTGCCTGTATGGTTCCTCACGTGGAGGAAGAAAAACCGCGTCGCGTACTCCATCATGAACGGAACTACCGGAGAGATGATGGCCGATCTGCCGGTCGACACACGCAAGTATTTCATATCCTCGCTGATAACGGCAGCGGTGCTGTTCGCGGTGCTCGCGTTTCTGGTCTCTGTGACCGCTCCGACCGCGCTGGGCTTTTCGGTGATCATGACTTTGATCGTGATGCTTCTCTTCTCATCCGAGATGACCCAGCTGCGCGACCGCGAGAACCACGTCTACGACCCGGCGTATAACGGAGCCGAGAAGATCATGATGCCGGCTGAGAAGATCGAACAGATCCGCAGCGCGGCGAGCAGGAGCAGGGCTCGTAAAAAGATGAGCGCGAAACCTTTCCCCGGGTTCATGGTGTCGTTCGGAGTCTATATAGTGATGATGCTGGTGGGAAGTCTGGTCTCCGTATTGACGGACTTCATTCCGGAAAACACCGGCTCCTCGACTCGCTACGAGGGACTGCTGTTCGTGGTCTTCGTTTCGTCCGTGATAGCTGTCGTGGTGTTAATACGCTGCATCGGGAAGGTCAGGTATATCAAAGAGAAAGGCCAGGGCATGGTGATCCTGCTCCCGTTTGTTTCGGTCTGGTTCGCTTTGTTCGTCGCCCTTTCCCAGACGGTCAAGGACTATTATTTCTACGCGGCGTCCATAGCGTGTCTGGCGTCGACCGTAGTGCTCTCGGTCGCGCTGATCCACTGCTACAATATACTCGTCACCCGCCCTCTTCCGAATTTCTTCAACAGGGAAGGAGGGAAAAACGATGCAGAAGACTGATATGAAAAGGATATTACGTCATTTCTCCGCTGTGCTGACCGCATTTGCCTTCATTCTGGCCTTTGCGTCGGTTTCCGTCATCAAGCCCGTTCGCGCGGAAGAGAGTTCCGAAGTCAGCGAATATACGAACGTCGTGACCGGATACAGAGCAGTGATCAGAGATGACGACGACGTCCTGGATATAAATGACGAGTCGCTGCTGGTCCTGGAGATGAAGAACGTGACCGAATACGGGAACGCTCTCTTCCTGGCATCCTCCGCGCAAGACGGAGATACCGCGCAGATGGCTATTTCCGGTCTGGAGGATGAGTTCGGAGTCGAAGGCGGCGTAGTGCTGGTACTCGACCTGGGCAATAGTACGACGTACCTGTATTCCGAAGGAAGTATTTATGAAACGCTGACAGACGACGAAGCCCAGTCCATCCTGGACGAAAATATTGCACTGGCCTCCGAAGGCTCATATTACGAATTCGCGAACAATGTCTTCAGTCAGGTCTACTCGCTCCTCTCGTCTGCGGGCGGGACCTCGGGAAATACCACGGCAGGCGATCTGACTTATTCCAACTCCGACACGGGGTACGAGGCGGTCATCACTGACGGCGAAGGGCTGATGACGGAAGCCGAGAGATCGAAACTCCTTGATGATATGAAGCCTGTCACGGAATACGGAAACGTCATGTTCGTGAGCGCCAGAGCGTGGGGACAGGAAACTTCCGAATTCGCGAAAGAGCAGTATGCGGAAAGATTCGGGTCGGAAAGCGGTACCGTCTTCGTCATCGACATGGCGAACCGCAACATCTACATTTTCAGCCGGGGCTACGTCTACAGTGTCGTAACGAAATCGTACGCAAATTCGATCACGGACAACGTCTATAAACTCGCCTCCGCCGAAAAGTATTACGAATGTGCTTCCGAAGCCTTTGCCCAGGAGTACACCCTGCTTCAGGGCGGAAGGATCTCGCAGCATATGCGGTATATAACGAGCGCCCTGATGGCTCTCACTTTAGGTGTCCTCATCAATTTCATCAGACTGATCAGACAGCGCCGCAAGTTCAAGCCTTCGCCTAAGGACCAGCCTTTGTTGTCAGGCAGATCGCCTCGTTCGAAAGTCGTCCAGGGTGCTCTGATCTCCCACACGAGGCACTTAAACTCCAGCGACAGCAGCAGCGGCGGCGGTGGCGGCGGTTTCTCCGGCGGTGGCGGCGGAGGAGGCGGCGGAGGCGGTGGCGGCGGCCACGGCTTCTGATCCTTACGTCCGCACGTCCCGGGATGTGGTCCGGGATATATCTGTGGATGATTTCCCCCGCAAAAAAATATCAAAAAATAAAAATCACTATCACTTCTGATAGTGATTTTTTTGATTTACTTTTATCATCCAATTATAGTATAGATTGAAAGAGCGGTGAGAAAGTTGAAAAAGATAGTGCTGGACATGCAGAGCGGTCTTTATGCCGACGCCATCAGAAGAGTTCTGGTTCAGGAACTTTCCGATTGCCAGGTCATTATCTCCGGAACTCCGGAGAGCACCGCGGCGCGCTGCAGGATCCTCCGCCCCGACGCACTTCTTCTGGAAGTCACTCCGTTGGAGCCGTGGGCTCTTGTCAGCAGGCTGAAGTTGACAAAAACAATAAAGGCAGAATCCCCTTCCTGCAAAATAATTGCCCTCGTAAACGATAAAGCGGACTCCCATCTGGCTGACAGCGTAAAAAAAAGCCAAAAAAGAAGGAAAAATCGATTCCTTCATCTTTGGCTCGGTCACCGGAAGATATCTGGCCGCGCTGATCGACAGCCTATGATCGACAGCAGTGTTCAAGGCCGTGCTCAATCTTTCAGCGTGGTCACGATTAGTTTGCTCTCTATCGCCGCGGTGAGCAGTTCGTTTTTGTTCGCAAATCCGCACTTTTCAACTATCTGATCCAGATTCCATCTCACGCCGCTCGGCGTGATTTTTAATTCCTCGGCTATCTCGTCGTACGTCATTCCCATAACGTAGCGCCTGAGTATGCAGCTTTCCAGCATAAGCGCGGTCAGGAAGCAGTAGAAGGCCGTATAGTCGCCGAAAGCGTCCTTGACCCAGTCAATGCCATAGAAGTACAGACCGGAATAAATCAGGATGAGTGCGTCGAGAGCCGCAGGAAGGATTATCTTGATATTTTTCTGCGGCAGCCTGCATCTGGCGGCTAAGATGAACAGAGTTGCCACGTTGAGTATCACTACCCAGGCTGCGACAGGCAGCATGAGCGGGCCGTACCCGTAGCCGTCCGAATCAGTCCAGTAGTCGCCTGGCACGGAAGGAATGAACATGAGATGGTGCGAATCGTTTGCCATAACGAGAACAAGCAATGTGAAAGAGACGATCGGCATGGCCATCGTCCATTTCGGAAAATGCCAGTTCCCCGGGCGCCCCACGGAAATGGCGATGTCTGTCTCGATGGCGGGGATCATCAGGATTGGGACGTAATACAGATACCAGAGTATCCGTGTCGAGATCGCGTAATTCTCTTCCGGGACAGGGATCTGCGGCCATCCTGTCCATCCGGACGGATAAGGCTGGATGTTGAATTTGATCGTACGAAAGATGAACCGGATGATGAAGAGATAAGCGATCGATTCCAGGCAGACGCGGACCTGATCCTGCACTATCCTTCTTTTGATCGTGGTCCGCCAGTATAAATAGATCGCGACGTATAGCGAGGGACGCAGATAGCCGAGGATATCCATGAGATCCGTGGACATCACGCCGCCGAATAAAACACCTTTAAAGCGCAGAAAATACGCTGTGCCGGCCATGACGGACATGATGATGACATTGCGGCGCTTCTGTTTTCTGCGTTTTTCTGCTATGGCGAGCGTCTTGCTATTTGCTTCGGAACTGCGGTCGTTCAATGATCCCCTCCTGATGATCTCTCAGGATCAAAACTTTTCCCCGGCGATGAGATCGCGGACAGCCTCCGATGCGATAGCCAGACCGGCGGCCGTCGGGACGAACGGAGTGCTTCCGGGTGCGTGCCTGCCGGCGGGACGATCATCAGATCTGCGCGGTACGGCGGGCGGCTCACAGGAAAACAAGACCTTCAGGTGCCTGATCCCGCGCTTTTTCATCTCCTGCCGCATCATCTTCGCGAGCGGATCCCCGTATGTCTTGAACAGATCGGTTATCTCGAGTTTCGTCGGATCGAACCTGTTCCCGCATCCCATACTGCTGATGACGGGAACGCCTGCTTTGATCGCCTCGGTGACGATCCATACTTTAGCCGCAGCAGTGTCAACTGCGTCTATCACGTAGTCAAAACTCCCGAAGTCGAACGTCTCGGCGTTATCGGCGGTTATGAAAAGCTTTCTCACCGTGACCTCTGCTCTGTCGTTCAGAGACTTGATCCGCTCCGCGGCGACGTCGACCTTATATCTTCCGAGCGTGTCGTACGACGCGAAAAGCTGCCTGTTCAGGTTTGTCTCCTCGAAAATGTCGCTGTCCACGAGTTCGAACCGCCCGATCCCCGCTCTCGCGAGTCCTTCGACGACTCCGCAGCCCACTCCGCCTACTCCGAAGATCAGCACGCCGCTTCGCGCGAGTGTTTCCGTGGCCTCGTGTCCCGTGAGCATTTCAGTTCTGGAATATTGCTCTGAACTCATACGGCAATTATCTCCATATCAAAAAAATCAGCAGCGCCTCAGGCTCAGTCTTTAACGCCTCAGGTTCAGTCCTTAAATTCGTGAGACGTGTCTATCTGCAGCGTAACGCTCTTCTCGTGCTTTTCGATCGACGAATCGTACCATCCGTACGGTAAGGTGACCGAGATGACGTCCGGGAGTTCTTCGTTCAGATCCAGATAATAGTGGATCGAAAAAACTCCCGAAGTGCCCGATTCCAGGCTGATCGCATCCGAATACGAAGCCCCGTTCATATCCTCCGGCTCGCATTTGACTTCTTCGGTATAGATGGATCTGCCGGAGTTGTTCTCGATGTAGAAAACCAGGTTTACCCTGTTGTTATAATCAGGGTCAGCCAAAACACCCTGAAAGTACACTTCCACATAGTCGTCGGAGACGTTCTCGTAATCCTTCGTGTGTTCGCCGTACTCCGCCTCCTGATCGAAGGTCAGCGTTATCGTGGCGGGATTGCTTATGTACGTATGCAGATCTTTGCCGACGTAATAGCCCAGATAGAAATTTATCTCGTGGATCTTCCTGATCCTGTTCTCGCGCATCGCCAGTTCGTCAAAAGCGATCTTGATGCGGACTGTTTCGCCCGGCTCGGAAATGAACGTCATGTAATCGAGAGGTACGGATCTTCCGCCGATCCCTCCCTGACTTTTGAACGTCATGCCGACAGTAGAGTGTGTCCGGTTGGATACCTCCGCGACTAAATACGTACGTCCGTCGATCCCTTTTCCCACGCCTTCGACCTTTATTGTCACGTCCCTGCCAGGCATCTTTATAGTGCTCTCCGATCCATCTGCCAGAGGTACCGGGTCCTCCGGGACGTCGGCGGTGAAGGCTTCTTTACGAATCCTGTCGTATTCGCTCAGTTCGTACACTCCAAAATGAGATCTGTAGTAAACGGCTAAGGTCACGGAGATGAGCGCGACAGCGGCGAGGCAGATCACTGCTGCCCTTATGATATGGCGGTCCCGTGCTGCTGCGGCGGGAGCTGTTATCGCAGGGCTGGCCGAGGACGTTCCGGAATATCTGTTCCTCGTCTGTTCGTAAGGTCTGGCAAAGCCCTGTTTAGCGTATCCCGGATGCAGTGACAGCGGATATCTGCTTAAGTAGACGATAAAAGTAATCGTTTCAATCAGCATTGACAGGAAGAAGATCCCTGTAATAAGCGTGCTGTATGCGACATAGCCCATCGTATCCGGCACTCCCACGCTCCTGAAGTATTCGATGATCTGATCTGTCTGGATCGCCGTCTTAAGCGCAGCGAGACCGACCGAGACGCAGGCGAATATCCTCGACGCGCTGTACCGTCCCGCGGCGAACAAAATGAGCGAAACGGCTGAGATCAAAGGGAAATACAGAAGGATCAGATCCGTCAGAATAACAAACGATTCAAAGTTCAGGTTTGACCGGTCGACCGTGATGGCCTTTATAGCTTCGATGTTTTGATGCATCCCCATTGCCGCAAGGATCGTCTCCGCGGCGAACGCGATGACCATGATCACAGCCGGGTTCCTGTTCATCATCGACTTGCGTGGCTGAAAACCACATCTGAACGTGAATATCACCGCTGCGAACTGTACGCAGGCGCGGATCACGTGCACCGGTTCGTACATCCGTGACGTGGAAAACATAAAGAAGATCTGCAGCGCAAAAAGCGCCGTGCATATCCATGCCGCCGCTATGCCGCCTTTGAACCTGCTTTCCCTTCCGTATGAATACTCTCCGAAATTGCTGCTGTCCATATCAGATGACCTGTCTCGTTCCCGTTCCGGCGGCGTTCCGGCGGCCGACCGGGATATCACTGCATATCACTGTTCGAAATACTTATTCTGATCCTTTTTCTTCCCGACTTCGAAAGGCTGGTCGATCCGCGGCATCTGAGATGACGCGTTTTCGTTTTCCGCCGTCATTCCCGGCGCAGTGACGGGGCTGATGCCCGCGTAAGAGTCCGCGCCGGAGGCACGTCCCTCCCAGGATCTTTCCGCTGTGATGTACTGCCTGCAGTATCTGCGCATTGCGATCGATACGCAGATGACCGGTACAGACCCCGGCAGCGACGAAAGGAACTCAAGCAGGCCGTTGGACAGAGGCGTGATGATCTCGTATCCCGGCTGTATGTCTCTGGCCATGCCGAAAGCCAGGCCGCTCGGAAAACTCCGGAAAGAGTACAGCCATGCGGCGGCCAGGAAAAGACCCGCCGCGGCCTTGCCGTTTATTCTGCCGACGTATATATATCCTGCGCACAGCAGTATATACGCCAGCGCGGTGATCAGAAACGACACAGCGATAAGGAGATTGGCTGTCTCCATGTTAAACGATGAAAAGTCTGCGCGGGAGATAAGTGAATAGATGTTGCAGAAAGCGCCGGCCGCCTCAGGCAGCCGCTCCCGCGTACGCTGCCTGAGGCCTGTCTGTACCTTTCTCTGCCATGCTGCCATAGACTATCGCGACTATCAGCATAACAGCGACCATTATTGGCGGAAGCAGACTGTACCATGATGCGGCTGTCAGCCTGTACAGATTCGCATTGGTTACGATCAGCCAGAAGAGGCGAAAATGGCCGTCCCCATGATATTACTCCCCGCTTTGCGCGGCGGATCCTGTTTGACGGTATTTTAAGTCTGACATATCTGATTGCGCCCCCTCTGCGCCTGAAAGGGATGTATCGTCTGGTAATATTTTATTGAAAACATCGCGAAAAATCAATAACAGAGCGGCGATATAGCCGCTCTGCGGGTTAGTTTTACAAAATCTTTAAAGTGATGTCAGACTGCCGCGGCGCCGCTCCGGGATCACTCCTTCGTCCCGGTCTCTCCGGTGTCGTCTTCTCTTCCTTTCAGTTTATCCAACGGATTCCCTTCGCTCACGTACGAGATGCCGGTCCCGGGTATCGAGTATGTCCTGCGGACCTTTCCCTTTGCTGTTCTGGTGATCCTGATCCCCTTGCGCCCCCAGCTGAAGCCGACGCCGGATTTGCTGAGATTGACTCTGAACCCGAACGGGAGATTGATGCTCTTTCTGTATCTGATGCCCATGAAGATGATCTCCTTATGAGAAATATCGCTCCTTCCCGCTCCGTTCGCGGCGCGGGACCTCGCTCGTCTTATATTTTACCATATTTCCCCGGAAGATATATATCAAAACTCCCGCCAGCGCCAAAAATATCCCGGCGATGAGGTAGAAAGCGGTCAGGCGGCTGGTCGTGCCGTATATTTCAAGCACGCCCTTGAACAGGCTGCCGACCGTGAGCGTCTCGACCCCGTAATTATATGGGTCGAGGCCGAGCGTCTCCGCGCGCTTTACGCGCTGTCCCGAGTCTCCGAGCCCCATCCTGTCGAATTCGGTCTGATCGAATTCGGACGCGCGCGACCTGGAGATCAGATAGTGCGGGAGCGCTCCTCCCAGAAACGGTATGACAAAGGCAAAAATCATATACGCAGAATACACCTGGTGGCTGAAATGCTCATATATCAAAGCAAACACGAGGCACAGCGCCGACATCAGGGCGAATCTGACCGCGCTCCTTCTTTCTGTTCTTTCAATTTCCGATGTAGACAATGTCGCTCACGCTCCTTTCTCCGATCGTCCTTCCGTTTGTCGTAGGGTTGTTCACTACGCTTCCTAGGAAATACATTGTAGACGAGCCTCCTCCGTCGAGGTTATACGCAGTCTCCACGCCCAGGCTCTCCATGAATCCCGCCAGTTCGTACAGGTTCAGACCTTCGCTCTCGCTCGTGCGTCCGTCCGACACGACGAACACGTAGTGCAGGTCATCAATTATACCGATCGCCGTGCGTGGGTTGCTCGCCATTGCTTTGCCGACCTCCTCACCCTCCGAGACGGAAATATTGCCATCCTCTATGAGAGCCGGTCCGAATGACAGCACCTGCTCTGCTCCGTCTGCCAGGAGTTCCTCAGCGCTGACCGAATCCTCGGATATTATCCCGAAGCTTCCGTCCTCGTATATGACGAGGTCTTCATTTCCGGATGAGCCTTCGCTGCGGTAGATCACGCCGTTCCTGATTACGTAGCCGGAATTTCTCGCTCCGTAGTAATCGCCGTTTATCGCCAGGATCGCGTCCGCGTCTGAGGCCGTTTCCGAAGTCTTTGCTGTTACGTTCTTACCGTAGATGTTCTGCGCGAACGCAGTCTTCAGGTATTCTGCGGATGAAAGCGTGACGTCAGCGACGTAAATGGTAGTATCGTTCTCTCTGTACTCGCTCAGGGTCACCGTGATATTTTCATCGCTGTAAGACGTGTCTGTGACGACAGGCTCCTGAGACGCGGATCCTGCATCTTCTTCCGAAGTGTCGGAGCCCGCATCTGACGTGCCCGAAGCTGCATCGGTTTCCGAACCGCCGGATCCCGTTCCGGACGTATCCGCGCTGACGCTCTCCGTTTGTGCGGCCTGGTCCGTCTGCACGACCGCATACGCTCTGGATATCACGAAGGTATCCAGCACCGAGTAGACCGTGAACGCGGTCAGCATCACGGCGAATATTACGTTCCTTATCCTCCTGTTCATTGACGCACCGCCTCCTTTTTGTCCGCGAATACATACGTATGCTGCATCACGTAACTGATCGCGAAGAAAATGATCTCCGTGGCTATCTTTGCCGCGTACCTGTTGACGCCGAACCGCCCTGTCAGCGTGTTCAGGACGAACGTGTTCCCGATGAGGATCACTGCGGCGAGTATGAAGTACCTGACCGCGGATTCGGCCGTATCGGCTCCGCTCTTGAAGACAAATCGCTTGTTTACCGTGAAGTTGAACGTCGCGCTGATGACGCGCGCAAATACGTTCGATACGGCGACGCTCGCAGTGCCAATACCAGCTGTGATCATCGAGAACAGGGCGAAAAGTCCGTAGTCGAGCAGGAAACTGAGTATCGACGAAGCCGAGAATTTCAGTATCTCGCGGTACATGCGAAACGAGTCTTTCACTGTGTCGAAGTGCGAACTTTTGTTCCCGCGGGAATAGATGGTCTCGATGGGTTTTTCCTCGATCGGAACGCCCAGCCCCGGAGCCTCCAGGAGTACGTTTATCTCGTATTCGTACCTCTCACCCTCGATGTCGATGAATTCAGGGATCAGAGAAGCGCTGAACGCGCGCAGTCCGGTCTGCGTATCATATACGCCCTTCCCGGTGGACACCCTGTAGATAAAACGCGTTATGCCGTTTCCGAGCCTGCTCCTCAGCGGCGCTTTTCCGGTCATCTTCCTGCTGCCGAGCACCAGCGTGCCCGGAGCCTTTTCGGCCGCGTCCGCCAGCATGGCGGCGTCCTTTGCCGTATGCTGCCCGTCCGCGTCTACGGTCACGATCGTCGAGTCAGCGGGAAAATTGTCCCGTATATACTCAAGCCCCGTCTTTACGGCTCTCCCCTTGCCCATGTTCTCTTCATGAGCGATCACGGTGCCGTATTCCGCCGCCTGCGCAAATATTTTTTCCTTATCCTCAGAACTGCCGTCGTTGTCGACTAAGATATCAAATCCGTATTCTTTAAGATCCTTTAGCACCGCGAGCAGCGCGCCGTCCGGCTCATAAGCGGGCACTAAAGCGATCCTTTTTGTGTTTTCCATATCAGAAAGCCTCCCTTCCGAATGCTTTATGCAAAGTATACGGAAGAAGCCTTAGATTAAGTTAAAACATGTCAGGTCAAAGAGGAAGATCTGTTCGTCACGGCGTATCTGCTCATGTCGACGCGCCTGTAGTGTATGAACATAAGCACGGCGCAGACCATCCAGCCCGCCGGATAGCCCATGGCTATAGGAAGAACAGTGTTGGAGATATAGTTTGCCATCAAGTAAAGATAGATCTGACGGAAAACCACGTATGAAAAGATCGTTATGGTGACAGGCCATTTTACGTCGCCCGCACCGCGCAGTCCGCTGCTCTCGATGTCGCAGCTGCAGCTGAGCAGGTAGAACGGGCTGATCCACCTAAGGAACGCCGAACCGTATTCTACGACCTCAGGCTTAGCGTTGAAAAACGCGACGATCTGAGGGGCAAAGATCATAACTGGTATGAGAGGGACTGCGTTCGCGATGAGGCACATGTAATATCCGATGCGCACTCCGCGGCGCGCGCGCTCTTCGTTCCCGATGCCTATGTTTTGACCGGAGAACGTCGATACTGCCATGCAGAGAGACTGCAGCGGCAGGAGCAGCAGAGCGTCTACCTTAGAATATGCCGTCCATCCTGACATGACGTTAGGTCCGAAATAGTTGATGTAGCCCTGAACAAAGACGTTCGAGAACGAGATTATCCCCATCTGCAGAGCGGACGGGATACCCAGTTTCAGCGTCTTTACGAGTTCTCCGCGATGGATGTGCATGCGTGACATCGAGAGCCTGACAGCTGTGCTGCTCCGCGCCAGCGCGATGATCACAAGCACCGCCGACACCGCCTGCGAAATGACGGTGGCGAGCGCGACGCCGGCGACTCCCATATCGAATCGGATGACGAGCAGCAGGTCGCCGAAGATGTTCAGGACCGCGCAGACGGCGCCGTAGATAAACGGCCTGACGGAGTCGCCAATCGCTCTAAGTATGGCCGCTCCCATGTTGAAATACATCGTACCTGCGAGGCCGCAGTCGATGATGAAGAGATACGTTTTTGCATCCGGGGCTACAGATGCGGGCATGTTCATCAGTTCGAGCATCGGATCGATCAGGGCCAGTCCGACGATAGTCGTTCCGATCGAGATGAAAAGCGTCATAAACATCGCCGTGTGCGAGATGCGGCTCAGGCCTTCGTCGTCCTTAGCGCCGTAATACTGCGATACGACGATCCCGGCGCCGCCGCCGAGCCCCGCGGCGAGCGATATCATCAGATAGATGATGTTAGAGACGGATCCGACAGCGGAAAAAGCCTCATTCGTGGCAAAGTTTCCCAGCACCCACGTGTCTACCATGTTGTAGAGCTGCTGGAACAGGTTGCCGATCAAAAGAGGCGCAGCAAAAGAAATCAGGAGGCGTGGTATGCTTCCTGATGTCATGTCCAGATTCTGTTTGAGTTTCAATTTTTCCGATAAACTCATTTATCTGATGCTGCGCGGCGTGTCAGCCGCGTCGTGTTTTGTTAAAAGCGTTCTATTCGTCGGCGTCCGGGTCGAAGCCTTCGAGGCCCTTATACGTCTTGCCGTGCTTTTTCGCGTAGTCGTAGATCGCAGACTTGATGGCGTGGCTCGCGAGCACGGAGCAGTGGATCTTTACGGCAGGGAGTCCCCCGAGTTCGTCCACGACGTCTTTGTTCGTGATCTCCAGCGCTTCTTCGACGGTCTTCCCGATGATCATGGACGTCGCCATGCTGGAGGAAGCGATCGCGCTGGCGCATCCGAACGTCTTGAATTTGCAGTCCGTGATGACGTCGTTCTCGTCGACTTTGATCTGCATCTGCATCATATCGCCGCACACAGGGCTTCCGTAGATGCCTACGCCGTCCGGATTCTCTATCTCACCCACGTTCTTCGGGTGCATGAAGTTTTCCATTACTGTGTCGTTATAAAGTCCCATTGTTATTTATCTCCTTTCGCAGGCGTGAGACACGAAACCGATCTCAACCACTCGACGACCGCTTTCAAATGATCGACGGTGTAGTCGATGTCATCCTTTGTCGTCATATCTCCTACGGTGAATCTGACGGTTCCGTGTATCATCTCGTCGCTCACGCCAAGCGCCGAAAGGACGTGCGACGGCTTCAGCGATTTAGATGAGCACGCCGAGCCTGTTGAAACGTAGATCCCGAATCTGTTGAGCTGAAGGAGAATTGACTCTCCCTCGATATATTTGAAAGTCACGTTCAGGTTGCCCGGATGTCTGTTTTCCATCGTTCCGTTGATGAAGCAGTCCGGGATCTCCTCGGTGATCCTCTTTGCCATGTAATCGCGCAGCTCGCTGACCTGTTTTACGTGATGCGGGAGGTTCGTCTCGGCCAGTTCAGCGGCCTTGCCGAATCCGACGATGCCCGCTACGTTTTCCGTGCCTGCGCGCTTGTTGTTCTCCTGCTCGCCGCCGTGGATGTAGCTCGTGAGCCTGACTCCGGTCTTTGCGTAAAGCGCCCCGACGCCCTTCGGCCCGTAGATCTTATGAGAAGATACCGAAAGGAAGTCGACTCCGAGGTCCTTTACGTCGATAGGAACGTTCCCGAGCGCCTGCACAGCGTCCGTATGGAACAGTACGCCGTGTTTATGAGCGATGGCCGCCAGTTCCTTGATCGGATGAATGGTTCCGATCTCGTTGTTGACCATCATGATGCTGACAAGGATCGTCTTGTCCGTGATGGCGGCTTCCAGTTCGGCCGGATCGATCCTGCCTTCCTTATCTATTCCGAGGTACGTTACCTCAAATCCATGCTTCTGAAGGAATTCGCACGTCCTGAGCATCGCGGGATGCTCTTCCGCCGTCGTTATTATGTGATTTCCCTTTGCGCCCATCGTTTCGGCGACTGACATGAGCGTCCAGTTATCGCCTTCCGATCCGCATCCGGTAAAATAAATCTCGCGAGGCTGCGCTCCGATGAGATGAGCGACCTGCTCTCTCGCTTTATCCAACGCTCTCTTAGACTCGAGCCCGAGATCGTAAAGGCTCGATGCGTTGCCGTAGTATTCCTTCAGATACGGCATCATCGCGTCGAGCACTTCCGGTTTTATCGGCGTCGTCGCTGAGTAATCAAGATAGACATGTCTCATTTCTGAATCTTTCTCCTTGGTATTGCCTTTGATAAAAACGTGCCGCTCCTGCGGCCCCTTTATTTATACCTTTGGGGAAGCGGATTCAAACGCCGCGCTTTATGAGATTGTTACATTATTTTAACAGTCTTGTTCTCCGGTCCCTCGTAGTTGTCATCTATGACCGTGATGCTGTCGAGCTGCGATCTGAGGTTCTCTTTAAACGAGTCGATATACAGGCGTCTGAGGCGCTTCTGCTCCTCCGCCTCCTCTGGTGTGAGGCCCTCATCGGTCTTCGACTTGTGGTAGAGTTCGTTTATTCTTTCGATTTCTTTATCTGTTATCATTTCGTTTCTCCTTGCTTTTTCAGCCTTCCCCGTGCTCCCCCGCCGGCGGCGCATTACCTCCGGATGAAGACTGGCTTTCTGACAAAATCAGACTCGGCGTACAGATCCGAACCGGAGATGATGGAGTAAATGTCCTCCGCGAGTACGTCGGTCGCAAGGACGCGCGAGATCTCTCCGCCCTCTTTCAATGACTCCGCGACACTGTCGATGACGGGAGCCGTGTTGAGATGCTCTTTCCTGACGCGCCGCAGGAGAGCCGCGCCTCTCTCGTCAAAGGCCAGCGGCCTGATATAGAGCGCTCCGGCGACCTGATCCGCCTTTTCCTGTTCTATACCCAGAAGGAGCTGTATCAAAAGACGGCTTATCCTCGAATACGTGTAGCGCTTCGACTTTACCCGCGCGACCAGGTCATCGAGGTCCGACGCATATCTGACTTCGCTCTTCAGCCTGTTGGATATCCCCTCGCCGGCAGATGCGATGCGCTCTGTTTCATCTGCGCTCTTTGACAGAACGGCGGCGCGGACGAGATCAAAGAGAGAACTGTCCATTCTACCGAGACGCTCTCCATCCGTCTCCGCGAGCTTCCTGCGAAGCTGCGTAGAGGTCGCGCTGTGCCCGGGATCGTTTCTCTTTACCGTCACGAACGGCATGTCTCCGGCGGCGCGGATGTATTCGGCCGCCAGGATATTGTTCGGCGCCTTCGCAGCCTCGGCAGCCGCATCGTCGCCGGATCGCAGGAGTTCCTCCAGTGCGAGTTGTCTCGCCGCCGGGTAGGACAAACCTCCGGCGAGGTGCTTTTTTATCAGTTCACCGCCGTCTTCCTCGAGCAGATCGTACGACCGGGCAAGGCGTTTGAGCGTTTCGGCGTCGCCGGACTCGCTGCCGAACGCGAGGGCGTCCACACATCCGAGAGCCTTCAGGACGCCTACCCCTCCCGCGGCGAACGTGCCTGCGCTCGAAACGGCGCAGACGGCGGGCAGTTCGACCACGAGACAGTACACCCCAGATCTGACCGCGTCGGCCGCGCGCTTCCACTTATCAAAAACAGCGGGTTTGCCCCGCTGTGTGAACGGGCCGCTCATCACCGCGGCCGCGTTCGATGCTCCGGTTATTCTTTTGGCGGTTTCGGCGAGATAAATATGGCCGTCGTGGAAAGGATCGAATTCCGCCACGACGCCGATAGTCTCGATGTTCTCAGGCTTCATCCGCTTCATCCGTTTCAGCGTTCCCTTCGGATCCCCCGCCTACCGGGATCTCGATGTCGTGGACAGGAGGAGCCTGATTCCTAGTCTCGTCGCTCATGTTTACGAGCTGCTCCCTGTCGCCGTCTACCTTTGCGGCCATCTCGTTCATCTTTTTGTTGATGTCGTCGAACATGCCGGCGATATATGTGTTGTTCACGTCGTCGATCTTATTGCGGAAATCGCCGAGGATCTCGTTCATGTAGTCGAACGTGCGCAGACGCATCTCAGTCGAATAATCATCGGCTCGCTTATATATCTCGTTTGCGACCTCGAGCGACCTCTGGGTGATCACGTCGTTCTCGACCATCGTGTCGGCCTGTTTCTTCGCCTCGAGGATGATCTTTTCATACTCTTTCTTCGCGTCCGAGAGGATGCGCTCTTTTTCGTCGCGGATCCATTTTGCCTGCTGAACGTCGTCAGGAAGGCTGAGCCTGATATCCTTGGAAAGGTCCAGGATCTCCGTCGCGTCGACCATGACCTTGCCCGTCAGCGGGAACTTAGGCGCCGTGTTTATTATCTCCTCAAGTTCGTCGAGGAGTTCGAGTACTGTCATTTTGATACCTCCCTGATGGAATACTTTTCTTTTATCTTTGCCAGAATGTTCTGAGGGACGAGCCCGTTCACAGAGCCTCCCAGAGAAACTACTTCCTTTATCATGCTCGAGCTGATGAACGAGTATTTAGGGGACGTCATGAGGAAGACGGATTCCGTCCCCGGCCTGAAGAGCCTCGCGTTCATCTGCGCCATCTGTATTTCGTACTCGAAATCGGACGTAGCTCTCAGCCCTCTCACGACGGCGTCGAAATTGTTGTCGTTCACGTAATGAGCCAGAAGCCCGGTGAAGCTGTCGACCTCGACGTTAGGGATGTCCATGGTCGCTTCTTTGATCATCTCAACGCGTTCCTCGAGCGTGAAAAGAGGATTCTTGCGAGGATTCGCGACGACTCCCACAACGAGCACGTCGAACATGCGTGAGGATCTTTTGATGATGTCGAGGTGGCCGTTCGTCATAGGATCGAATGACCCAGAATAGAGAGCTTTAGTCAATGTTATTCCTCCCCGCGTACGTACGCCGAGTCTTCGCGCACGTAAAAAGAAAGAACGACGCGGCCGTATTTTTTATCACGGTACAAAACGAGTCCCCCTACGCGTTCCGGGAGGCTGTCTCTTCTGTCGTGTTCCGCTATTATTATACCGTTAGAGGCCAATAAATCAAGACTGTCGATGGCTTCTAGCGCTCTCGCGCACAGATCGGTCGCGTAAGGCGGATCGATGAAAAATATGTCGACTTTTTCCCTGACGGACCTGAGAGCCTTCATGAAATCTCCCGATACGATCCGCGATCTGTCCTCCGCCCTGCACGCCGCGACGTTTCTTTTGATGATCGCGGCCGAAGCGCGGTCGCTGTCGCAGAACAGGCACTTTCCGGCTCCGCGGGAAAGCGCCTCGAGCCCCACGCCTCCTGTTCCTGCGAAGAGATCGACGAAATACGAGTCCTCGATTTCATACATCAAAAGGTTGAATATCGACTCGCGGATGCGGCTGCTTGTAGGCCTGATATCGTAGTTTTCCGGAGTTTCAAGGCGTCTGTCCTTGAATTCTCCCGCAATGATCTTCATATGTTATTGATCCCCAATGCCAGATATTAGTCAATTCATTATACATTACAACCCCGGTCAATGAAAGTTTTTCCGGAGCCCACCTAGAGGTCGAGGCGCACCTCGCCGCCGAACATCTTTTCCACGCGCTCGCGCAGAGCGGCATGCTCCGGTTTTTTCAGGCCCGGATCGGCTGCGGTCGTCTCCTTTGCCGCTTCCAGCGCGTCTTCGAGCACCTCTTTATGGCGAACCAGGTCGGCGATCTCCAGCGTCGGCAGGCCGTGCTGCCTCGTCCCGAAGATCTCACCCGGGCCGCGCAGTTTCAGGTCTTCCTCGGCGATATCGAATCCGCTCGTCGTCGAACTCATTATCTCCGCGCGCTTCATGGCCAGTTCGTTTGAGTCGTCTGTCACGAGGAAGCAATACGAGTCGCCGCCCCCGCGCCCGACCCTGCCTCTCAGCTGATGCAGCTGCGCGAGACCGAAGCGTTCTGCGTTTTCAATGACCATGACGGTGGCGTTCTTTACGTTTATGCCGACTTCCACCACCACGGTCGAAACGAGGATATCTGTCTCTCCGCGCTCGAACGCGCGCATGATCTCATCCTTTTCAGCCGGTCTCATCGCGCCGTGGACTAGCGCGACGCGGCGCTCCGGGAATCTCTCCGACACTTCCTTATACAGTTCCCCGGCCGACACGGCATCTATCTTTTCCGAATTTTCTATGAGCGGCGCGATCACATACGCCTGCCTGCCCATGGCTACCTGCTTTCCCACGAAATCGTAGACTCTTCCGCGCATATCGCGCGTGACTACGGTCGTGGATATCGGCTTTCTGCCCGCTGGCATCGTTTTGATCTGGGAGATGTCGAGATCGCCGTAGAGTATTACGGCCAGGGTCCTCGGTATCGGAGTGGCAGTCATGACGAGGATGTTCGCGTTCCTTCCCTTTGCGGAAAGAGTGCGCCTCTGCTCGACTCCGAATCTGTGCTGCTCATCTGTGATCACGAGCCCGAGATTGGAGAATTTGACATTTTCCTGGAGCACGGCGTGCGTGGCTATCAGGATGTCTATGCTTCCGTCCGCGAGGCCTTCGATGATCCGCTTTTTTTCCGCCCGTCCGGACGCGCTTGTGAGGAGAGCGATCTTTACGCCTTTATCGGCAAGATCGGTTGTAAACGTCTCGTAATGCTGGTCCGCCAGGAGTTCCGTCGGCGCCATGATGACGCTTTGGAATCCGTTCCGGGCGGCGGAATACATCGCCATCTCGGCGATGACCGTCTTGCCTGATCCGACGTCGCCCTGAAGCAGCCTGTTCATGCGCTTTTCGGACTCGAGGTCGGCCCTGATCTCCTCCCATGCTTCCTTCTGGCCAGGCGTCAGCTCAAACGGCAGCCTATCGGCAAAAGAATCACCGGCGCGGCAGTCGATCTGCGCTCCCCCGGAACTTGAGGCTATACCTCCGCGTATGACCATGAGTCCGGTCTCCATCGTATAGAGTTCCTCAAACACGAGGCGGTATCTGCTTTCGCGCACCTTGCGCGAATCGGCAGGAAAATGGATGTTCTTCACGGCATATGCCGGAGACGCGAGTTTATATTTCCGCACGACGTCTTCCGGGATCCACTCCGCGAGTTTGTCGGCCAGAGGAGAAACAGCGAGTTCCAGCCTGCGGAGTTCTCTCTGTGAGACCCCCTCTACGGCAGGATAGATCGGAAGGACTCCCCTGAAATCGTCTTCTGAGCCCGTTGAAGTGAAAGTCGGATGGATCATCTGCTTCCTAGTATAGTTCTCTGTGACTTTGCCGAAAAAGGTGTACCTGGCCCCGGGCTTGAAGATCTTTGCCAGATAGCGCTCTCCGAAGAATACGATCTCTATCTGGCCGGAACCGTCGTCCGCCAGAACAGAGAGAGGCGCTTTTTTGCTGTACGGGTTTCCGGAGATCTTTACGTTTACGACGTACGCCTCGATCAGCGCATCCTGTCCCGGTACCGCGTCGCGCACGCTCGTCACGCTGCGCCGGTCTTCGTAGCCGCGCGGGAAAAAGTGAAGAAGATCATCCACGGTCCTGAGGCCGCGGTCCGCGAGCATCTTCTCTTTTTTCGGTCCTATTCCCTTTATCGCAGAAAGCCTGTCAGTGAGTTCCATACCATTATTATAAAATACAATTTCAAAT
>DKRJ01000007.1 GCA_002472145.1 Clostridiales bacterium UBA7285 | reverse complement strand
TTTGAAATTGTATTTTATAAAATAATAACAAATAACAAATAAAAAAGGAGCGATCATCATGGTTTACGATTTTGACGAGATCATCGACAGGCACAATACCAATTCTCAAAACGTCGACGGCTGGCGCCCGTACATTTTCCACTGCGGGAAGGAGCGCGTTTTCCCATACAAGGACGACGAGTTCATCCGCATGTGGGTCGCGGACATGGAGTTCGCCGTGGCGCCGGAGATCCGCCAGGCGATCATAGACCGGGTGGACCGGAAGATCCTCGGCTACACCATCGTGTCGGACGACGGCTACTACGAAGCGCTTAAAAACTGGTGCCGGACACGTTACGACTGGACGTTCCCTAAGGAGCAGCTCACGTTTTCCCCGGGCGTGATCCCGGCACTTTACCAGCTCGTGGAAGACCTGGTAAAACCTTCACACGGGAAGGTTCTGACAGTGACACCCGCGTACGGATTTTTCCTTCACGCCTGCGAATATAACGGTGTGGAACTCGTGAAGTCCCCGCTGAAAAAAGTGAACGGCAGCTTCGAGATCGACTGGGAGGACTTTGAGAAAAAGGCTTCCGATCCCGCAGTGAAGGTTTTGATGCTCTGCAATCCACACAACCCTACAGGCCGCATCTGGACCGCGGATGAGCTTCGCCGGACGGCCGAGATCGTCGAAAAATATCAGCTCTGGGTCGTGTCCGACGAGATCCACTGCGACCTGATACGCACCGGGCTGCGCCACACTCCTATGGGAAAGATCATGCCGGATTACGAGCGTCTCATCACGTGTATGTCCGCCAGCAAAACCTTCAATCTGGCCGGTCTGATGCACTCCAATATCATCATCCGCAGCGACGAGGAGAGAGCCCGCTTCAGAGCTCGCGACAAGATCCTCGGCTCTGTCAACCCGCTGTCCGTCGCGGCTCACAAGGCGGCGTACGAGCACGGCGGCGAGTGGCTGGAGCAGCTTAAAGCATATATCGACTCCAATCTGGAGTTTGTCGACGGCTTCCTGAAGGAGAACATACCGGACGCGCACTTCACCATTCCGGATGCGACGTATTTCGCGTGGGTCGATTTAAGCGACGTTCTGCCTGACGTGGCGGATCTTCCGGACTTTTTCGCTAACAACGCAGGCGTTCTGCTCGAGGGAGGCGACGCTTTGTTCGTGGATAACGCCGCCGGGTATATCAGGCTGAATCTGGCGATGCCGCGCAGCATCGTCGAAACGGGACTCAAACGAATGCTGGATGCGATCAAAAACAGACAGAAGGAATCTGAAAAATGAAAATACTTTACTTCACAGCTTCCGCGATCCTGACGTAACGGTAAAGGAGATCGTGGATTCGAATCAGCAATAACAACTTGGCAAATTCCGCGTTCGGCTATAAACTGAAAATAATTCCAATATATTGGAAATCGCAGACACAGTACCGTCATCAAACAACAGACGAAAAACGGTAAAAGAAGGGAATGTCCATGGACATACAAAACAACGTAGCCGACAACCTGAAAGAAATACGCAAAAAGAAACAGCTCACGCTCGATGAGGCGTCCTGCCTGACCGGCGTTTCTCGCAGTATGCTTTCCGCGATCGAAAAGGGAGACACCAACCCTACGATCTCGGTCCTCTGGAAGATCGCGAACGGCTATAAAATCAAGTTCACATCTCTTACAGAGGATAAGAAGCAGGTGAATCAGGTCATTCCCGCGGAGGACGTTCATCCGCTCACCGAGGGCGACGGTCGGTACGTCAACTATCCCGCATTCGCATTTGATGAGAAAAGACTGTTCGAAACTTATCGCATACGCATCGACCGCGGGGGACATCTGGAAGCGCAGCCGCACATGCCCGGAACGGAGGAATATATCACCGTATTTTCCGGGAAGGTCGCGATCACGGCAGGCGAGGAAAGTTATGACCTGAGCGAGGGAGATTCCATTCATTTCCTCGCGGACGTTCCTCATTCATATCGCAATGCCGGAACAAAAACAGTCTGGCTGTCGATGCTGCTCTACTACAGACCGCTTTAACGGAGGATGAAAATGGATCGGGTAGAACTTCTTATCGAAGCAGAAGCGTTCCGTGACTACGGAGGATGGACCCTCGAATCTCAGTTCGTGGACGAGATGGGATCGGCATATCTGCTGGCGCACGGTATCGGGACACCGGTCAGGGACGCCGTTACGGAGATCGACGTCCCCGAGGCGGGAGAGTATTGCGTCTGGGCGAGAACGAAAGACTGGGTGCCGGACGCGCATCCGGGAACATTCCAAATTCTCATAAACGGGGAAGCGATCAATAAGACATTCGGCGCAAGCGGCAGAGGCTGAGACTGGGAACTGGCGGAGAGAGTATCGCTGCCGTGCGGCAGGGTCAAACTGGCGCTGCACGACCTGACGGGATTTGAAGGGCGATGCGACGCGATATACATCACCAATACTACGATCTCGCCGATCGACAAGCCGGACACTGCCGGGAGAAAATGGAGAAAGCGCCTGCTGAACATTCCGGAGGAGCCGGAGGAGACGGAAGAATATGACGTTATCGTCGCGGGAGGCGGCGTCGCGGGATGCTGCGCCGCATATACCGCGGCAAGATCCGGCTGCAGAGTCGCTCTGATCCACGAGATGGAATACCTCGGCGGCAACGCGAGTGCGGAGGTAGGACTTACGCCGGAAGGAAGATGCGGCGGCCTCGTCGACGTTCTGTCCGAAAGGCTGGAGGACGGAGACCTAGCGGCGGAGCGGATCCTGCGCGAACTCGATAACTGCGACGTTTTCCTGAGCGAGCACATATTTGATACGCACTGCGCGGACGGCAGGATCAGATCGGTCGACGCCGTCAACGTGAAGACGAACAGAGAGACGAGGTTCCGCGGAAAAATGTTTGTCGACTGCAGCGGACGCGCCATTCTCGGCGTCCTGAGCGGCGCAGCGACGCTGGAAGGACAGGAGAGCAGATCCGACTTCGGCGAAAGCCTCGCTCCGTTCCGGGCGGACTCGATGCATCACGGCGACACAGTGCTTTTCCGCACCGAGACGGAGCCGGGACCTGTAGATTTCCCTGACGCTCCATGGGCCGTAAAGGTCGCAAAGAACTATTCCGACCTCGGCGGACAGATAGGCCGCGTCACGTCTCTTTACGGCAGAGGACCGTATGAGAACCTGCCGGGGCCATACGTCGGACCGGCGAAAGCGCAGCCCAGGAGAAGGAAAGATGGCGGCTGGGACAACGCTATGAATCTGACGAAATCGCACTTCTGGGAATACGGCCAGTGGCTCGATCCGTATATGTGCAAGGAGGAGATCAGGGATCACCTGTTCTGCGCGATAATAGGGACGTATATCAACGTCAGGGAAAAAGACCCGCGGGAATACGGGAACCTGAGACTCGCACACCTCGGGAACGTGCTGGCGACAGGGGCTTTCCGCAATTACCTCGGCGACCTGATACTGACGGAAAACGACATACGCAGCCATACGGAATTCCCGGATAATATAGTTGAAAACGCCGGCGCCTTCTGCCTGCACTATCCGGGAAACCCGAAATACGATTTCCGCCTGGGAAACTGGAAATGGGTGGAGCGCGACTTTCTGCCGTATTCGGTGCCTCTCAGATGCCTTTACTCCGCGGATATCGACAATCTGCTCTGCGCCGGAAAGCATATCAGTGCGACGCATATCGCCGCCTCCACGGTGAAACTCATGGGAAACTGCGGGCATCACGGCATAGTGGCCGGAACGGCGGCCGCACTGTGCGTCAGATACAGCGTTTCGCCCCGCGCGCTGGGACGCGGCCATCTGGACGAACTCAAAGACGAACTGAAAAAGTTCGGAGAGTGACCGATCATGACCGGTCGACAGCTATCGCAGATATCACAAAGAAAAAGAGCATAACAAAGAAAATAGCATCACAAAGAAAAAGAGTGGCGGGCGGAGATCCGCGGAAGAGAGGAGACGAGGACCAATGTACTCATTTGCGTGTGATTACATGGAAGGATGCCACGAAGAGGTTTTGAAGGCGCTGTGCGAGACTAACATGGAGCAGGCTCCGGGATACGGCGCGGACCGTTTCACGAAAACAGCCAGAGAAGAGATCTGAGAAGCCTGCGGCGACCCGGAAGCCTCCGTCTGGTTCGTCAACGGCGGGACGCAGACGAATCAGCTGATCATAGATACGACTCTCGAGTCATATGAGGGCGTCCTGGCCGCGGAGTCGGGCCACGTAAACGTGCATGAAGCCGGCGCGATAGAATTCAGCGGCCACAAGGTCCTGACGCTCCCGTCTCATGACGGAAAGGTCTCGGCCGATGACGTCGAAAGGTATGTAAAGCGCTTCTACGGAGACGACAACTATGAACACATGGTATTCCCGGGAATGGTGTATATCTCTCATCCTACAGAGTACGGCACCCTCTATTCCGCGAAGGAACTGGAGGAACTTTCGAGGGTGTGCCGCGAAAACCGCCTGAAGCTCTTCCTTGACGGGGCCCGCCCCGGATACGGGCTGGGGGCGGACGGGACGGACGTGACTCTGCCTCTGATCGACAGGTTCTGCGACGTCTTCTATATCGGCGGCACCAAGGTCGGGGCTTTGAACGGAGAAGCGATCGTATTTCCGGGAGGGAAGGAACCGTCTCACTTCCTGACGAGGATCAAGCAGCACGGAGCGCTGTTCGCTAAAGGCAGACTGGCCGGCGTTCAGTTCGCGGCTTTGTTCAGGGACGGTCTGTACTGCCGCATCAGCAGGAACGCGATCGACAGGGCAAAGGAGATCCGCCGCATTTTCGAGGACGCCGGGTGCAGCTTCTTCATCGATTCGCCGACAAACCAGCAGTTCGTCATCCTTGAGAACAGCGTGCTGCGCGAACTCTCGAAATATGTGGAATACGGGTTCTGGGAAGAATACGACGAGGATCACACCGTCGTGCGGTTTGCTTCAAGCTGGGCGACCACTGGCGGCGGGATCGATCAGCTCAGGCGCGCGGTGGATCTATGTGTAAAAAACAGGAAGATCGGGTAACGACCATGATCGAATTGAGAAGAGCAAAGGAAAACGAGGCGGAAGCATGCTATCAGTGCATCGAGGACGCGAGGGCGTACCACAGGTCTCTCGGGTTTGAGCAATGGCACCCTGATTATCCGACGCTTCAGACTATAATCGACGATATCGCGGACGGCACAGGCTTTGTTTTTGCTGATGAGCGCGGGATCATCGGGTACTGCTGCATCATCACGGGCGACGAGCCGGCGTACCATGTCATCGACGGAGCGTGGAAAACAGACCGCCCTTACGCGGTGGTACACCGTATGGCTTTTGGCAGCGGTGCGAGAGGCGGAGGTCTGTCGGGGAAAGCGATAGATCTGATAAAAAATCTCTGCGGCGCAAAGCACGTCGACGCCATAAGGGTGGACACTCAGGAAGAGAATAAAGTGATGCAGCACATCCTTGCCAGAGAAGGGTTTTCGTACTGCGGCCTGATCAGATTCGACGGCGGACCGAAACTGGCGTATGAGTGGGATCGGTAAAACGATCCCTTTTAACTTATCTGTTTAACTTTTTCTGTGGGTTGATTGTAAATTGAA
>DKRJ01000030.1 GCA_002472145.1 Clostridiales bacterium UBA7285 | reverse complement strand
ACTTTTGGCGACCATATCATATCAATTTGTTTATAATTATAATAAAAAATACTTCATGCATCGTCGTACTTTTTTCGGGAAACAGGGGTGCGTATTTACGGAATCCTTAAAATTGATTCTCACAATTCGATAATATATAATTTAAACGGAAAAGAATGAAACAGAGGTATCTTGAAATGGATGTCATAGATGCTGTCTTAGACAGTTCGTACGACGCTATTTTCGTGGTCGGCTCGGACGGAAAAGTCGCCGCGATAAACCAACGGGCAAAGGAGGCTTTCGGGCTCGTCGGCCGCGGGAAATACTCACATCCGGCAGGCAGGATCGCAAAGGGCGACATCGTCCTTCTGTCCGATTCCGCGCTCGGAGGAGACGACGGCAGCCTGACGCCGGACGACCTGAAATGCATAGGCATCAAGGGAAAGTCCGTAAAGATGGGCGACGCGCTGCTTGCTGTCGGGACTTACGCGGGCGCCGGCGCGGAACCGGTGTTTAAGACTTTCGGTCAGCAGGAACTGGCTCGTGGCGCGAGCCTGCTGACGACGGCGGCCGGAAGGAAGATCAGACTCTCTGTCGGGGGATATCCCGGCGCAGCCAGAGTGCAGGTGGACGACGAGATCTACGATCTGCCTTACTTCGTCTGCATCGCGCAGCTCGTGCTCTTAGATGGAAAAACTCATAAAGTGAAATTCTGGGAAGAACGTGGTTTCTCCGCCAGACGCGAATCGCCGGGCGAGATACTGAAAGGCGCGTCTTTCCGCGCAAAATCCCCGAACGACGAGGTCGAAGTAAAAGGCAACGACTATCACACGTTCTTTTTCGGCCTGATGAGCGACGAATTCGAATCCTACATGGATTTGATGTTTTCGGGGAAATCTCAGGCGATGTACGGAGTCCCGATGGAGATAAACGGCTACATCATGATAGCTTCGCTCATCCCCGTCGCCAAAGACGGTAAAGTGGAGGACGTCATCGTGAGGTTCTCGAACCTCGAGCGTTTCCGCGAAAAACTTCTGGAGCGCGACGCCGAGATCATCAAAGCGGAAAAGCGCTACCGCGACCTGATGGCAAAGGAACGCCCGTGTGACGCCGGAAAGATCGATGGCGACCTGACAGGCCCGAGCAGCGCCTCCTCCGACGTGTGGAAGCGCGTAGTAAAGGTGAGCGGGCTGGACTGCGACGTCCTGATAACGGGCGAGAGCGGCACCGGGAAGACTCACTACGCCGAGATGATCGACCACCTGCAGAAGAGGAGCGGCCCGTTCATAACGGTCGACTGCGCGTGCTGCACTTCGGATGAACTTGATGAGAAACTCTTCGGTAAAGCCTCTGAGAACGGAGACGGCAAAGAAAGACCGGGGTGCTTCGAAAAGGCCCAGGGAGGGACGGTGTTCCTGGACGAGATAGACGGCATGCCTCCCGACGTGCAGGGCAGGGTCTTCCGCGTTATGCGTGACAGGACCGTGATGCGTCACGGATCCACAGACGAGATACCTGTCGACGTGCGCATCATCGCTTCTTCTTCGTCCGACCTTAAAGAGAAAGTCGACTCCGGGGAATTCAGGCGCGACCTCTATTACAGGCTGAAACCGTTTTCCGTTCACATCCGGCCTCTTCGCGAGACTCCAGAGGACGTGGTTTTCTTCGTCAACAGATTCTTCGAGAAATACAAGGAAGCGTACGGGGCACCTGAAAAGCGTCTTTCGGGAGAGGCGTTCAACAAGCTCCTGAACTACGGCTGGCCGGAAAACCTGCGGGAACTGGAAAACGTGATACAGAGCGCGGTGATGTTCTCGGACTCGGACGTCATATACTCCGAGGAGATCGACGTCGACAGCAGCCCGGAGACGAAGAACCTCCACGACCAGATGGGCGACTGCGAGCGTCTGATCATAAGGCGCACGCTCGCGAAGTACGGCGGGAGCCGCACTAAGGCGATGGAGGAACTCGGCCTCTCTAAGACGGCGTTTTACAATAAAATGAAGGAATTGAAGATCGACGGATGATCAGGCGTGACCAGGACGAATATTTCAAAGCGCAGGTAGCCGACAAAATAAGGCAGGCGGACGAAAAATACACCGTTCAGACGACGGGATTCCTGGACCCTCACGAGCGCAGGCTCGCCGAGGAAGTGATAAGGGAACCACTTGCGCCGGACGTCGCTAAAGTATTCTCCGGTGGCTACGTCGACGCCGAAAGGACGGTCTTGTTCCTGCTGCCGCCGTATTCAGTTGAACTTGATGATGCCGCCACGGAGGAGTTATCCGTGATACGCGTCACAGCCGGATCCTCTCAGCGCGAACTCAGGCACGGAGATTATCTGGGCTCGCTGATGTCGCTGGGCATAGACAGGAGCCTGACGGGCGACATCATGGTCCGCGAGGGCGGAGCTGATATGATCGTGATGAAAAGCATAGTGCCTTTCCTGCTCACCGGATACGCTAAAGCCGCCAACGTCAGGCTCACGTGCGAAGAGGTCCCGCTCGGGGAACTGATAGTCCCGGAGCAGAGGCGCGAGGAGTTTTCCGACACAGTCGCGTCCATGAGACTCGACAGCATCGTGTCGTCGGCGTTTTCGCTCTCGCGCGCAAAAGCGCAGGAAGCCGTGAGAGCCGGGATCGTATTTGTCAATTCCGCCGAATGCTGCAAGACGGATGCCGTCGTAGAGGAAGGCGACAAAATAGTTCTGCGCGGACGCGGTAAGGTGGCTGTCGTTTCGGCCTCCGGACACTCGCGCAAGAACAGGATCTTCGTGGATTTCGAGCGCTATCTTTAGACTTTGTATGTGCAGGTGCGGCAGAAGCGGAGTGTTATGGCAGATAAGTAAAACACGAACGATCCGCACAGCATTACTGAAGAGGTACGCTTTAATGCGAAATATTTTATCGGAATTAAACAAAAAAATTACGAATTCTTGCAGTTTCTTCTTGAAAATCACTGATTTGTGTGATAGCATACTTCTCGAAAGGTGTATGGGAAATTATTATGATGACCTCGACCGTCTTTACAGCAGCATATTACTATTACCGCAGCTTTTTCTTTACAGCAGAAAAGGTATAGTTTGCTGCACGGTTTTCAGGTATCTTAATTAATTCCCGCAATTATCAGGACTTCGCAGCATTCGTGCAGCGGAGTCTTTTGTTTACGGCCGCAGAATGAACGTGCGGCGCTAGTTCCGGGCCGCGGGAACGGCGGCGGTATCATCGGCCGCCTTTGACGACAGCGGCGGGAGGAAAAAATGATCACAGTACTAAAAGAAGGAACGAGTCAGGAACAGATCGACAGGCTGACAGAATGGTTCAAGGAGCAGGGGCTCGGCGTCAACGTCTCGCAGGGCGAGTATAAGACGATCATCGGGCTCATCGGCGACGTCAGCGCGATCGATATCGATATGCTGAAGATGCTCGACATCGTAGACGACGTCAAGCGTATAAGCGAGCCGTATAAAAAGGCAAACAGGAAGTTCCACCCTAAGGACACGATCGTCGAGGTGGGCGGCGTGAAAGTCGGCGGCGGGAATTTTGCCGTCATAGCGGGCCCGTGCTCGGTGGAATCCGAGGAGCAGATAATCGAGGTCGCAAGGCGCGTTAAGGCAGCCGGCGCGGATATGCTGCGTGGCGGAGCATTCAAGCCGAGGACGTCGCCTTACTCTTTCCAGGGCATGCGCGCGGAAGGCATCGAACTGCTCGTCAAAGCAAAGAAAGCGACGGGGCTGCCGATCGTTTCAGAGATAATGAACGAAAATCATCTGGAACTCTTCGAGGACGTCGACGTGATACAGGTCGGCGCGAGAAACATGCAGAACTTCGAACTGCTGAAGGCTCTCGGCAGGACCAGAAAGCCGATCCTCCTGAAGCGCGGACTCGCGAACACGCTGGAGGAACTTTTGATGAGCGCGGAATACATCATGTGCGGCGGAAACGAGAACATAATCCTGTGCGAGCGTGGTATCAGAACGTTCGAACACTACACGAGGAACACTCTGGACATATCGGCTGTCTGCGCACTCCACGAGATGACGCATCTTCCGGTCATAGTCGACCCGAGCCACTCGACAGGCATGGCGGAAATGGTCCCGCCTATGTCGCTTGCCGCGGCGGCGTGCGGAGCTGACGGCCTGATGATAGAGGTCCATAACGATCCGCCTCACGCGCTCAGCGACGGCGCTCAGTCCCTCACGCCCGATCAGTTCGACGAACTGATGGTAAAGATCAACAAAGTCCGGGAGGCGGTAAAATGACAACTTCAGGCGCGCAGGCATCGCCGGCCGCTTCCGGAAAGGATATCGGTATGACCGTTGGCGTCGTAGGCCTCGGGCTGATCGGCGGTTCTCTCGCGAGGGCGTATAAGCGCGCGGGATGCACGGTATACGGCACGGATACGGATAAAATAACGATGGATTTCACCGTTCTGGCGGGAGCGGTCGACGGAGAACTCACGGAGGAAAACATCTCCGAATGCGACGTCCTGTTCCTGGCGATCACGCCGGAAAAGACAGTGGAATGGCTGAAGGCGCATTCGCGCCCGGCGGGCGGCGGGACAGGAGGATCTTGCGCCGAATGCGGCGCGGACGGGAACATACGCGCCAGGACCAGCCTTAAGACGGTCATCGACTGTTGCGGGGTCAAGCGCAAAGTATGCGAGACGGGCTTCAGGCTCGCGGACGAATACGGGTTCACCTTTGTCGGCGGACACCCGATGGCGGGCAAGCAGACCGGCGGATTCAAAAACAGCAGGACAGACCTGTTCGACGGCGCACTGTTTGCCATCGTCCCGGGAAACCTCAACGACATTTTCCTTCTATCGCGCATCAAAAAAATTCTTCAGGCGGCCGGATTCGCGCGTTTCATGGTGATGACGCCGGACGAGCACGACCTGGTGATAGCGTACACATCCCAGATGGCTCACCTGATATCCAACGCGTACATGAAGAGCGACGTTGCTAAAAAGACGGAATACGCCGCCGTTTCGGGCGGAGCGTTCAGGGACATGACGCGCGTGGCGCACCTCGACGAGGACATGTGGACCGAGCTTTTCCTGGAGAACAGGGATTACCTGAAGGCAGAACTTGACGGATTCATTGGGGAACTCGAAAGGTACCGCGCTGCGCTGGAGAACGACGACGCCGCAGGCCTTTCCGCTCTTCTGGCCGAAGGAAAACGCAGAAAGAAGGAGATCGAAGATGCAGCTGGAAGGACTCGGTAGCGCTGTTTCAGGAATCCAGAACGGAGGGCGGCTGGAGGTGATCTGCGACTCGAATGTCGCCGGCCTTTACGCGGGCAAATGCATCGCCTCTCTGGAGAAAAGCGGCTTTGACACCGTATGCGTGACCCTCCCCGCGGGAGAGTCGTCGAAAAACGGCGGCACGTATCTGGCACTGCTGGAAAAAACTGCGGAGCACGGCCTGATGAGATCGGACGGGATCGTCGCCCTCGGCGGGGGAATGACCGGAGATCTGGCGGGTTTTGTCGCCGCGACCTATATGCGCGGGATCAGACTCATCGAAGTGCCGACGACGCTGCTGGCGCTGGTCGATTCATCGATCGGCGGCAAGACGGGGATCGACCTGAAAGAGGGCAAAAACATGGCCGGCGCTTTCCACGAGCCCGAACTCATATATCGCGACATCACCCTCCTCGACACGCTCCCGGAGAAAGAATTCAGGAACGGCACGGCCGAAGTCATCAAATACGGGGTGATCAGAGATCCTGAGATACTGGATCTCGCCTCGGATCTGGGGAATGTGCGCGCCAACCTCGACGAAATAGTGAAGCGCTGCGTCGCGATCAAGGAAGACATCGTGTCCCGCGACCTGTACGACCGCGGAGAGCGTCGGATGCTCAACTTCGGCCACACGATAGGGCACGCCGTGGAAACGCTGAGCGGATTTTCTCTTTCGCACGGTGACTGCGTTGCGATGGGAATGATGAGGATCTCGGAGATAGCTGCGCGCGAGGGCTGGTGCAGCGGATACGTGCCGCAGAGGCTGAATGCCGTGCTCGACGGATGCGGATTCGATCTTGAGATACCATACGGAAATGATATGATATTTGAGGCGGTCAAAGCCGACAAAAAGCGTAAGGGCGATTCCATAGACCTGATAGTTCCTGAGCGGATAGGGTCATGCCGTACGGTCACGCTCACTATGGACGAACTGGAGTGGCTGCTGGCATAGAAGAATCGAGAGGCCGCGTGTGCGAAACGCCGCGGCGCCGCGTGCGCCGAAAACCGAGAGACCTTGAAAAGCAGGGATTTATAATGAAAGAGATCGATAATATACCGTCAAAATCATTTGCGCACAGAGCGTATATCTGCGAGGCGCTCGCCCGTCTTTGCGGAACTGTCCCGCCCGGCGGCACTAGGATAGTGTGCGGCGAAAAATCAGACGACATCGACGCGACGATATCCTGCGTCAGGGAACTTCGGGACGCATGCGCAGAGCATCGTCCGGCAAAGCTGAACGTGCGCGAGAGCGGGTCGACGCTGAGATTCCTTCTGCCGGTGGCGGGAGCGCTCGGATGCAGCGCCGTCTTTTTGGAAGAAGGCAGACTTCCGGAGCGGCCGATCTCGCCTTTGGCGTCAGAACTGAAAAAGAAAGGGATGAGCATATCGGGTGAGGGCACTTCCGAATTAACGGTATCGGGCAGACTGACACCGGGCGATTACTATCTCCCCGGCAATGTTTCTTCGCAGTTCATAAGCGGCCTGCTCATGGCGCTGCCGCTGCTTGACGGGTACAGCGAGATCCACGTGACAGAGCCGATAGAATCGTCCGGATATATAGACATGACCCTCGCGGTGCTCGCCGATTACGGCGTCTCTATAGGCCGGAAGGCGGATACTTCCGGAAAGGGCGGAGGCCTTTCGTACGTCATAGACGGACCGATCCGCTACAAGGCACCTTCCGAATATTCAGTCGAGGGCGACTGGTCCGGAGCGGCTTTCTGGATCGTCGCCGGAGTCATCGGCAAGGAGCCGGTCAGGGTGAAATGCCTGTCGCACGACTCCCTGCAGGGCGATAAGGCGATAGTCGATATTTTACGCCTGATGGGCGCAGAAATAGAGAAGGGCGACACTTTTGTAAACGCATATCCGTCAAAGCTTTACAACATTTCGGTACGCGTTGAATCTACGCCGGATCTGGTGCCTGCGCTGGCCCTCGCGATGTCCGTGGCTGAAGGGACAGGGAAAATCGAGGGAGCGCATCGCCTGAGGCTGAAGGAAAGCGACAGACTCGGCGCCGTATCGACGGCTCTGAACGATCTCGGTGCGGATGTAGTCGATACTCCCGACAGTCTGGAGATTTGCGGCAAAAAAAGCCTCCAAGGCGGGCACGCTGACAGTTTCGGCGACCACAGGATCGCGATGATGTGCGCCTGCGCGTCCCTCGTGTGCAATAACAAAGTAATACTGACTCATGCGGATGCAGTCCGGAAATCGTATCCGGCGTTTTTCGAGCGCTTCTACGAGACGTATCCGGACGCGCTTCTCGATACGGATGCTGAGAGGTGAATCATGTCGATATTCTGCGGAGAGAACATTAAACTACAGATATTCGGACAGTCACATTCCGACGCGATCGGGATGACGCTTTCCGGCATGCCCGCGGGGATCGCGATCGACTTCGATAAACTTCAGGCTTTTCTAGACAGACGCGCCCCTGGGAGGAGCGCTCTGACCACGTCCAGGCGCGAGGCCGACATACCGGAGTTCGTCTCCGGCTTAAAGGACGGAGTGACGTGCGGGGGTCCTGTCACCGCGATGATCAGGAACACAGACACCAGATCGGGGGACTACGATCAGATAAAGGACGTGCCGCGGCCCGGACACGCCGACTACACTGCGCACGTGAAATACGGCGGCTGCGAGGACTATCGCGGAGGAGGAAGTTTCTCCGGCAGGATGACGGCTCCGCTCTGCGCCGCGGGGGGCATAGCGCTGCAGATCCTTGAAAAAAGAGGCATAACCGTTACTTCCGAGATCGTCGCGATCGGCGGGCGGACCGACAGGTTCGCGGAGACCGTCGAGGCGGCAAAGGCGGACGGCGACTCTGTCGGAGGGCTCGTTAGATGCAAGGCCGGCGGTGTCCCGTGCGGGCTCGGAGGGCCTCTCTTCGAAGGCGCGGAAGGCAGGATAGCGGAACTGGTCTTTGCCATACCAGCCGTCAAAGGGATAGAGTTCGGCGCGGGTTTCGCCTCGGCGGCT
The DNA here is from genome assembly GCA_002472145.1 of Clostridiales bacterium UBA7285. Taxonomy (GTDB): domain Bacteria; phylum Bacillota; class Clostridia; order Peptostreptococcales; family Anaerovoracaceae; genus Eubacterium_B. The sequence goes on along the minus strand of DKRJ01000030.1, from coordinate 36,291 downwards.
ATGAGAGGAAGCGAGAACAACGACGCCTTTGCGTACGATGAAAACGGTAAAGTCGTGACTTTGACGAACAACTGCGGAGGGATCCTCGGAGGCATAACCGACGGGATGGACGTGGTCTTTACGGTCGCGTTAAAACCTACGCCGTCGATCGCCAAAGAACAGAGGAGCATAAGCTACTCGAAACGGGAAAATGTGACGATGACCGTCAAAGGGCGCCACGACCCGTGCATAGTGCTGAGGGCGCAGCCTTGCGTGGAGTCGGCGGCGGCACTGGCGATACTCGATATGGCGGGGTGGAAAGATGACGATTGACGAAAGCAGAAAAGAGATAAACGTTATCGACGGCAAACTCGTGGAACTTCTTGAAAAGAGGATGCGCGCCGCAGAGGACATAGCGGAATATAAGAAAGAGCACGGCCTGCCGATAGAGGACGCGCGGCGCGAACGCGAGCACCTGGACGAGATATCCGAGAAAAGTTCGCCCGACCTGGCGGGATATAACAGGATCCTGTTCCGCAGCATTTTTGAGATGAGCAAAGACCATCAGTACGGGATCGCGGGCGGCGAGTCCGAACTCGTCAGAGAAGTTCGCGATGCGCTCGCAGACACGCCGGAGGACTTCCCGGACGCTCCGAACGTGGCCTGCCAGGGGACTCTGGGCGCTTTTGCTCAGGAGGCGTGCGATAAACTGTTCAAACGCCCGAAGATCATGTACACGAAGAACTTCCGCGGGGTGTTTTCGGCGATAGAAAACGGGCTCTGCGAGTTCGGCGTGCTCCCTGTCGAAAACAGCACGGCGGGCTCCGTAAACCAGGTCTACGATCTGATGATGGAATACAACTTCCACATAGCGCGCAGAGCGAAGCTTAAGATAAACCACTGCCTGCTGGCGCTTCCGGGCACCAGAACGACGGACATCAGGGAGATCGTGTCGCACCCGCAGGCTCTTTCGCAGTGCGAGGAATATCTGAAACGCTTCCCGATGGCAAAGATAACCGGATGCGAGAATACCGCCGAAGCCGCTAAAACCGTCGCTTCTTCCGGAAGAAATGACGTGGCGGCGATCTGTTCCGCGGAATGCGGCAAACTGTACGGACTCGAATGCCTGGAGAGCGGCATCCAGGACTCGGACAACAACTACACCAGGTTCATCTGCATAACTAAAGACCTCAGGATATATCCGGGGGCCGACAAAACAAGCCTGATGATGACGCTGGAGCATAAGCCGGGGTCGCTGTATAACGTTTTGTCCAGATTCAACGCGCTAGGGATAAATCTCGAGAAACTCGAGTCAAGGCCTCTGCCGTCGAGGGATTTTGAGTTCATGTTTTATTTTGACATCGCGGAGTCGGTATATTCGGACGAGTTCATCAGGATGCTGAAGCAGCTGAACGAGATGAGCCCGAACCTCGAATATTTCGGAAGCTACAGGGAGATCTGAGGGGCGGCAAATGTCTGATGGGCGGCAAAAGTCTGAGGAGCGGCAAATATCTGAGGAGCGGCAAATGGAGAAAAAGAAGATCTTGATCATCAACGGGCCGAACATCAATATGCTCGGCATCAGGGAACCTGAGATCTACGGGAGAGAGACGTATGAGGATCTCGTCGCCGCGGCTGTGAAGCAGGCGGATGAATCGGGGGCCGCCGTAGAATTCTATCAGTCAAATCACGAGGGCGACCTCGTCGATGCGATACAGGACGCGTACGGAAAGTACGACGCGATCGTGATAAATCCGGCCGCCTACACTCATACGAGCGTGGCGATCCTCGACGCGCTTAAAGCGGTCGGGATACCGACCGTAGAGGTGCATATCTCGGACGTTTCAAAGCGCGAGGATTTCAGGCAGGTCTCATATGTCAGGGAGGCCGCGTGCGCTGTCGTCACGGGCGAGGGGATAGAAGGATACGCCCACGCGATAAGGATTCTGATGGAATTATAAAAATCGGTACTCATTTTACTTATTTTCCGTTATTATTTGTTCAATTGTCCTATTTATACGGTAATATTGAAAAGCAGCCCGGCGTCGGTCTGCTTTTTGTTCGCACCGGCGTTTGACCCGGACTACGGCGGAGGGTGACATCTCCGCGCGGAAGGAGAACTGAAAATGAAGAAAAACACAGGTTTCTTTCAGTGACCGCTATAGCGGCTCTGCTCGCGGCGGTGCTTATCCCCGCGCTCCCGGAATTTTCTGACGTAGCGAACGCGGAAGACGTTTACTACGCGGACTCCGCAAGCAACACCATCGGTCAGGTGCAGTCGATATCCATCCATGACCCGGCCGGGACCGACAGCGTGGCGTACTGCTTTAACAGACTGAAACAGTGGCCGGGGGAGCACAGACCATCAACTCTTCCAAAAGAACCTGCCTACACTAAACTTTCCGACGCGACAGCGGCTCAATTCGCCGAATATGCCGCTGGAGTGCAGAGCACGATGTCGGAGGAAGACCTAAAAAAAGCCGTCCTGATGACCATGTATCACGGTTATCCGAGCGATAAAAGCGGTTTCAAGACTACATACAATCTGACAGATGACGAGTTCAGGACCGTGACGCAGAAGGTGCTCTGGTATTTCACCGATAATAATGTTTCACCTATCGATGAATTTACGTTTACCGGCGGTTCCGCTTCAAATGCTAGCGCACAGAGAATGTACAACGCAGCACAGGCTCTCCTGGCCAAAGCTCAGGGAACAGCTGATTATCCTGACAATTATTCCCTCGATCTCTATACCACAACGGACGCCGATACCGGTAGCACTCAGTACCAGAATCTGCTCCGCGCCGAGCCGTCGCAGACGACGTCGATAACGATCAACAAGGTATGGAGCGACAACAACGACACGGCGAACAAGCGTCCGAGCAGCGATCGGCAGAGCAATGACTACTTCGGAAAGTGGCTGACGCTCCAGCAGACCGTGAACGGACAGACGACGACGGTCACCGGATATGCGCCGACGATCACGGCAGACGCATCTGACGCGAACAAGTGGACCGTAACGTACTCAGAACTTCCTGCGATCAACGGGACGTACAGCGTAGTCGAGAACATCCCTTCGGGAAGAGGATAAACCGCCGATAACTCCACCGTTTCAGACAACGGGACGATGAAGAACACGTTCGAAGAGGAAAAACCTGAAGAAGACAAACCGGAAAAGCCTGAAGATAACAAGCCGGAAAAACCTGAAGAAGACAAATCACAAAAACCGGATACCGGCGACGGGACGTCGTACGAAATCCTTCTGGTTCTGCTCGCACTTTCGGCGGGATGCGCCATAGCGCTCCGCAAGAGAGCCGGATATCGCGACTGAATACATCGATTCTCCTGATTTTGAAATCAGTTGCAGGTTCCATGAAATAAGGAGGATCAGGGAAGGGCAGCCGAAGCGGCTGCCTTTTTCTTTGGCTATCCAAAGTTTTTTGGTTATCCAAATTTTTTTGGCTATTTAAAGTTTTTTTAGGCATCTCCAAAGTTTTTCACTGCGATACCCGCAGCGGGGAAATAGACGGCACGGCGAAAAAATAGTATCATAATCAAAGGAGGTTTTCAGATGGGAACGTTTGAGATTGCCGTCGTATCGCTTTTGGCGGCCACATTTGTAATATCTGTCATCGCGCTCGCCGCGACGCTTTCAGGCTCGAGAAAACTGAAGGAAAGTCAGAAAGACGCTGTTACCGAGGAGAAGATCCAGTCCCTGCGCGAAGAACTGCGGGACGACATAGACGGCTCGCGGCGCGAGACAGCCGAGAACATCCAGAATTCTTTTAAAACTTACGGCGAGACGATCGCAAAGGCCCAGAGCGAACAGGCTTTACGGCAGAACGAGCAGGCGAAACTGCAGGGCGATCAGATTAGAGCGCAGAACGAGAGACTTCGCGAGATGAACGAAGCCGTGGCCGATTTTGGCAAGACAAACGATAAGAAGATAGAAGAACTGCGCCAGACGGTGGAGCGTCAGCTGACCGATCTGAGGAACGATAACAACGCTAAGCTCGATCAGATGCGCGAGACAGTCGACGAAAAACTGCAGAAGACGTTAAACGACAGGATATCCTCATCCTTCCGGCTCGTAAACGAAAGGCTCGAGGAGGTATATAAAGGGCTGGGCGAGATGCAGACTCTGGCGACGGGCGTCGGCGACCTGAAGAAGGTTTTGTCGAACGTGAAGACGAGAGGGATCCTCGGCGAGGTACAGCTCGGGAGCATCCTGGAGCAGATCATGTCTCCGGATCAATATGAAGAGAACGTCGCGACAAAACCGGGATCCCGCGACCGCGTGGAATACGCGATCAGGCTGCCCGGCGCCGACGACGGATCCGTATGCTATCTTCCGATAGACGCAAAATTCCCGGGCGACACTTACCAGAACCTGCTGGACGCGTATGAGACTGCCGATCCGGAGCGCGTGAAACAGGCGAAAAAGCAGCTTGAGACGGTCGTCAAGAGCGAGGCAAAGGACATACGCGACAAATACATCGACCCGCCTAACACGACCGAATTCGGCATTTTGTTCGTGCCGTTCGAGGGGCTTTACGCCGAGATCGTTCAGGACGGGATGATCGAGATACTGCAGCGCGAATATCACGTGAACATCGCCGGGCCTACCACGATGGGATCGCTTTTGAACAGCCTGCAGATGGGATTCCGCACGCTCGCGATCCAGAAAAATTCAAACGAGGTCTGGAAAGTGCTCGGGGCGGTAAAGACGGAATTTGCCAAATTCGAAACGACGCTCACCAAGGCGCAGAACAGCCTGAGCCAGGCGAACAGCCAGCTCGACGAGCTCGTGGGAACGCGCACGAGACAGATACAGCGCAAACTCAGCAAGGTCGAGAGTCTGGACGACGCTAGCGCCTCGGCTTTGTTAGACGATTGATAGGAGAACCTGAACCTTGAGCATATTTGCTATAGGAGACCTGCACCTTTCGACGGACCCGCGCATCAGCAAGCCGATGGACATCTTCGGTGAAGGGTGGGTGGACCACGCAGAACGGCTGAAAAAGAACTGGATAGAGGAGATCGCAAACGACGACACCGTCATACTCTGCGGGGACATCTCGTGGGGGCTGAAACTGGACGAGGCGCTCGCCGATTTCAGGTGGATCGACTCGCTGCCGGGGCATAAAGTCGTCGCAAAGGGCAACCATGACCTCTGGTGGACTTCAAAATCTAAACTCAACGCCATCTCCGACGGCATCACTTTCCTTCAGAACGACTGCTATATGGTCGGCAAAACCGCGATCTGCGGCACGAGAGGCTGGATCTGCCCCGGGACGGAGGGCTTTGACGAGCACGACGAAAAGATATATACACGCGAGATCCTCAGGCTCAGGATGTCTCTGGACGACGCGAAGGCGCGCGGCGCTGAGACGATCATAGCCTCGCTGCACTACCCGCCGACGAACGATAATTTCGCCCCTTCCGGATTCACGGAGGTGCTCTCCGAGTACGGCGTGAGCGTGTGCGTCTACGGCCATCTCCACGGAGCCGACGTCTGGAAAAACGGGTATAAAGGAATATTGAACGGAGTCGAGTATAAACTTGTATCGCTGGATTACGTCGATGCGCGGCCGGTGAAGATAATTTGAAAACCGGCGGCCCGGCAGCAGCACGTCCCGCATGGAGGAAATGAAAATGAGCGAAAAACGCGTGATACTGATAGTTTTAGACAGCATGGGCATCGGTGAGGCCCCGGATGCCGAAAAATTCGGCGATAAGGGAGCGGACACCTTCGGTCATATCGCCGAGAGGCTCGGCGGCAGATTTAAAGTGCCTGAACTGTCTGCTCTAGGACTTGGGAACATCGACGGGATCTGCGGAGGAAGCGGAAAGTTCGCCGTAGATCACCCGACGGGATCGTTTGGCAGGATGCGCGAACTTTCGGCCGGTAAAGACACCATCACCGGGCACTGGGAGATCACCGGTATCGAGACCACGACGCCTTTTAAGACATATCCCGACGGGTTCCCCGAGGAATTCATCAAAACGTTCGAAAAAGCGATTGGCCGCGAGGTGATCGGGAACTATCCGGAGTCGGGAACGGTCATAATCGAAAAACTCGGCGACGAGCACGAAAAGACCGGGAAGCCGATCGTCTACACCTCGGCGGACAGCGTGTTCCAGATCGCCGCGAATACCGCCGTCATCCCGCTGGAGGAACTATATCACATCTGCGAAGTGGCCCGCGGTCTGCTTCAGGGCAAATGGGCGTGCGGCAGGGTAATAGCGCGTCCGTACGTCATCGAGAACGGGAAGCGCGTGCGCACGTCAGACAGGCGCGACTACGCGGTGACTCCACCTCAGGGCACGGTGCTTGACATGATCAAAGCCGCAGGTCAGGAGATCTACGCGGTCGGAAAGATCCACGACATATATAACGGAAAAGGCATCTCCGACTGGGTCCACACGGACGATAACATGGACGGCGTCGACAAAACCCTCGAAGCGATGGCAAAGACTAAGGACGGTATCATATTTACGAACCTGGTGGACTTCGATTCCAAGTACGGCCACAGGCGCGACCCGGAAGGATACGGCAAAGCCATCATGGAGTTCGACGCTCGCCTGCCTGAACTAAAGAGCGCGATGCGCAAGGGCGACATCATGATGCTGACGGCCGACCACGGAAACGATCCGGTGCATTCCGGATTCGACCACACGCGCGAGTACACTCCGCTGGTGGCGTTCGGAGCCGGCGTGCGCGCGGGCGTGAATCTGGGCACGCGCGGGACGTTCGCGGACATCGGCGCGACTATAGCGGACTATCTGGGAGCGGCGGCGCCGGCTATCGGCGCAAGTTTCCTGAAGGATATCCTGAAATAGAGTTATGGCAGCATTTCCGCCGCGGGCCTGCGCCCCCGGCATAATTATCACAGTTTAGGAGTTCGGCTATGTTCAGCATGAATGACATCATAATCAAAAAACGAAACGGCGGCGCTCTGACGAAGGACGAGATAAAGTACTTCGTCGACGGCTACACGCGCGGTGACATCCCCGACTATCAGGCGTCCGCGCTGCTGATGGCGATATGGTTCCGCCATATGAACGACGAGGAGACGTTCACACTGACAGATTGCATGAGGAATTCCGGCGAGACTGTCGATCTATCCGCGATCCGCGGGGTCAAGGTCGACAAACACTCCACCGGCGGGGTCGGCGACAAAATGACGCTTGCGGTGGCTCCGACCGTGGCCGCGTGCGGAGTCCCCGTTGCGAAGATGAGCGGCCGCGGCCTCGGCTTCACCGGCGGCACTGTCGATAAACTGGCGTCCATACCGGGGTTCAGGACGGAACTTGAGCCGGAGGAGTTCTTCGAGCAGGTAAACAAAATCGGCGTCGCCGTCATCGGCCAGAGCGCAGAGGTCGCTCCGGCGGACAAGAAACTCTACGCGCTGCGCGACGTGACCGGAACCATCGATAACTTAAGCCTCATTTCCTCGAGCATCATGAGCAAAAAACTGGCTTCCGGGTGCGACGCCATTCTGCTGGACGTGAAGTGCGGCAGCGGCGCGTTCATGAAGACGGAGGAGGACGCGCTGGCGCTCGCGGAACTGATGGTCAGGATAGGGAGCGCGGCGGGCGTACGCACGGCTGCCGCGATTACGGATATGAACCAGCCGCTGGGCTATGCCGTCGGCAACGCCCTCGAGGTCAGGGAAGTAATAGAGACTCTTAAGGGGCGCGGGCCTGCGGATATCGTGGAACTCACGATGCACGAGGCCGGGGTTATGATAATGCTGGGAGGCAAGGCGCGGAGCGCTGAGGAAGGCCGCCGGATGGCGTGCGAGGCCGTCACGTGCGGCGTCGCCCTGGCCAAACTCCGCGAGATGATCGAAGCCCAGGGCGGCGACGGGCGCGTCGTCGAGGACGTGTCGCGCCTGCCGTCCGATCCGCTCACCGCGGAAGTCAAAGCGGATCGGAGCGGCTTCGTGACGGCCATCGAAGCAGAGAAAATCGGCGAAGCGTCACAGCGCACCGGAGCCGGGAGAGCGAAAAAGGAAGACTCCATCGACCCGGGCGCAGGCATCATGCTTAAGGCGAAGGTCGGAGACGAAGTAAAAGCAGGCGATGTTTTGGCCGAGATTTACGCCGCGGACGAAACGAAGGGCAGCGCCGCCCTCGAGGAAGCCCGCGCAGCGTTCACTATCGGCGACGAACCGCCGGTAAAGCAGAAACTGATCCGCAGGACCATCGGGTTCAGCGATAACTGAGTTCGATAAAGCATGAGCACCGATACGCTGTCAAAGATCTCATATACCGGAACCCGGTCAGGCTCAACAGGATCTCCACAGGAACCGTGGCCGCCGTGATCTGCGTGGGAGCCGCTGCAGCCGCTGCTTTGGCGCTCTGATGAACAGAAAAAAACGGAGCCGTGAGTAATTCACAGCTCGATATTTTCCCAGCCTTCTTTTGCTTCGAAGTTATCGTCGAACCGCCCGTCCAGCGCGTCGGGCGACTTCGCCGAGACCTCTCGCATGAACTCGACCGCCGTATTCACTTCGGCGGTCAGTTTATTTTCCAGCGCTTTGTCATATTTTAACAGCGACGGATCGGGACTGCCCTGTATTATCATATCGAACACGGTCCTGCCTCCCTTGGCGAAAGTGAAGAACACGTGAGCTCCGAATTTCAGCAGAGCGCTCGGATCGTACAGCATCGAACTGTACCGGTCAAAGAGTTTCGCGCACGTGTAGACGTCGTCGGCCGACGTCCCCGGGTAGAGCACGGCGATCACGTCAGTCACTGAGCGGTCCGGCTTGATGTGCCCCGTATATTCGATGGCCTTGTAGCTGCCGTGATCCTTCAGGATCAGATATTTCTCAAGGTCCGACTCGACCTTTGAATGCGACGTTCCCGTCGCGCTCATCACTTTGCTGATGTAACTGTGGCAGGCGCGATCCAGCGCAAAGTGGCACGCATAGCCGTAAAGGTAGGCCTCGAGCGCATTCGAGTCTTTGCCGCCCGCCGCCATTATTTTGACCGCCGGAGCAAAGAACTCTCTGGCCGGTGCGTAGTGGATCTCCGACGCCAGTTTCACGGAGCCGCCTTTGGCGAAAGGCTTGTTGTAGAAAAACATATCCGGGCCGTGCAGGCCGTAGTTATAGAATTTTTGATTTGCGCCGATTATTGTTTTGATGTCTTCCGGAGCGGCCTCCTGCGCGAGGCGCCCGAACTTGAGGTGTGCGTATATTGCGGGCATATTTTTCTCTATCTCTTTTTCGCGAGTTCGATGATATCGGAATATCTGGCGATGATCTTTTCGTAGTTCGCGCGCACGTGCGGGAACATGCAGCCGGAGCAGTCCTTGAAGCCGTTCTCGAGGTATTTGAAGTTTCCGCCGCATTTGTCGCCGAGCGCGTACAGCGGGCAGTAGCAGAACAGGCAGTTGAAGTTGTCCGGGTCGTTCGTCTGATGGCACGGGAAGAACTCGCACGCCTTATGCTGGAAGAACTTATAGTTTTCGGTGGTCATTTTCTCTAACATGGTTTCCCTCGCTTTCCTCGTTTCCCTCCGCTGCGCATGTTTTGGCGGAATATGTCGCCAAAGCCATATCTTCGGCACAAAAGTCGCTGCATTTACAGTAAAAAGCCGCCGCATTTACTGCGAAAAGTCGCCTTTTGGCGTCCGAAATAATTGTATCAGAGAGGCGGATAAAGTCAAACATGTGGGGAAGTGCGGGAACGTATAGTATGTGCCCAAAATGGCATTTTGACAAATTCCTTATAGCGTTCCGCTTGTATTCTGATGATGTTACCGGAGGAACATCGAGAAATATCTCCGAAACGTTCTATTTTGGGCAACGATGAGCGATGTTACAGAAGTAATATCATAGAAATATCATCGGAACCCCATGCCCACACAAAATAGCGATTATGCGAATCGCCGAAATGGACATATATATCGCCCCCAAAGCCCGATTTAAAGGCCGCTCCAAAGCCCGACTTAAAGTCTCCCTCCAAAGCCCGATTTAAAGGCCGCCTCAAAAGCCCGACTTAAAGGCCGCCCCAAAGCACGACTTAAAGTCTCCCTCCAAAGCCCGACATAAAGGCCGCCCCCGCCGCACCTTCCTGTGATATAATTTTTACATGGGATTCACACATCTGCACGTACACACTGAATACAGCCTTTTAGACGGCGCCGCGAGGATCAGCGAAGTAGTTTCGCGCGCAAAGGAACTCGGAATGAAGTCCCTGGCCATCACCGACCACGGGGTCATGTTCGGCGTCATCGATTTCTATAAGGAATGCCAGAAGCAGGGCGTCAAGCCGATCATCGGCTGCGAGGTCTATCTTGCCGCACGCGGAATGCTCGATAAGGATCCGGATCTGGACAGGTACCAGACCCATCTCGTTCTCCTCGCCGAAAACAACGAAGGATACCATAATCTCATCAAAATAGTCTCGGAGGGCTGCACGAAAGGCTTCTACTATAAGCCGCGCGTAGACAAAGACTGCCTGATGCGCCACAGAGGCGGCATCATCGCCACTTCCGCATGCCTGGCGGGCAAAGTCCAGCGCCTGCTGCTGAACAGGGATTACGAAGGCGCAAAGGCTGAAGCCCTGGAGATGCAGGAGATATTCGGGAAGGGGAATTTCTTCCTCGAGATCCAGGATCAGGGCCTGGAGGAGGAACACCGCATCAATCCTCTTCTCATCAGGCTTTCGGCCGAGACCGGCATACCGCTGGTCGCCACCAACGACGTCCATTACGTCAGGCGCGAAGACGCAGAGGCACACGACGTTCTGCTCGCCATCCAGACAGGCACGACGCTCGACGACGACAAGCGCATGAGGTTCCCGAACGACGAATTCTACCTAAAGAGCGAAGATGAGATGCGCTCGATCTTCACGTACGCCCCTCAGGCAGTCGACAACACCGAACTCATCGCCGGGAGGTGCAGCGTCAAGTTCACCTTTGGCGAATACCATCTGCCACAGTTCATCCCGCCGGAGGGGTACACCTGCGAGGAATATCTGCGCCATCTGTGCGAGGAGGGCATCAAGACCAGATACCCCGAGATCACGCCTGAGATCCGCGACCGCATGGAATACGAACTTTCGGTCATCGAATCCATGGGATACGTCGAATACTATCTGATCGTATGGGACTTCGTGCATTACGCGAAATCAAACGGCATCATGGTCGGCCCGGGCAGAGGCTCCGGAGCCGCCAGCATCGTCGCCTACGCCATCAGGATCACGGACGTAGACCCGCTGAAATATAACCTCGTCTTCGAGCGCTTCCTCAATCCGGAGCGCGTCAGCATGCCTGACTTTGACATCGACTTCTGCATAGAACGCCGCGGCGAGGTCATAGACTACGTACGCCGCAAATACGGTCAGGACAACGTCTCGCAGATCATTACTTTCGGGCGCCTTAAAGCCCGCGCGGTCATCCGCGACGTCGGCAGGGTGCTCGGCCTGAGTTACGGCCAGACTGACAGGATCGCCAAAGCAGTACCCGCGAACCCGTTCATATCCCTGCAGAAAGCCCTCGAGACCAGCCCGGACCTGGCAAAGATGTACGAAGAAGACCCTGAGGTGCGCCGTGTCGTCGACATGTCCAGACGCCTCGAGGGGATGCCGCGAAACGCCTCCACGCACGCCGCCGGCGTCGTGATCTCCAAGCTCCCGGTCGACGAGTACGTTCCTTTATATCTGACGGAAAAAGGCGTGGCGACCCAGTTCGCGATGACGACCATCGAAGAGCTCGGACTCCTGAAGATGGACTTCCTCGGGCTCCGCAACCTGACCGTGATCCGCGACGCCCTTGCTTTGATCGAAAAAGACTTCGGCGAGAAAGTCGACTTCTCATCCATGGAATATACTGACCAGGAAGTCTACGAGATGATCTCGGACGGCAACACCGAGGGAGTCTTCCAGCTGGAGTCGCGGGGCATGACGAACTTCATGATGGAACTGAAGCCGACATGCTTCGAAGATATCGTCGCGGGTATCGCTTTGTACAGGCCAGGCCCGATGGACTCGATCCCGAGATATATCGCGAACAAAAAGAACCCCGCCGGGATCAAATACGTAACGCCGGAACTCGCCCCGATACTGGACGTCACATACGGGTGTCTCGTCTATCAGGAACAAGTGATGCAGATAGTCCGCGATCTGGCGGGATACAGCTACGGCCGAAGCGACCTCGTGCGCCGCGCGATGAGCAAAAAGAAAGCCGACGTCATGATGAGGGAAAAAGAGTACTTCATCAACGGCAAGTTTGCTGCGGACGGCACAGTCGAGGTCCCGGGCTGCGTGAGGAACGGCATCTCGCGCGAAGCGGCAGAGCAGATATTCAACGACATGGAGACATTTGCCTCCTATGCTTTCAACAAAGCCCACGCCGCATGCTACGCTGTGCTCGCTTACGAGACCGGCTGGCTGAAAAAGCACTATCCTGTCGAATTCATGGCCGCCCTGATGTCGAGCGTCATGAACGACAAAGCCTCCGTCGCCAAATACATCGCCAACTGCCGTGACATGAAGATCGACGTGCTTCCGCCGTCTGTCAACGACAGCGAAGCGAAATTTTCCGTCGAAGACGGTAAAATCCGCTTCGGTCTTCTCGCCGTCAAAAACGTCGGAGAAGGCCCGGCGGAAGCCATAATAGCCGCGCGCCGCGCAAAGGGGCCTTTCAGAGACATCTTTTCGTTTATCAACGCAGTCGACGTTTCGAAGGTCAATAAAAAAGCCGTGGAAAGCCTCATCAAGGCTGGCGCGCTTGACTGCCTGTCGGATAACCGGGCAGCGCTGCTCGCTGTCTATGAAAAGCTCATGGACGCCGCGCAGCAGAGCGCACGCAAGAACCTGGACGGGCAGATCTCGCTGTTCCAGACAGATGACAGCGTCATGTCCTCGGGAAGCACCGCCGCCGCTCTGCCTGGCGTGAGGGACTTTGACAGCCAGGTCCGCCTCGCGATGGAAAAAGAGATGACCGGGTGCTACATATCCGATCACCCGCTCAACCGCTGGAAATCGACGATAGACAGGCTCTCGACAGTCAGGATGTCTGATCTGTCGGACATGGCGGAACTCTTCGGGGACGACTCCGAAGTCATACCTGAAGCGGAAGAGGAAAAACTGATGGACGGCAAGCCGGTCATCGCGATTGGCATGGTCACATCGCGGCGGAACATAATCACTAAGAAAAACCAGATGATGGCGACTCTGAACCTGGAGGACCTGCACGGCACAGGCGAGGTCGTCGTATTTCCGTCTGTGTACGAGCGCTGCGCGAAATACCTCGACGACAACGCAATAATCGCGGTCTCCGGAAGGCTCAACTTCAGAGAAGACAGGCTCCCGAACATATCCGCGGACAACATTCTGCCTATCGAAGAAGCGGATGATCTGGTGCGCCTCGCCGAAAGACGCGGCACCGGATACGGCGTAGGCGGATCTCCGCGGGACGAAAGACGCGGCACCGGATACGGCGTGGGCGGATCTCCGCGGGACGAAAGCCGCGGCACCGGAACACGCGCAGGCAGCCGCGTCTCAAGTACCAAGGACCCTGTTAAGATCAGGATCCCGGAAGAGGGCTCGAGACTCGGACGCGCCGGATCCATGACGGAGGACGAAGTGATGACCGAACTCTCTGGAATACTCTCGGCTCACAGAGGCGACGTGCGTGTCATTGTCTTCAAGCGCGACGGAAAAGCGTTCGAATGGAGCGGCGGGATCAAGCCTACACTCGATTTTGCCGAGGAGACGGCACTGCTCGTGGGGAACCCTAATATTAAAATCAAACGCATCGAGCGATAACGGCAGCAGCGACGATACGAGGCCGCGGCGGCCCCGACAGGCGAGGGATGCGCACACAGCGCCGCGGCGGCCCCGGCAAGCGTTGGACACATGCGCTGCGGCGGCCCTGGCATGCGAGGGATGCGCACACAGCGCCGCGGCGGCCCCAGACATGCGTTGGACACATGCGCCGCGGCGGCCGCGGCAGGCGCGGGATACACTTGCGCCGCGGCGGCCCCGGCATGCGAGGGATGCGCACACAGCGCCGCGGCGGCCCCAGACAAGCGTTGGACACATGCGCTGCGGCGGCCCCGGCAGGCGCGGGATGCACAGCGCCGCGGCGAGTGCGCCGCGAGACACGGATGATCCGGAATACCTAAAAGGAGAGATAGATAATGAAGAAAATAGCTGTACTTACGAGCGGGGGAGACTCCCCGGGAATGAACGCGGCGATCAGATCTGTCGTCAGGTGCGGGATAGACCTCGGCATGGAGGTATACGGAATATACCGCGGATACGAAGGACTGCTCGACGGCGAGATCAGGCAGATGGACAGATCGTCCGTAGGCGACATACTCCACCGCGGCGGCACCATACTCAGGACCTCGCGCAGCAAAAGATTCGCGACCGACGAAGGCGTCGCGCGCGCTGCCGAAATACTTGACACGTTCGGCATCGGCGGACTCGTCGTCATCGGCGGAGACGGCTCCCTGCGCGGCGGACGCGATCTCGCGCGCAAGGGCGTGCCTGTTATGTGCCTTCCGGGGACGATAGACAACGACCTCGGGTACACGGATTACACTATCGGCTTCGACACGGCCGTGAACACCGTTCTGGACGCGATATCTAAGATCCGCGACACCAGCTCCGCGAATGAGAGGACCACGGTGATCGAGGTCATGGGACGCCACTGCGGAGACATAGCCCTGCAGGCGGGTCTGGGCGGAGGCGCCGAAGCCGTTCTGGTACCGGAGATCAGAGCCGATGTCAACGCCGTCATAAGAAAGATCATCTCCGGCGACAACCGCGGCAAGCTCCACAGCATCATCATCAACGCCGAGGGATCGGGCGTCGACTCGCGCGAACTGGTCGCGGAGATATCCGAAAAGACCGGGAAGGAAGCCCGGCTCGTTGTTTTGTCATACCTGCAGAGGGGCGGAGTCCCAACGCTCGACGACCGCGTCATCGCTACACTGACCGGCGCTAAGGCCGCGTACCTGCTCTCGGAGGATTCACCGGCCAAAGCCATAGGCGTCGTCCAGGAACAGGTCGAGGCGTTCGACCTCGAGGAAGCCGTATCCATGAAGAAAGATTTCAACCGCGAGATGTATGACCTGATCGACGTACTCAGCAAATAGACGTTTTTCACATAATTTTTTTGAATTTTTTCTCCATTAGAACAAAAATTCATGTATACTTGTATTTACCATTAGTAACTCATTGCATTTATTTGAATATTAGGTAAAATCATAGTAACAATTTTGTTTCTTAATGAAGGGTAAACGCAGATGAACAGTAAAACTCTTAAGTACATCATCAAGAGAATCATTCTCGCACTTATTACCATCTGGGTCGTCATCACCCTGACATTCTTCATCATGCACGCCGTTCCGGGCGGCCCGTTCCTCAGCGAAAAAGGCGTCTCGGAGTCGGTAAAGAAAGCCATGGAGGCTAAGTACGGACTCGACAAGCCTCTGGGGCAGCAGTATCTGACGTATCTGAACGGAGTTATCCACGGAGATTTCGGGCTTTCGCTTAAATCCCGCGGACGTTCCGTCGCGGACATCATCAGGGACGGCATGAAAACGTCAGTCAAACTCGGCCTTGTCGCCGCTTTCAGCGCTTTGATCATCGGGATCATCCTGGGATGCACGGCGGCTCTCAAGCGAAACTCGATCTACGACAGGATCATAATGATCATCACGACGGCGTTCGTCTCGATGCCATCGTTCATCATGGGTTCGCTATTGCTTGTTTTGTTCTCGGTACACCTGGGGATAGCCCCGGCAAACGGTGCGGCGCGAGGCGGCCTGATACTGCCGATCATTACTTTGATGCTGTACCCTATGGCGTACATTACGAGGCTCACGAGATCATCCATGCTCGACGTCCTCGGCCAGGATTACATCCGCACCGCGAGGGCTAAAGGCGTTACGCGCAGAGGCATGATCTACGGCCACGCGCTGAAAAACGCGCTCCTGCCTGACATCACGTACTTCGGGCCTATGCTCGCGGGGATCGTCACAGGATCGCTCGTCGTAGAGCAGATCTTTGCCGTACCGGGCATCGGGCGCGCTTTCGTTCAGAGCATCATCAACCGTGACTACACGCTAATCATGGGAACTACGATAGTCCTCGCGACGTTGATAGTCATAATGAACCTGATCAGCGATCTCCTGTATAAAGTCGCGGATCCGCGTATCACGCTTGAGTAAGGAGGGCGCCGATGTTTGATAATATCAAAAGACTGAGCATGCAGGTTGACTTAAGTGAATTCGAGCCTGCGAGCGCCGACGAAAAGGCGTATATGGTCCAGATGCGCGAGTCTACGACCGCGTTCCGCGACGGCATCCGCCGCTTCAGGAAGAATAAAGTAGCCGTAGTGAGCTTCTGGATAATAGTATTTATCACACTTTCATCTATAATCGTTCCGTACTTCTGGCCGTACTCGTACGACGCCATGCTCGGCGTCAAGCCGGGACAGCCGGTGGACGCTTCGTATAACAATCTGAAGCCTTTCGAGTACTCGACCACCGAACAAAAACTGATAGAGGAGGGGGAGCACGTCGTTCCGCATATTTTCGGCACGGACGCAAGCGGCAGAGACTACTTCATCCGTGTCGTGTACGGGACCCGCATCTCGCTTGCCGTAGGATTCTTTGCCAGCCTCATCGTTCTGGTCATAGGACTTCTGGTCGGATCCATAGCGGGCTACGCCGGAGGGATGGTGGACACGATACTGATGCGTATCGTCGACGTCATATACTCGCTGCCTGACATGCTGATGGTCATCCTGCTCGCTTCTGTTCTCAGGATCAGGCTCGAAAATTCGCTGGAAGGCACGGCTCTGGCTAAGATCGGCGCGAACATCATCTCGCTGTTCATAGTCTTTGCGCTCCTTTACTGGGTCTCGATGGCCAGGCTCGTCCGCGGACAGATCCTCTCGCTGAGAGAGCAGGAATACGTCCTGGCGGCGCAGGCCTGCGGAGCAAAGGGCAGCTGGATCATCCGCAAGCACCTGCTCCCGAACTGCATCTCGGTCATCATCATCTCGTGCTGCCTGCAGATACCGAGCGCGATTTTCACCGAAAGTTATCTGTCGTTCCTGGGACTGGGCGTGAACGCACCGATGCCGTCGCTCGGCTCGTTGGCGTCTGACGCTTTGAACGGCATCACCTCGTATTCCTACCGTCTGGTCATTCCGGCGCTCGTCATCTCTTTGATCGTACTTTCGCTGAACCTCTTCGGCGACGGCCTGAGAGACGCCTTTGACCCGAAACTGAACAAATAGGGGGATGACTGGATATGGCACTGCTTGAAGTAAAAGACTTACATACATCGTTCTTCACCGACGCCGGCGAAGTCAAAGCCGTGAACGGCGTATCGTTCAACCTCGACCGCGGCGAAGTCCTCGGCATAGTCGGAGAGTCCGGGTCCGGAAAATCGGTCACGGCGTATTCGATAATGCAGATCCTCGCCCCTACGGGCAAGATTGTCTCCGGTTCCATCAAATTCGACGGCAGGGAGCTGGTCGGGCTTGAAGAAAAAGATATGCGCGGCATCCGCGGCAATCATATCTCCATAATATTCCAGGACCCGATGACGAGTCTGAACCCGACGTACACTATCGGCCACCAACTCAGAGAAGCGATAATGCTCCATAAGAACGTGACTAAAGAGGCGGCTCACGAGAGGTCCGTCGAACTTCTCAGGCTGGTAAACGTCAACGAGCCCGAGAAGCGTGTGAAACAGTATCCGTACGAGTTCTCCGGAGGCATGAGGCAGCGCGTCATGATCGCCATGGCGCTGGCGTGCGAGCCGGACATCCTGATCGCCGACGAACCTACGACGGCTCTGGACGTGACCATCCAGGCGGGAATACTCGAACTTCTTAAAGACATCCAGTCTAAGATCGGAATGGCCATCATCCTGATCACGCACGACCTCGGCGTAGTCGCGCAGCTCTGCGATCAGATCATCGTAATGTACGCGGGATCTGTCTGCGAGAGAGGGACCGCGGATCAGGTATTCTACGAGCCGGCCCACGAGTACACGAAAGGGCTGCTCAGGTCTATCCCGACGCTGGCAAACGACGGTCAGAAACTGGAGCCGATAACCGGAACTCCGATAGACCTCCTGAACATGCCTGAAGGATGCCCGTTCGCTCCACGCTGCGACGGAGCGATGAAGATCTGCATCCATAAGCGCTGTGACGAACTGGAGGTCGGCAAAGGCCACCTGTCGTCATGCTGGATGAACGTAAAGAAAGCGGCGGAAGGGGATGCGGAAAATGCAGAATAACGCGCAGAACGACAAATACAGCAAGGAACCCCTTGTTAAAGTAAGACACCTGAAACAGTATTTCAACATGTCCACCGGATGGTTCAAATCCAAGCCTCTTAAGGCGGTGGACGACATATCGTTCGACATCTACCCGGGCGAGACACTCGGCCTCGTGGGCGAGTCCGGATGCGGCAAAACAACGGCCGGGCGTTCCATACTCCACCTGTATAAGCCTACGGACGGCGAAGTCTGGTTCAAAGGCAAAAAGATGGAGACCAAACAGGACATCCGCCTGCTGCAGACTAAGGCTACGATGGTTTTTCAGGACCCTTATTCGTCTCTGGATCCGCGTATGACCGTCGAGGACATCATCGGCGAGCCTCTGGACGTCAACCATCTATGTTCGAACAAAGAGGAACGCCGCGAGCGCGTGCTTCAGTTGATGGACTATGTAGGCCTGAACTCCGAGCACGCCGCGCGCTACCCGCACGAATTCTCTGGCGGACAGAGACAGAGAGTCGGAATAGCGAGAGCTCTGGCGGTCGACCCTGAATTCATCGTCTGCGACGAGCCTGTATCGGCTCTGGACGTATCCATCCAGGCGCAGGTCATCAACATGTTCGACGAACTGCAGGATAAGATGGGTCTCACGTACCTGTTCATCGCCCATGACCTCCTTGTCGTGCGCCACATCTCGGACAGGATAGCGGTCATGTATCTGGGAAGGCTGGTCGAACTGGCAAACGCTCAGGAGATCTACCGCAATCCGCTGCATCCTTATTCGAAAGCGCTGATCTCGGCGGTCCCGGAGCCTGACCCTAAGACGGCCAGAGCTAATAAGAGGATCGCGCTGAGCGGCGAGATACCTAGCCCGCTGAACGCTCCTTCGGGATGCCCGTTCCGCACTCGCTGCGCATACGCAAAAGAGCAGTGCGCCGAGGAATTCCCGGAACTGCGCGAAGTCTCGTCCGGACGCTTCGTGGCCTGCCACCGCGTAGAGGAGATCAACTGATATCAAGGCCGGGGACTCAGGGCTGGGAACGGCCGCAGATCCGGCCGCATGCCTGAAACGAAAAAACATTCGCTTAAAATGTGATTTTGGTATATAATCGTATCTAATCACGTCCGGCATGTGTCATGCTAAAGTGATATCGTACTAAAATGCTGTTTATCCCGCGGCGGAAAGCCCACAGGCAGCGCCCGCCCGGGAATAAATATGATCGTCCTGTCAAAAGAACGAAAGAATTAAGAAAGGAAAAGAAGATGAAGAAAAAACTTTTTGTAATTCTTCTGTGCGTCGCCATGACGTTTGTGCTCTTCGCCTGCGGAGGCGGCGGCAACCCCGGCGACGATGAAGGAACACCTTCGGAAATCAGCGTCTGCCTCGCATCAGAGCCTCAGACGCTCGACCCTGCGCTCAACAGCGCTGTTGACGGCGGCACGGTCTGCGCTCACCTGTTCTCCGGATTCAGCAAATGGGCTGACGACGGAAACGGCGGAGTAGAACTCGTACCTGACTGCGTAGAGGAACTCGTAGAGCCGGTGATCAACGACGACGGAACGGCTACTTACACGTACACTCTCAGAGACGGACTGAAATGGTCTGACGGTGAGCCTGTGACCGCAAACGATTTCGTGTTCGCATGGAACAGAGCCGCTTCGGTCGATCTGGCTGCGGACTATTCCTACATGTTCGAAGTCATCAAAGGCTACGCCGATATGTGGGACCTCAACGACGACGGAACTCAGAAGAACCCTGACGCAAAACTCGCGGTAGAGGCTCCTGACGATAAGACAGTCGTCGTAACGCTCGTGAACGAAGTCCCTTACTGGAACGAACTGCTCGCATTCCCTACTTACTATCCTGTCCGCGAGGACGTTGTAAGCAGCGAGAACTGGGCGACGGATCCTTCCACGTACATCGGGAACGGCCCTTACGTCATGGACAGCTGGGAGCACAACTCGGTAATCACTCTTAAGAAGAGCGATAATTTCATAGACGCCGACGACGTCTCCATGGACGTCATCAACTTCTACCTCTCCGACGACGCAAACAACATGCTGACGAACTTCAAGAACGGCGACTGGCTCCTCATCGACGACGTTCCTACGAACGAGATCGCCACTCTGAAGGAAGAGTATCCTGACGAATTCAAAGTCGACGGACAGCTCGGAACTTACTACGTATGCTGGAACATCAACGAAGACATCCTCCCTGCCGACACGACCCTCACCGGAGTTGAAGCGGAGAAGGCAAGAGAAGAGATCCGCAACGCTGTCTCTCTCCTCATCGACCGCAATCACATCGTTGATAACGTAGCTCAGGGCGGACAGGTCCCTGCTTCTTCGTTCGTATCGATGGGACTTACGGATGCTGACGGCTCCGAATTCTATCAGAACGCAGGAAACAGCGACGAGTATGACGGATACTACAACGTCTCCGCTGACGCGATGCAGAGCAACTTTGACTCCGCGATCGAGACTCTGAAGAAGTACTACACGTATGACGAGTCGACCGGAATGTTCACGAACTTCCCTACGATCACATACCTGTACAACACTTCCGAAGGCCACAAAGCCATCGCTGAGTACCTGCAGAGCGCATTCGCCGCAGTCGGCATCACGATGAACCTCGAGAACCAGGAATGGGCTACGTTCCTTGAGACCCGTAAAGCAGGCGACTACACGATCGCCCGCAACGGCTGGCTCGCTGACTACAACGACCCGATCTCCTTCCTCGACATGTGGACGTCCGGCTCGGGCAACAACGACGTACAGTTCGGCAAAGGCGCCAGCAAAGACGTCAAAGCGTACAGCATCGACCTCACTGATCTCGGATACGACACGAAGGTCGAGAACGGAACGTGGGCCGAGACTTACGACGTAGTCATCGCAGACATCAAGTCCTGCACCGATAAAGACACGCGCTATAAACTCATGCACCGCGCGGAAGACCTTCTCATGAGCACAGGGTGCATCTGCCCTCTGTACTACTACACGGATCTGTACATGATCTCCTCGAAGGTACACGGATATTATTCCAGCCCGCTCGGATTCAAATACTTCATGCACACGACCGTCGACGCATAGCCGCGGTGATCGCCTGAAGCAGCGTGATCAATGACCGGATGCCCCATTGCTTTCTGCATGGGGCATCCTTTTTTTCGGCGTAAAAAGTGTAATTAACTGCATCTTTTCGGTGTAAAAAGTGTAATCAACTACATTTTTTCCTTGCAAAAATGTAAAGGCATGCTAATATCAATGACATACAGCGATAATCAAAGCGCGGGGGGGTTTTGGCAATGGAAAGAACAGCAATAGAAAAACTTATTGAATGGAGATCGTCCAAACGCCGCAAACCACTCATCATCAGAGGTGCGCGTCAGGTCGGAAAGACGTGGCTCATGAAAGAGTTCGGCAGGCGGGAGTTTAAGGACACAGTCTACGTCAATTTCGACTCGAATACCAGGATGGAAGAACTCTTTTCCGCGTAGTTGGACCCGAGCGGGCTGATCGCGGGCCTTGAACTCTTCTCGGGCAAAAAGATCGACCCGAAAGACACTCTGATCATCTTCGACGAAGTACAGGAAGTGCCGCGCGCCCTGGCATCGCTTAAATATTTCTGTGAAGAAGCGCCGCAGTACACGATCGTCTGCGCCGGTTCGCTGGTGGGCATAGCTTTGCACGATAAGACTTCGTTTCCTGTAGGGAAAGTGGATTTCCTGGACCTTTATCCCATGTCATTCAATGAATTTCTGAGAGCGTCTTCGGGAGATCGGTTTGCGGAGGTCTTGAAGAAACAGGATCACGACATGATCAGGTCCTTCAGGCAGACGTACGTTGACGCGCTCAGGACGTACTACTTCGTCGGCGGCATGCCGGAGGCGGTCTCTGCTTACTGCGAGAACCATGACTTCGCGGAGGTCAGGATGATCCAGCGCAGGATACTGGACGCATATGAACAGGACTTTTCTAAGCGCGCCCCCGTCTCTGTCGTCCCGAAGATACGTATGGCCTGGAACAGCATCCCCGCGCAGCTCGACAAGGAGAACAAAAAATTCATCTACGGTCTGGTAAAAGAAGGCGGCAGAGCGAAGGAATTCGAGACAGCCATCATGTGGCTGTGTGACTGCGGACTTGTGCACCGCGTCAGCCGCGTGTCCGCGGCTTCGGTCCCTCTTAAGGCATATGAGGATCAAAAAGCCTTCAAACTGTATATGCTGGATGTGGGTCTGCTCGGGTGTATGGCGGGGCTTGACGCCCGCACCATACTGGACGGGAATGCTTTGTTCACGGAATTCAAAGGCGCCCTCACGGAGCAGTACGTGTGTCAGCAGTTAAAGACGCTGAGCGGCCTGGGAGTATATTATTACACTAACGGCCGCAGTTCGTGCGAGGTCGATTTCATACTGAAAAAAACGGCCTTGTCATCCCTGCGGAAGTCAAGGCCGAAACGAATCTCAAATCAAAGAGGCTGAGAACGTATATGGAAAAATTCGATCCTCCTTTTGCTCTGCGCATGTCGATGGCGGATTTCAAAAGGGAGGAGAAGATAGTCAACCTCCCGCTGTACTGCGCGGAAGAGGCGGACTCGTTCTTTTAAAGGCTATTTAGTCATCCCTTCGCAGAACGCCATGTAGCACTTATAAGCCTCGTAGATGTCGGCTTTGCTGGTGACCTCCCAAGGCGAGTGCATGCAGAGGACCGCGACGCCGGAGTCTACGACGTTCATGCCGAGATTAGCGAGGATGTAGGCGATGGTTCCGCCGCCGCCCTCATCGACTTTGCCCAGTTCGGCGGTCTGGAAGCCGACCTTTGCGTCGTCCATGACGCGGCGCACCTTTGCGAAATATTCGGCGGAGGCGTCGTTGGAACCGGACTTTCCGCGCGCTCCGGTGTATTTATTGAACGTGATGCCGCGTCCCAGATACGCGGCGTTTTTCTTTTCGAAGACGTCGGCGTAGAGAGGATCGAGACCCGCGCTGACATCGGATGAAAGCATGCAGGAGTTAGAGAGCATCCTGCGGTACTTCATCTCGGAGTAGCCTTCGGTCATATCCATCATCTCTGCCATCGTGTCCTCGAAGAAGTGCGACTGAGCTCCGGTCGCGCCGACGCTGCCGATCTCCTCCTTATCCGTCAGGATGCAGACGGACGTGCGCTTCGGGGCTTTCATGTCCAAGATGGCGCGGAGCGATGTGTAGGCGCAGACTCTGTCGTCCTGACCGTAGCCGATGACCATGCTGCGGTCAAACCCCAGGTCGCGGGCCGCTCCCGCCGGAACGACTTCGATCTCGGCGGAGAGGAAATCCTCTTCATCGATGCCGTATTTTTCGGTGAGGATGTTCATAATGGCAGACTTTACGGCTTCCTTCTTTTCTTCTTTGCCTTTGCCCGCTTTTTCCGGGATGCTGCCGACTAAGACGTCCAGCGCTTCGCCTTCGACAGCGACAGACGCTTTTTTATCCATCTGCTTCGCGCCGAGGTGGATCAGGATGTCGGTCACACAGAAGACGGGATCGTTCGGACCGTCGCCTACCGCGACTTTCACGACTGTACCGTCTTTTTTGGCGATGACGCCGTAGAGGGCCAGCGGAAGCGTCACCCACTGATATTTTTTGATGCCGCCGTAGTAATGCGTGTCGAGAAGCGCGAAATCATCGCTCTCGTAGAGAGGGTTCTGCTTCAGATCCAGGCGAGGAGAGTCTATGTGCGCGCCGAGGATGTTCAGGCCGCCCTCGAGCGGGTCTTTCCCGACGATGCCGATGACGAGGGTCTTATTCATATGCTGCGCGTAGAATTTGCTGCCGCTCTTCAGTTTTCTGCCGTCCGCGGCCGCCTTCTCAAGGTCGACGAATCCCTTCGCTTTTGCGAGCCTGACGGACTCGTCCACGCAGAGGCGCTCGGTCTTTGCTTTGGTAATGAATTCCTTGTAGTCGTCCGCCAAAGCGTTGAGAGCGGTCAGATCTTTTTTGGTGTAGGTGTTCCAGAGATTTTTGCGTTCCATTTTTCCCTCCGTAAAGCGTGATTTCGTGGATGAAATGAATGCGCGGCGGCGGGCGGCTCTGCGTTCGCTGCCACAAAAGATATTGTAGCGCAGGAGGCCGCTTTTTTCAAACTTTCCGGAGCGCGGAACGTGTCGAAAAATGGAATGCCGTCCGAATATTTGATATAATAAAGCCAAACATGCTAAAACTGTCAGGAATGCGCGGCATCTCTGCTGCGCGTGCTTCTGGAGATCTCGGTCAAATGGGGAAAACGGTTTTTGTGACAGGCGGCTCGCGCGGGATCGGCGCGGCTGTAGTGAGGCGCTTTACAGCGGAAGGCTGGCAGGTCGCGTTCTGCTATAACAACAATCAGATAGCCGCGGACCGCGTGTCTGGCGAAACAGGCGCGCTGGCCATGCAGGCGGACGTTTCGGACGGGCGGCGCCTTTCATCCTGCATGAAGCAGGCGAGGATATATTTCGGGGCCAGATCGTTCGACGCGCTCGTATGCTGCGCCGGGATCAGCGTCGTGGGCCAGATAGGCGACATGACGCAGGATCAGATCGACAGGGTGATCGACGTTGATCTTAAAGGCACTATAAACGCGGTCAGGGCCGCTCTGCCCGCTATGATCGCGGCAGGATCGGGATCGATCGTGATGATGTCGTCCATGTGGGGCACCAGGGCCGCGTCGTGTGAGAGTGTATATTCCGCGGCAAAGGCGGGCGTTATAGGGTTCTGCAGGAGCATCGCCGCGGAGGCGGGGCCTTCGGGCGTGAGGGCGAACGTTGTCGCCCCGGGTGTGATCGATACCGATATGAACAGGGTTTTCAGCCGCGATACGCTCGAGACGCTGGCGGAAAGGACGCCGCTTGACAGGATCGGTCTGGCCGAGGAGGTTGCTGAGGCTGTTTTGTTCCTTGCCGACAGCAGGTCATCGTTTGTGACGGGGCAGGTGCTCGGCGTCGACGGGGGTTTCTCCATATGAGTTTCTTTGAGTCACTGAAAAACTCAATATCAGCCGTCGGATCCGGCGTGGTGGGATTTTTCTCCGACCCGGGCCATGCTTACACGACGGCCGCAAGGTGGATCTTCATCGTTCTCGCCGTATATATCCTGGTAAAATCCATCCTCTCGCTTCTCCGGAACACTAATCCGCCTAAAGTCTGGGCGTATTTCAACGTGAACGGCGATCACAGCGAGCCGGTGACGCACTGGGAGAACGTCATAGGACGCTCGCAGAGCTGCGACATCGTCCTGGACGATCCCGCCGTATCGCGTTCGCACGGTACTCTGAGCCGCAACGACGACGGAAGCTGGAGGTATCTCGATCTGGGATCGAGCAACGGCACCGTCATCGGCGGTGTCAAATACGGCGCGGGCGAGGGAACGGAGGTCGAACCGGGCGACGAGATCATTATAGGGAGGTCCGTCTGCACGATTTTCCCGACGAGTCTGGAGGAGCGCAGGAATAACCTTAAAATGCGCCGCAGCGAGACGTTCCTGACGTCTCCGTACGGGACGCTTGCCGCGCTGACCGTTTTCCAGATGATGGCCATGCTCCAGCTGTACGTCGCGCTCGGCGATGACTTCAACCTCGGGATAGCGGCATCTTTCATCGGGATAGCCGCCGTCGGCTGGATCTACGTCCTCGTGATGCGCGCCAGGAAATTGAAGGGCTTCGAGTGCGAGACGATAGCGCTTTTCCTCTCGACGCTCAGCCTGTCCGTTACGGCGAGCAAATATCCTCAGTCGGTATTCAAGCAGTTTGCTGCTGTCGTCATCGGCGTGATCCTCTTTGCCGCGATGTGCGCATTTCTCCGCGATCTCGACAGATCAAAGGCCGTGCGCAAGTATCTGTGCGGGGCGGCTGTGGCGCTGCTTTTGATAAACCTGGCTTTCGGCAAACTTAAATACGGCGCCGCGAACTGGATAGAGATAGGAGGCATCAGCATACAGCCTTCTGAAATAGTAAAATTAGCGTTCATCTGGACCGGCGCGGCGTCTCTCGACGAACTGATGGAACGCCGAAATTCGCTTATATATATGGCTTTCGCAGGGTTCTGTTTCGCCTGCCTGGCGATCATGGGAGACTTCGGGACGGCGCTGATCTTCTTCGTCTCTTTCGTCGTTACCTCGTTCCTGCGAAGCGGAGATTTCACGAAGATGTTCCTGATAATAGGTGTCGCCGCTGTCGGCGGGATACTCGTTATCAGGTTCAGATCATATGTGGCGGACAGATTCGAGGCGTGGGGCCACGTCTGGGAATACGCCGATACGAGCGGATACCAGCAGACGAGGACGATGTCTGCGATCGCCAGCGGCGGGCTCGTAGGTGTGGGAGCCGGCGAGGGCTGGCTGAAAAACGTCGGGGCTTCCGAGTCGGACCTCGTTTTCGGTTTTGTTACAGAGGAATGGGGCCTGATAATCGCGATCCTGGCGGTGGTGTGCATCGTGACGCTTTCCGTATTTGCCGTAAGATCCATCATGGCCGGCCGTTCGGCGTTCTATACGATCGCGGCGTGCTCCGCCATGTCTCTGTTCCTGTTCCAGACTATGCTCAACGTGTTCGGCTCGATAGACATCCTCCCGCTCACAGGTGTCACGTTCCCGTTTGTCTCCATGGGTGGGACGAGCATGGTCTCGTCATGGGGAATGCTGGCGTTCCTGAAGGCCGCAGACATGAGGCTCGGCGCTGGGATCGATAATTCGATCGACAGCGACGTAGGCGATGAAGGCGATGAGGAAAGCGAAGAAGAAAACGAACTCACCGCAGAGGACGGGCTTTCAGCGGAAGGCGCGCCCGGCGGAGGAGACCGGTACGGTCAGCGCAGCGCGGCGGCAGACGAGGACGTCGAATCGTTCGACGATCTGAGAGACATATAGACATAGAAATTTTGTTACTTTGTTACAGTTTATTGTTTTTACCGGACTGAAGACAGACTGAGAGGCGACTGCGGATGCGCAAGCTTGAAAAAAGATCTGTGATATGCCTGACGATGGCCGCGATACTTATCGCTGGCATGGTGTTTTTCGTGATCCGTTTTGCTCACGAAGGATCGGCGTGGGCGTCTTTTTACGGGAATCAAAGCGTTTACGAGGACGGTGTGCTGAAGGGCGGCTCGATATACGACGTGAACGGGCTTCCTTTGTTCTCATCCGAGAACGGCGATCAGTTGTATAACGCCGTCGGGGAGATCAGGACCGCCACGGTCCACGCCGTAGGCGACCTGCAGGGCAACATAACGACATCGGCGCTCGACTCGTATACGGATCAGATCATCGGGTACAACCCGGTCACAGGCACGTATAAAGCAACAAACAGCGAGCAGAAGATCGTCCTGACGCTGGACGCCGAGGTCTGCCGGGTCGCGTACGAGGACCTCAGCGCGTATAAAGCGGGATGCGTGGGGGTTTTCAACTACGAGACTGGCGACATCATATGCATGGTCAGCACCCCGGCGTATGATCCACTCGATCCTCCGGAGGTCTCGCCGGATGACGATTCGGGCCTGTATATCAACAGGTTCATATCGTCGACGTTCACGCCGGGATCGATATTCAAAACCGTGACGGCGGCAGCGGTGATAGAGACGATGGACGATTATGAGGATTTCTCGTATTACTGCCCGGGATCGCGCGATCTGGACGGAACGTCCATCAAGTGCTTCGGAGTCCACGGCAGCGTCGATTTCACAAGCGCTTTCGCGGCATCGTGCAACGGCGCTTTTTCGCTTCTGGCCGACGAGGTCGGGGCCGGGACCATGGAACGCTATGTGAAAAAGCTCGGGCTGACTACTTCCTATGACATCGACGGAGTAAAGACGGCGGCAGGTTCCTTCTCGTTCCCGTCGGACTCTGAGGCCGACCTGGGATGGGCAGGCGCCGGACAGTTCGAGGATCTGGTAAACCCTTGCTCTATGATGGTTTACATAGGTGCGGTGGCAAACGGAGGGCGCGCGGTCACGCCGCATCTCCTCTACGACGAGGACCGTGAGCCGGAATCGAAACAGATAATAAAAAGATCGACGTCGGAGTACCTGACGTCGATGATGAAGACCGCGGTCACAGACACGTACGGCGAATATAACTATCCCGGGCTGGACATCTACGCCAAAACAGGCTCGGCGGAGGTAGGAGACCAGACGAACGGCACTTTTGTCGGGTTCATAAAGAACGAGGGCTATCCGTACGCCTTCTTCGTTTTCGTCGAGGACTGCGACGGCGGCCTGCATTCCGCCGCTCCTATAGCGAACGACGTGCTGCAGGCGATAGTGAACGGTTGAAATGCAGGGCGGTTATCCGAGGGCGGTTAGCCGAGGATGTAAACGTTGACGGTGCGGGCGCCCCAGATGTAGCACTGGGTGTTTTCCTCCATGAACAGATCGACGAAATTGCCCTTTACCGCGCTTCCGACGTCGTTAGCGATCGCGTAGCCGTATCCTTCGATGTACAGGCGCGTGCCGAGAGGGATGACAGAAGGGTCGACGGCGCACGTGCCGTAAGTGCAGAGCCCTCCGTAGGATCCGCATGCGCCGTATCCCGCGCTGTAGGCCGTAGCCTTGCATGTCAGCACTTTAGTGTACGAGAGACCTGAAGGGATCCCCGAATATGACCAAGTTCCGTAAACGGTGATATCGTCCTGCTTTTCGGTCGTGACGACTGAGGATATCAGTTCACGCTGTACTTCGACGCCGTCGTGATACGCGACGTCGTACGTGTTCTCGGTTACGCCGTCGACGCCGGACTGCTTGTGTACGACCTGCCCGATCTGTACGCTTGAGTCGCTTTCGTAATATGACTCGTATGGAGTGGTGACCGTCTCGGTCACTGTTTTATGTTCTACACTGATCACTTTCAACTCATCGCCCATGACAAGTTTGTCATCCATGTCACCGCCGACGATGATATCGTCGCTGTCCGGGAATATCCCGGCGCGGTCCAGTATCTCTCTGACGGAAGCCTTTACAGTTTTTACGTATCTAGTTTCGCCCTCGTATTCGACGGGGACCTGGAACGCTTTGGTCACGCGTATCGTCATGCCTTCGGCGATCTCGTCATCCGTGGAGACGCTGAGCAGATCGCATGACGCGTCGTAGGAGATGTTCTGCTCTTTCAGAAATTCCGCGACGGTGGCTGAAGTCGTCTCGTACGTCTCTTCGGTCTGTTCGATGGAATCGTCCGTAACGACCTTTACGACTTTTTTTGCGAGCTCTGTGATGACGTATCCGGAGAGGATGCAGCAGGCGAGAATAACTATCGATATGATCGCTGCCGTGGCAGTTTTTTTACTTCGTATTTTCATATTTTCCTCATATTTTCAAGCGTTAGCGGATATTTCTTAAGAAAAGTTAAGAATTTTTAGTATGGTAGCACATGTCTTTCAAAAAGTCAAAAAACAGTGCCGCATTATTTTCCCCTGAGCGCCGGCGGGCTTTCAGAAGAGCGTGTCCGAGGCTTTCGTACGGGTGCCGGCTGTGCTCTCCCCTGAGCGCGCAGCCTTGCAAACATCACTCGATTCGTATAAAATATTTTCGCGAAAAGACGCTTGATTTTCGGCAAAACGCCCCTTTTGGCAAAAGGAGATCATCATATGAAAAGGATCATCATAAAAGAAATCCCGGGGAGGAGATCACCTGTGGCAAGGTCTGCTCTGACAGCGCTGTGCCTTGTCCTGACGGTAACGCTGTGCGCGGGCCTCGTTTCATGCGGTTCATCCGGGAAAAAAGACGAGAGCAGCAGCGGGGACACGCCGTCCGATAAGACGATCGAGGAGATCGTGGGCGAAGTCCCGGACGCAAAGTCTGAGATCGAAAAGCAGGCCGAGGCTTCGGACATGACGGTCACCTTTGACGGTGACACCGTGATATATACGTATAAATATGAGGAGACGCTTTCCGCCGAGTCGATCGCGACGATGGCGCCTGCGCTTGAAAAGGCCATGAACGAGAAAAGATCCGACTTCGTGGATCTGGCAAATACGATATCCAGACGGACTACGCGCGACGACGTGATCGTCAGAATCAGGTTCGTCGACGCGGCCGGCACGGAGGTCTACTCCGTCGACTTCGCCGAGGATGCGTCGGCGTCCTCCGCGGACTCTGCGTCCTCCACGGACTCCGCGTCTTCCGCGGACTCATCATCCACTGCAGACTCAGCGTCTTCCGGGAACGCTTGATACACTGCGCCGTCGGCATGACTGCCGCTCGAAAGATTTGACATGACAGAAAGGATAAACGACAGTTACGAAAAATACATAAGGAATTTCAGCATCATCGCGCACATCGATCACGGTAAATCCACCCTGGCGGACAGGCTGATCGAGCGGACGGGGCTCGTCGCGGAACGCGACATGAAGGACCAGTTCCTCGATAACATGGACATCGAGCGCGAGCGCGGCATAACCATCAAACTTCAGACGAGCAGACTCGTCTACCGCGCAAAGGACGGGAATGAATATATCTTTAATCTCATAGACACCCCGGGGCACGTGGATTTTAATTATGAAGTCTCGCGGAGCCTCGCAGCGTGCGAAGGAGCGATCCTCGTGGTGGACTGCACGCAGGGCGTCGAGGCTCAGACGATGGCAAACGTGTACCTTGCGGCAGACGAAAACCTCGAGATACTCCCCGTCCTGAACAAAATCGACCTCCCGAGCGCGAGACCGGACGAGACCAGGCGCGAGATAGAGGACATGATAGGTATCGACGCGTCCGACGCGCCGCTTATTTCCGCTAAAGAGGGCATCGGGATCGACGAACTCCTCGAGGAGATAGTTGCTAGATTCCCCGCTCCGACAGGCGACCCGAATGGAAAGTTGAAAGCCCTCATCTTTGATTCCAAATACGACAATTACAAGGGCGTGGTCATATACGCGCGCGTCTTTGACGGTTCTGTCAGAGTCGGCGACGTGATACGCCTGATGAATACTAAGAAGGAATTCGAGGTCACCGAAGTCGGCGTGATGGCTCCGGGACACGTGCCGTGCCAGAGCCTGCGGGCGGGCGAGGTAGGATATATCTGCGCCAGCATCAAAACAGTCCGCGACGCTCACGTCGGCGATACCGTGACACTCGCTTCGGATCCCGCTGGCGAGGCGCTGCCTGGGTACAAACGGGCTAACCCTATGGTCTACTGCGGGATCTACCCTTCCGAGGGCGAAAAGTTCGAGCCGGTGAAAGACGCTCTCGAAAAACTGCAGGTGAACGACGCCTCGCTCGTCTTTGAGCCTGAAACGTCTCAGGCTCTCGGATTCGGATTCCGCGCCGGATTCCTGGGCCTCCTCCACATGGAAGTCGTCATAGAGCGTCTCGAACGCGAATTCGATCTGGCCGTCATCACGACGTCCCCGAGCGTTTTGTATAAAGTGGTCATGACGGACGGGACAGAGCGCATGATCCAGAACCCGACTAACCTGCCGAAACCGCAGGAAATAGACCACATCGAGGAGCCAATCGTAAAAGCCGAGATCATCGTCCCTAAGGAATACGTGGGTTCGATCATGGATCTCTGCCAGAAGCGGCGCGGCGTGATGCAGCACATGGATTACATCACTCCGGAGCGCGTATCCCTAGAGTATGAACTTCCGCTGAACGAGGTCATCTATGATTTCTTTGACGCGCTGAAGTCGAGGACGCGTGGCTACGGGTCACTCGACTATGAATTTATCCGTTATCAGAGGTCGCAGCTCGTGAAACTCGACATCTGGCTGAACCACGACCTGGTCGACGCGTTCTCGATGATAGTCCACGAGTCAGAGGCGTACGACCGTGCCCGCTTTGTCTGCAAAAAACTGAAGGAAGTCATCCCGATGCACCAGTTCGAGGTCCCTATTCAGGCGGCGATCGGCCAGAAGATAATTGCCCGCGAGACCGTCAGAGCGTACCGCAAGGACGTCATCGCAAAATGCTACGGCGGGGACATCTCCCGCAAGAAGAAACTTCTGGAGAAACAGAAGGAAGGCAAGAAGCGCATGAGGCAGTTCGGCACGGTGACCGTTCCTCAGGAGGCCTTCACCGCCGTTTTGAAATACGATGATGACGATAAGTAGAGACCGGGGAACGGAAGACAGTTCCCGACGCGCCGCCAAAGGCGCACCTTCCGGAGGCGTATTTCCCGGACGCGCCGCCGAAGGCGCACCTTCCGGAGGCGTATTTCCCGGACGCGCCACCAAAGGCGCACCTTCCGGAGGCGTATTTCCCGGACGCGCCAAAGCCGGACTCTACGTCCATATACCGTTCTGCGTGAAGCGCTGCGCGTACTGCGGGTTCTATTCCCACGGCGGCGGTGTCACGCCGGAGCGGGAAGAGGCGTATACTAAGCAGGTCTGCATGGAGATAAGGACCCGGGCGCGTGGCTATGCCGCCGGGGAACTGCGGAGACCCACTGTCGATACAGTGTATTTCGGGGGCGGCACGCCCACGATATTCTCCGCGGGGTCGATCGAAAGGATGCTGGAAGCCGCGCGCGAATGTTTTGATGCCGACGAAAACGCCGAGATCTCGATAGAGTCTAATCCCGGGACTCTGACGAAGGATAAACTGCGCGCTCTGAAAAGCGCCGGGATCAACAGGCTGTCGATCGGCTGTCAGTCCTTCGACGACGAAATACTGAAAAAGATCGGCCGCATCCACACCGCGGACGAGTTCCTCGAGAACTATGAAAACGCCCGCGAAGCAGGTTTTGATAACATAAACGTGGACCTTATATTCTCGATCCCGGGGATGACTATGCGCACGTGGGAGGACACCCTGCGAAAGGCCGCTGACCTGGCGCCGGAGCACATATCGACGTACAGCCTGCAGATCGAGGAGGGGACTCCGCTCTACGAATCGTGGGAGCAGGGCGATCTTGAAGAGACTCCGGACGACGAAGACAGGGCGATGTACCACTTCGCGCACGAATTCCTGGAGAGCGCCGGGTACAGGCACTACGAGATCTCGAATTTCGCCCGGCCGGGCAGGGAATGCCGGCATAACCTGAAATACTGGTCCATGGAGGATTACATCGGGATCGGAGACGGGGCGTCGTCCTTTGAACACGGCGTGAGGAGCACCAATCCGCCGTTTGAGGAGAGGCACGTAAACAGCCCGTTCGACTGCGCTTCGGAATACGTGTTCACCGGCCTCAGGAAGCGCGAAGGCTTCACGTACTCGGGATTCAGGGAATATACCGGCGCGGACTTCGAGGACGTTTTCGGCGAAAGGCGCGGCGAACTTCTGCCGTATCTGGAGAGCGGCGCTTTGATCGATACCGGTGAGGGCATGAAACTGAGCCTTTACGGCTGGGATATTTCTAACGGCATCATGTCGGTATTTGTCTGACGGATGCTGTTGCAGGTCCGGGCGATCGTGCGATCCCCGGGATTTACGGCCGGGACGTCATTTCCGGACGCGGAGGTTGATATGGGCAGGTACATAATGGCACTGGATCAGGGGACGACGAGTTCCCGCTGCATCATCTACGATCGCGGCGGAAAAGCCGTAAGCACCGCGCAGCAGGAGTTCACTCAGTATTTCCCGAAAGAGGGATGGGTGGAACACGACGCGACCGAGATCTGGTCGACGCAGATGACGGTTGCTTACGAGGCGATGATAAAGGCGGCTGCGACTTTCCGCGACATAGCGGCGATAGGAATAACGAACCAGCGCGAGACGACGGTCGTCTGGGATAAGAACACAGGCGAGCCGATCTGCAACGCGATAGTGTGGCAGTGCCGCAGGACGGCGGACTACTGTGACGAACTCCACGCGCGCGGTCTGGACGAGACCGTCAGACAGAAGACCGGCCTCCTCATAGACCCATATTTCAGCGCAACTAAACTAAGATGGATACTCGAGAACGTCGAAGGGGCCAGGGAACGCGCCGAGGCCGGCGAACTGCTTTTCGGCACGATCGAGACCTGGCTCATCTGGAAGATGACGGGCGGGAAGGTCCACGTGACTGATTATTCCAACGCTTCCCGTACGATGATGTTCAACATCCACACATTGAAATGGGATGATGACATCCTTTCGATCCTCGACATCCCGAAGTGCATGCTGCCTGAACCGCGCCCGTGTTCCGAAGTTTACGGCGAGACGGTGCCGGAACTGTTCGGAGGTCCGATAAAGATCGCCGGAGCGGCGGGCGACCAGCAGGCTGCGCTCTTCGGGCAGACGTGCTTCAACAAAGGCGACGCAAAGAGCACGTACGGTACGGGGAACTTCCTGCTCCTGAACACCGGCGAGGAGCCTGTCATGTCGAAAAACGGCCTGCTCACCACGATCGCCTGGGGATGCGGCGGAAAGGTGAACTACGCGCTCGAGGGCTCTGTCTTCGTCTGCGGCGCAGTGATCCAGTGGATACGCGACGAACTGGGGCTATTAAAGAACGCGGCCGATTCCGAGGATATGGCAGATGCAGTCGAGTCGACGGGCGGGGTGTACGTCGTTCCCGCATTCGTGGGTCTCGGCGCGCCGTACTGGGATCCTCGCGCCAGAGGCGCCATTTACGGCATTACGCGTGGAACTAACAAAAACCACATAGTGCGCGCGGCCCTCGAATCGATCGCTTATCAGTGCTATGACCTGCTCGACGCCATGACGCGCGACATCGGCTCGGAACTGAAGTCCCTGAACGTCGACGGCGGCGCGTGCGCAAACAACTTCCTGATGCAGTTTCAGGCAAACATCCTCGGCACAGAGGTCGTGAGGCCTGTGGTGATCGAGACCACCTCCCTCGGCGCGGCGTATCTGGCCGGCCTCGCCGTCGGATACTGGAAGGACACTGACGAGATCAAAGCGAACAGGGCGGTAGACAGGCGCTTCGTCCCGGATATGGACGAGGAAGGTCGTAAGAGGCGTCTGGACGGATGGCATGAAGCTGTCAGGAGGACGATGACAAAATAGGATCGAGAGGCCGATGAGGGAGAAAAAGTTATGAAGGTTTGTCATGTTACGAGTGCCCATTCTCAATTTGATATACGAATTTTTATTAAAGAGTGCAGGACTCTTGCGAAAGCAGGCTATGACGTGTATCTCGTATCGCAAGGGGGATCCTGCGAAAAAGACGGCGTACATCTGATAGGATGCGGTGCAGCCCCTGAGAGCAGATATGATCGATTCAGGAACTTTGATAAAAAGGTCGTTGAAAAAGCTTTTGATGTAGACGCGGACGTATATCATTTTCATGATCCTGAATTGCTTCGATTCGCAAAATTGTTTAAAAAAAGAGGGAAAACCGTTATTTTTGATAGTCATGAAAATGTTCCGAAACAAATCCTGGCGAAAGAATGGATACCAAAACCTTTGCGGCGTCCTGTTTCAAAGTTATACAGGAATTTGGAGACAGGTTATCTGAAATATGTCGATATGGTAATAACGATTGCTGATGAGCATGTGGCATACTTCTCCGAAAGGGCAAAAAAAGTAGTATCCGTTGCGAATTTTCCTGATCTGAGCGACATAATGTACGCCGATTCCCCATTCTCTTCACGTGAAAGGATAGTTTGCTATGCGGGTGGTATTACTCATGATCGCGGCGAGGACCTGATGATTGATTCAGTAAAAGGAATAGACTGTAAACTTATCCTCGCGGGGCCTCATGAACAGTGCGGATTCAAGAATGGATCCTCGACAGTGGAATATGTTGGGAATCTTGACAGGAGCGGCGTGAACAAATTATATGCATCTTCACGAGTTGGCCTGGTGGTTCTCCTTTATACGCCTAATCACTATAAGAGTCTGCCAATAAAAATGTTTGAGTATATGGCTGCGGGACTTCCTGTTGTCGCTTCGAATTTTCCGATGTGGAAGAAAATAATAGATGAATATTCATGTGGAATATGTGTAGAAGCAGGGGATGCCTCTGCCGTTGCGGAAGCCGTCAAAAAACTCCTCGATGATGTTGATACTGCAGAGTTGATGGGTAAAAACGGACGACGTGCTGTCGAAGAAAAATACAACTGGAATTTAGAAGCAGAGAAACTGATTCAAGCTTATAAAGAACTGTAATAATATATTGCTTTTTTCTGCAGATAAAAAAAGCCGGTCAGTTGGGGGTGCGGACAAAAACCT
>DKRJ01000027.1 GCA_002472145.1 Clostridiales bacterium UBA7285 | reverse complement strand
CGGAGATCCGGGTGCGGCCGGCGCCGCGCTTCGCCGGGGATGTGCGGCTCTTGAAAAAAATATCTGCCGGGTTGACCGGCAGATATCGAAATCAGTATGTCTTAATGGACTACCTCTGTGGGAGGCTGAGGATCTCTCTGGCTTCCGCCGGAGTAGCTACCTCTCTGCCGAGGATCTTCGCGAGTCTGACGGCCTTGTCGACCATTTCGCCGTTGCTCTTTGCGAGAACACCTTTTTCGAGGTAGAGGTTGTCTTCGAATCCGACTCTGACGTGTCCGCCCATGGAGATCGTCGCTGCTGCGATGTGCCACGCGGTCTTTCCGATGCCGGTAGCAGTCCACGTCGATCCCGCAGGGATGGAGTTCTGCATGATAACGAGGTCAGGAACAGTCGCGTTCATCTGTACGCCGAGGACGAAGTCCCAGTGAAGCGGGTGAACGAGGAGACCCTTGCGGTCAGCGACCTTCAGAGCGAGGTCGATCATGCCCTTATCAAATACTTCGAGTTCAGGCTTGATCCCTCTTTCTTTAAGGATCTTAGCGAAGTTCTCGATCGTCTTGTTCGTGTTCGTGAAGATGTCGTCTCCGCCGAAGTTGAGCGTTCCGCAGTCAAGCGTAGCCATCTCAGGCGTAGGCGTTACTTCTGTCGATTCGAGTCTCTCGAGGTCGGTCATTCCTACAGCGCCGCCGGTCGAAGGCTGGATGATGACGTCAGGGCAGACCTCTCTGATCGCGTCGATGCAGACCTGGAATCTTTCTTTGCTCTGCGTAGGCGTTCCGTCGTCTTCTCTTACGTGAAGGTGAATAAGCGCTGCGCCTGCGTCAGCCGCAGACTTCGCTTCTTTCTGGATCTCGGCTACCGTGTAAGGAACGGCCGGGTTCTGCTCTTTCGTTACTTCCGCGCCGCAGATGCACGCGCTGATAATGACTTTGTCCATAATGCTCTCCTTTTACCTAATGGATTTATTTGTCCGCGGACAGGGCGTCTTTCCTGTGAAAACGTCGTCGACGCGTCGCCCGCTAAATACTTGGCTGCGTTTGCACGCAACGAATATTATACCATCAATTGTCGCGATGTTCAAGGGTTACACGGTATCCCGCGTTTCTCAATTCCTCCGCCATCTCGCACGCTATGGCGACCGATCTGTGCTGTCCGCCGGTGCATCCGAAGGCGATGTTCAGATGGTATTTGCCCTCTTTGATGTAGCCGGGGATGATGATGTCGAGCATGCCCTTAAAACTCTCGATGAATCTGCCGGAGATAGGCTGCTTCATCACGTACGACGAGACTTTTTTGTTGCGGCCGGTGAGTTTGCGCAGGCTCGCGACGTAGTACGGGTTAGGGATGAACCTGACGTCGATGACGAGGTCGGCCTCCGGCGGAATGCCGTATTTGTACCCGAAGGAGATGATGTTTATGGCAAAATCAGACCCGCCGCCTCCGAGGATCTTTTCCATGACACCCTTGAATTCGGAGACTTTCAGGCCTGTCGTGTCGACGATGTAGTCTGACATGTCGCGGATCTCGCGCAGGCGGTTCGCTTCTTTAGAGATCACTTCGCGGGTGATCGGGCCGCCGTTCGCCAGCGGGTGCGCGCGCCTCGTCTCGTTGAAGCGCTTGATGAGCGACCGTTCGCTGGCCTCGATGAAGACTACTGTGCAGTCGATCTTAGGGTTGTTTTTCAGGGAGATTATGCACGCTTTCAGGTCGTCAAAGAATTCACCTCCGCGCACGTCGGCGACAAAGGCGGCCTTCTGGATAGGCGTCTTCGACTGAAGGGAAAGGTTTATGAAGTCCATGATCAGGGCCGGCGGCATGTTGTCGACGCAGTAGTAGCCCTTATCCTCGAACCAGTCTCCGGCGTTCGTTTTGCCCGCGCCGGAGAGGCCCGTCAGGATTATGACTTCCATGGGCTTTTCGTTCTCGGTTTTCGTTTCTTCGATCTCTGTTGCGCTCATGAATTATGTCCCCTTTTATTTTTATTGAAATCGCGCGGCCTGCGCCCGTCGGCGCTCTGTCGCGCTGCGGTGGAGCGCTGCGCTCCGCGGTGGCGCGCTGCGCGGGATCGCGCGCTGCGGTGGCGCGCTGCGCCGGATCGCGCAATGCGCTATGCGGTGGCGTGCTGCGGTTGGGCTCCGCGCTGCATCTCAAGCGGTAATGATCCGCACTTCCGGTTCAAGCATGATCCCTGACTTATGGTTCACGGTGTTCCTGACGAGGTTCATCAGATCGAGGATGTCCTGCCAGGACGCGTCGCCTGTGTTGACTATGAATCCGCAGTGTTTAGGCGATACCTGAGCTCCGCCCACTGTAAGGCCGGCAAGTCCGGCGTCCTCGATCAGTTTTCCGGCAAAGCCGCCTTCAGGTCTCTTAAAGAAACTGCCCGCGCTCGGGTATTCAAGGGGCTGCTTAGCGGCGCGCCGCGCGGCGAGCTCCCGCATCCGGGCCTCGATGTCCGTCTGCTCGCCGCGCTCCAGGGCAAGCGTCGCAGCGAGGACGATCTCGCCGCTTGTCTGGATGCGGCTCGTGCGGTAGCCGAGCCGCAGCGCGCCGGCGCTGACTGAATAGACATAGCCGCGCCTGTCGAGAAGCCTGACGCTCTCGATGACATCCTTCATTTCGCCCCCGTAGGCTCCGGCGTTCATATAGACCGCGCCGCCCACACTGCCCGGGATCCCGGCGGCAAATTCAAGCCCGGTCAGCGAAGCCCTGCAGGCTTCCCGGGCTGCGCGCGCCAGCAGACATCCCGCCCCGCAGCGCAGCCGGCCGATCTCGCGATCGGCGCTGACCTCTTCGAATGCCTCTCCGAGCATCACGACAGTGCCTTCGAACACATCGCAGGCGAACAGTGTATTGGAACCGTTCCCGAGGAACACGTATCTCTCGCCCTTTTCATTCAGGCTGCGGACGAGACTCGCCAATTCATCCTCGGTTTCGGCCGTCACGAGCCGCCGCGCCGTTCCCTCGGTCCGGAAACTCGTGTATTTTGACATGTCAACGTTATTCTCTATCTTCATATTCTCTTATAGCGCCGCAGCATTTTCCCGAGGCGCAGGGCAGAACCCCCCCCGGTGCCGGCTCCGCTTATCGACGGCACGGCAGCGCCGCTGCATTTTCCCGAGGCGCGGGGCAGAGCCCTCCGGTGCCGGCTACGCTTTTCGACGGCACGGCAGCGCCGCAGCATTTTCCCGAGGCGCAAGGCAGAGCCCCCGGAGCGGCGCATTCAGCGTCTTACTCTTTGGCGCCGTCCGCCTCTTCCGCAGAATCGCCGCCGGCATCGGGGGCCGGATCGGAAGGCGCCTCTTTCGCGGCGTTGTCCCCGGCGATCTCGTGGTCTAAGTCGGAAGGAGTCTCCCTCATCAGGCCTTCCTCTATCTCTTTCTCGCGGAGAACGGCCTCGCCCTCCGCACGGTATTCCTTTGATACGTCGGCGTACTTATCGCCGAAAATGTCCTTTCTGTCGATCTTATACTTATCGAAATCCATATACTCCTCGGTCGCCGGCTCGAGGCCTTTTTTGATCAGGCGCTTCTGCAGCGCGAGCCCGAGGTAGTGATAGATTATGGCGAAAAGCGGCACCCCGATTATCATTCCGGTGAACCCGAAAAGCCCGCCGCCGACCAGGATCGCGAACATGACCCAGAAACTCGCCAGCCGCGTCGATTTGCCGAGGATCGCCGGTCCCAGGATGTTCCCGTCGAACTGCTGCAGCGCAAAGATCATTATGATGAAGAACAGCGCTTTCAGCGGACTTTCGAGGAAAATCAGCGCCGCCGACGGGATCGCGCCGATGAACGGCCCGAAGAACGGGATGATATTCGTAACGCCGATGATCGAGCTGATCAGTACCGGGTACGGCAGTTTGATGATCATCATCAGGAAATAGCAGAGAAATCCGATGATGATCGAATCGATGATCTTTCCGCTGATGAACCCGCTTAAGGTTTTGTTCGAATAGTCGGCGAAATCGAAGAAGTCCGCCGCCTTTTCCTTTGTCGTGACCGAATACGTGAACTTGCGGCACTGCGCTTTGAACCGTTCCTTTCCGAGCAGGAAATACGCCGCGACGATGATACCGATGAAGAAGTTCAGGATCTGGCGCAGCGTCACGAGCAGCCCGCTGGAGGCCTGCGTCACGTACTGGATAATCTTAGGCTGCAGCGAGTCAGTAAGCCACGAGATGAAGTTCTCCTCCGCCTTGTCTATTATGGTGCGGATCTGGTCCGCCGCCGCCTGATTCTGCATTTTATCGAGCGCGCTGTTATACGAATCCTGCAACTGGCTCAATTTATCAGGCAGAGTGTCGACGATCTGTATCGCCGTGCGGGCGGCCTGCGGCACGATAGCCGCGATCAGCCCCCCGAGAGCCGCGATGAAGATGATCAGCGTGAGTGCCAGAGCGATGCCCTTCGACGTGTTCAGCGCCGTCGTCTTTTTCATGTTCGTCTTCGAAAAGCGCGGGTAGAAGATCCGGACAAACGCATTATAGATCGGCGTCAGAAGGTACGCGATGACAAAGCCGAACAAAAACGGCGATATTATCCTGTTGAAAGCAGACAGCCCCGCTTTGAATCCGTCAAAGTGCGTGACGAGCTGCCTGAACAAGATCAGCAGCGCGCCGGCTATGAAAATGGTCGCGCCTATCCTGAAATATCTGCTTTTCCGGACACCTTTCATACTGTGTTTCCCTCTCGCATCGCTATATCCGCGCCAAATGCGGTTCCCTGCCCGCCCCGGTTTCAGGCGCATCGGCGCCTGCCGCCTGAGTTCCGCGCCAAATGCGGTTCCCTGTCCGCCCCAGCTTCAGGCGCATCGGCGCCTGCCGCCTGAGTTCCGCGCCGGCGGCTTTCCCACGCCTAAAATCCGTCGCTGTAGTTTATCAGCCCGCGCAGGTACCCGCCTCTGGGCTTTTTCCCGGAGTTCCCGCAGACCGTGTCGTAAAGCACCACGTTCGCGTAGAATCCATGCTCGTCCGCTGTGATGACCGCCGCAGATCCGCCCGTATCGTCTCTGGGCAGGGACAGGCTCCCCGGGTTTATCAGCGTGATACCGTCCTGTTCCGCGACCCCCGCGATATGCGTATGCCCGAAGCAGACCGCGATGCAGCCTTCGGACTTCGCCTTTTCCGCAAGCGCGGCGGGGTCTCTCGCGATGCCGTGCTGATGGCCGTGCATTACGAGTATCTTCCCGGCAGGGGTATCGACTATGGCCTGGTCGAATGGATGCACAGGATACCCGTCGCAGTTTCCCTTTACCGCAGTCACGGG
This sequence comes from Clostridiales bacterium UBA7285, assembly GCA_002472145.1. GTDB lineage: Bacteria > Bacillota > Clostridia > Peptostreptococcales > Anaerovoracaceae > Eubacterium_B. Next base: position 1,210 of record DKRJ01000027.1, on the reverse strand, counting down.
AACGGGCAGAAAGCGCTCCAGCTTTTCCGCGTCGTCAAAGTAGTCCCCGCAGTGGATGACGAGGTCGATATTCCTGATTTTTTCGCACATCTCGACGGCGCGCCCGATGCTGCCGTGAGTGTCGCTTACAACAAATATCTTCATGGACGTATCATCGTTCCGTGGCAATGCATATTTTTCCAAATACAGTATAAAGCAAAATCGGCGAAGCGGCAATAAATACGAGGCCTAAACCTCCTCAGGCTATTTGAGATCCAGCAGGTTAAGGCCGGTCCCGGTGATGTCGTCGACACGCCGCCCGACTTCGCCGTCGACGAGCGTGACGAAGATCTCCGAAGTGGCCCCGATCCTGACCTCGTTCAAGTGGCCGCCGATGACGCGGTTCTGCTCGTCGGCGCAAGTGATGTGCAGATGCAGATAAGGCTCGCCGTCCTTGCGCGTCACGTTCCCGATCAGCGATGTGATCTCCAGCGGCTTCTCATATTCCGTCCTGTAATATTTCTGCTCGGGGACGCTGTAGAGCCCCACCGTCAGACGATCCGCGGCGCCGATTCCCTCGACGCGCGCAAGGCGGATATTTTCTTTTTCGACGAGTTCGGTAAGTTTCTCGACGACCTCTTCCCCGCGGTCGACGCGCACTACGTAAGTGTTTCCGAATCTTTTATATACCATGGTTTCTCACGTCCTTTCCGATCAAGCGCTTCGGCTTTGATTTTCGATGTATATGATGTATATGATGTATATGACGTATATGATGTATATGCGGGATACATATATATGCGCTTTTTGGCATTTTTGGTTATTCCTCAATGGGTGGTCATAATATTCTTATGATGTTCTAATGATCACATTCTATTATCAGAAAATCCGCGCAATTCGCTCGCATCGTTTCTTCTGACCATGCGGGACTGATGCCCTGCTCAGGATCGATGTAACAGTATGCGGCCATGCCGGAAATATTATCTTCGAGTTCCTGAGGAAAAAGTTCTTCGAGGGCTTCGCGGCAATCAATATACAGAAAGTGGCGATATATTTCGCGGAAACTGACGTTTTCAAAAGTCTTAAATCGATCAAAAAGAGTCACGAGTAATCCTCCTTTACAGATAAGGGATCTGAAAGTTAAAAGCATATTTAAACGCATATTTAAAAGCATATATCAAAGCATATATCGTTTTGATTTTACCATATTAGGGGGTGCGGACAAAAACCT
>DKRJ01000016.1 GCA_002472145.1 Clostridiales bacterium UBA7285 | reverse complement strand
ACTTTTGGCGACCATATCATTACTATGAAAAAAGCACTCATCGATATCGGCTCCAACTCAATGCGGCTGACTGTTTACGAAATCAGAGGCTCCGAATTCAGACAGCTTTTCAAGCAGAAGATAATCGCCGGGCTTGCCGGCTACGTCTCGCACGGTTCTCTCACGGAGGACGGCATCAGGCGCGCGTATGAAGGTATCCTCGATTTCAAGAGAACCCTGGAACTGCTGGAGATCGACGACGTTTCGGTCTTCGCTACAGCATCGCTCAGGAACATCGGAAATACAGACGAAGCCGTCACGGCGATAAAAAGCGCGACAGGCTTTGATGTTGACGTGATCAGCGGCGAAGAGGAAGCGTATCTGGGGTATATCGGAGCCATGTCGTCAGTCAGGGTGAACAGCGGCGTCTGCACGGATATCGGCGGCGCGAGTTCCGAAGCAGTCATTTTCGAGAACGGGCGCGTCATCAAAAGCGCCAGCTTCCCGGTCGGGTCTCTGAGCCTGTTTAAAAGCTGCGTGAAAAACATCATACCGGGGAACGGATCGATCAGGCGGATGCGCGGCGAGATAATGAAGGCGATACCGAAAGAGGCTCTCGAATCGCTGGAAATCAGGTCTCCGCTCATCGGGATAGGCGGGACGGCACGCGCGGTGAGGGCTTTGGCCGCGGCGTATCTCGGGCTGCCGGACGACGTCGAGACGATCACAATAGAGCAATTCGACAGACTTTATTCATTTTTATGCGGCGGGACGGCTGACGTCGCCGACCTGATCCTGGCCGTCAATCCGGAACGCATCCACACCGCCGTTCCGGGCGCCATGATTCTCCACTGGTTCTGTGAACTGTTCAGGACAGATGAGATCATAGTCAGCAGCTGCGGTGTCCGCGAGGGATATCTATGCAAGAGGATCATTTCACGGGAAAAAACAAATACGGATACACTCAGAACAGGGAACTGAGCTGGCTGCGCTTCAACAAGCGGGTCTTGGAAGAGGCGGAGGATAAATCGAATCCGCTCCTCGAAAGGCTGAAGTTCATTTCGATATTCTGCAGCAACCTCGACGAATTCTTCATGGTTCGCGTCGGAAGCCTTTTTGACGTGTCGCAGCTCTCTCCAGAGGAGATCGACAACAAAACAGGGATGACGTCGTTCGAACAGTTGCGCCAGATATATAACACGGTGCCCGGTCTCATCACGCTGAAGCACAGACTTTACACGGAAGTGATGAACGAACTGGTAGCGTTCGGCGTTAAGGACGTAGAGTATTCCCAGCTTACGGCGGAAGAGAGCAAGGCAGTCGGAAAGACCTTCAAATCTGTGATCATGCCCGTCCTTTCGCCGATAATAATCGGTACGCATCACCCTGTGCCGCATTTTACGAACAAAGGCCTCTACGTCGCGGCGCTCCTGCGCAGCAAAAAGGGCAAGGCGTCTCTGGGGATCGTCGGCGTTCCGGCGTCTCTTAAACCGTACCTTCCGCTCGAAGGCGCTCCGGGGCGCTTCATAAGGACCGAGAACATCCTGCTTCAGTGGGCGCCTACGCTTTTCGGGTCGTATAACGCGGAGGAACTTTGCATCTTCAGCGTAACGAGAAACGCCGACTTAAGCTTTGACGACGAGAAATTCGAGGACAGCGACGAGGATTTCAGGAACCGCGTCACCAAACTCCTGAAAAAGCGCAGCACTCTCGCACCGGTGAGGCTCGAGGTCAGCCACACGATCTCGGAGGGATTCCTTTCGATGCTCAGATCCGTCATCGGAGTGGAGCCGCGCCAGATCTACGTGGACACGTGCCCGCTCAACATGCGCTACGTCTTCAGCCTGGCGGACATACTTCCGGAGGATACGCGGAGAAGGCTTTTGTACGAGCCGTATAAGCCGCGCTGGCCTGAGGACCTGTCAAAAAACGAGAGCATGATAGAACAGATAAGGAAAAAGGACAGGATGCTTTTCTTCCCGTTCGATTCGGTCGATCCGTTCCTGAAACTGCTCAGCGAGGCTGCCGACAGGCCGGACGTCGTTTCCATAAAGATCACGATCTACAGGCTCGCGCTGTATTCCAAGGTCGCTCAGACGCTCTGCCGCGCCGCCGAGAACGGCAAGGAAGTCATCGTCATGATGGAACTGAGGGCTCGCTTTGATGAGGCTAACAACGTCGCATGGTCAAAGCAGCTGGAGGACGCGGGCTGCCAGATAATATACGGGATAGAGGATTACAAATGCCACAGCAAGGTCTGCCTAATCACGATGCGCGGACAGGGCAGGATGACGTACGTGACCCAGATAGGCACTGGGAATTACAACGAAAACACGAATAAGCAGTACACCGATCTTTCGTACATGACCGCGTCAGACGCGATCGGCGAGGATGCCACGGTTTTCTTCAGGAATCTGCTCATCAACAACCTCGACGGCAAATACGAAAAACTGCTCGTATCGCCGCGCGGCATCAAAAACGGGATCATACGCGGGATCGACAGGGAGATCGCAAAGGGGAAGGACGGATACGTCTGCATCAAAGCAAATTCCGTAACGGAGCGCGACGTGATCGACAAACTCCGCGAGGCGTCGCTTGCGGGCGTCGAGATAGATCTGATAATCCGCGGGATATGCTGCATCCTGCCCGGAGTACGAGGCGAGACCGATAACGTCAAAGTTTCGAGCATCGTCGGAAGGTTCCTCGAGCACGCGAGGATCTACAGGTTCGGGCGCGGGGACGACGCGGAATATTACATCTCATCTGCCGACCTGATGACGAGGAATCTCGACCGGCGTGTCGAGGTCGCCTGCCCGATAGCAGATCCCGGCCTTAAAGAGCAGCTCAGGTGGATCCTTGAGACGGAACTGGCGGATAACGTGAAGGCAAGCGCCATGATGCCGGACGGCAGGTATGAGCGCAAGGCGCGGGGCGATGCCGAAAAATGCTGCAGCCAGGAGACTTTCATGGCCGTTTCGATGCATCACGCGCCTGAAGAAGTTGAGGAAGAAGCCGGGAAGGAAGAGTTCTGGACTCATCTGAGAGAACTTTTCCGCCATTCGGCGAAAAAAAGCGGAGAATAATCGGGGAAAACAGAGAATAATAAGGAAAAATGCGGTTGCATCGGAGTCTGGGTTTTGATATAATTTTACGCGGTGACGTTTGTCGCCGCGTATTATTTTTACACACCGGGGTTAGCCGCAGTTGGTGCCTTTACGCGGGTCATCCGGCCGTCAGAACGGACGGGATCCCGCAAGTAGAAGGTTTGCCTGCGTGCGAAGACCTCAGTGGATGACAACCAGGAGGAAAAAATGTCAGTAATTTCAATGAAAAGCCTGCTCGAGGCGGGCGTCCACTTCGGACATCAGACGAGAAGATGGAACCCTAAGATGGCTCCGTACATCTTCACCGCGCGCAACGGGATCTACATCATCGACCTTCAGAAGACAGTGAAGAAGATCGACGAAGCGTATGATTTTGTAAAGAGCGTAGCGGCCGAGGGAAAGCCGATCCTCTTCGTAGGAACGAAGAAACAGGCACAGAATTCGATCAGAGAAGAAGCGACGAGGTGCGGGGAGTATTACGTCTGCGAGAGATGGCTCGGCGGAATGCTCACGAACTACAAGACGATCAGCGCGAGGATCAAGAGACTCAACGACATCAACACGATGGAGCAGGACGGCACTTTTGAGAAGCTTTCGAAGAAGGAAGTCCAGGGCCTCAAGGCGGAGCGCGACAAGCTCGAGAAGAACCTCGGCGGCATCAAGGATATGAAGGGCATGCCGGGCTGCATGTACGTCGTAGACCCTAAGAAGGAAAAGATCGCTGTTAAAGAAGCGCGCATCCTCGGGATCCCGGTAGTCGGGATCGTCGATACGAACTGCGATCCTGACGATGTCGATTACGTCATCCCGGGAAACGACGACGCTATCAGAGCCGTGAAACTCATCACCGCAAAGATGGCTGACGCCGTCATCGAGGGACACCAGGGCGAGAGCTTCGACGAAGGAGAAGCCGCTCCTGAGGCAGAAGCCGCAGTGGAGGCCGAAGGCGAGGAAAAAGAGCCTGAAAACATCGAGGAAGTAGTCGAGGAAGCAGCGGCCGAGGAAGAGGAAAAGCCTGAAGAATAATTTGATATAGCCTGAAAGCGAATAAGCAATTCAACTGCAGGCGGATACAGGAGGAAATAAAATGGCAGCAGTAACTGCGCAGCTTATAAAAAAACTCCGCGACCTCACGGGAGCGGGCATGATGGACTGCAAGAAGGCGCTCGAATCGACGGACGGGGATTTTGACAAGGCGATCGACGTCCTCAGAGAGAGAGGGCTTTCAAAGGCGGAGAAAAAGGCCGACAGGATCGCGGCGGAAGGACTCGTAAGGATCTCTTTCTCCGACGATCATAAGCAGGCATCCATCGCGGAAGTAAATATCGAGACAGACTTTGCGGCAAAGAACGCCGAGTTCGTCGAATTCGTAGAGGGCGTTTCACAGAAAGCGCTCGACCAGGATTTTGCCGACCTCGAATCGTTCATGGCTCTGCCTTTCGGAGCAGACGGAACGGTCCAGGAGACGCTCGTCGCTAAGATCTCGAAGATCGGCGAGAAGATCAGCGTCAGAAGAGTCCAGAAACTCGCGACTCCGGGAGTCGTATATACGGGATATATCCACGGCGGCGGCAGGATCGGAGTCATCGTAGGCATCAAAACGGACGCTTCGTACGACGAGATCGCAACTGCCGGCAAGGACGTCGCTATGCAGGTAGCGTCCATGAATCCGCACTTCGTCAACGATGACGAGGCGGATCCTGACTGGATCGAGCACGAAAAAGAGATCGCAAGGCAGCAGCTCCTGAACGAGGGCAAGAAGCCTGAGATGATCGAAAAGATCATCCCGGGCAAGATCAAAGCCGTACTCAAGGAAGCGTGCCTCGTAGAGCAGAAGTTCGTAAAGAACTCCGACGTCACAGTCGGTCAGTATGTCGCTGACGCCGCAAAGGCTCTCGGCAAAGACATGAAGGTCGTCGAGATGGTCAGATACGAAGTCGGCGAAGGCATCGAGAAGAAAAAAGAAAACTTCGCAGAGGAAGTAGCTGCACAGATGAAATAGTCTCCGGCATAAGGAGTACAGCCTCCGGGACCGCATGAATAGCGTTCCCGGGGGTTTTTCTATAAAGGCGGAACTTCGGCGTATAAAAGCGCGTCGTGCAGAGGCGGAGCTTTGTACGCGCAAAGGCGGAACTTTGACGTAAAGATTCCCGATTTCAGCGTAAAGATGTTATAATAGAAAATCATATTTCAGACAGCCCAACAGCCCACGGGGAAAGGCACTTCGCGGCGTATCACGAAAGGAGAAAGAAAGTGGCCCAGTTTATCAACGAACCGTCGAGAACATTCAACGAATATCTTTTGATCCCGGGATATACGAGCGCGGATTGCACTCCGGACAAGGTTTCCCTGAAAACACCTATCGTAAAATTCAAAGTCGGTGAGGAGAGCGCGCTACATGCGAACATCCCTCTCGTCTCCGCGGTCATGCAGGCCGTTTCCAACGACACCATGGCAATCGCTTTGGCGAAAGAGGGCGGGATCTCATTTATCTTCGGCTCGCAGACGATCGAGTCTCAGGCTGATATGATCAAGCGCGTCAAATCATACAAGGCGGGTTTTGTCAGAAGTGACAGCAACCTGCGCCCTGACCAGACGCTGGCAGACGTCCTCGCGCTGAAAGCAAAGAGCGGACATTCGACGATAGCGATCACGGAAGGCGGCACCGCAGACGGGAAGATCCTCGGACTCGTGACCAGCCGCGACTACAGGGTGAGCCGCATGAGCCCGGACACTAAGATCAGCGAATTCATGACACCTTTCGAAAAACTCGTCTACGCTAAGGAAGGAGTGACGCTTTCGGAGGCAAACGATATCCTCTGGGACAATAAGTTGAACGCCCTGCCCGTCATCGACGATAATCAGAGACTGACGTCGTTCGTTTTCCGCAAGGACTACGACAACCATAAATCTAATCCGAATGAACTGCTAGATTCCAATAAGCGATATGTCGTTGGAGCCGGCATCAACAGCCGCGACTACGAGGAAAGGGTCCCTGCACTGATCGACGCCGGCGCTGATGTGCTCGTCATCGATTCTTCCGAAGGCTACAGCGAGTGGCAGGCGCGCACTCTGGCGTGGATCCGTTCCAAATACGGCGACAGCGTCAAAGTAGGCGCAGGCAACGTCGTGGACGCGGAAGGATTCAGGTTCCTCGCTGATGCCGGGGCGGATTTTGTCAAGATCGGAATCGGCGGGGGATCTATCTGCATCACCAGAGAGCAGAAGGGCATCGGCCGCGGACAGGCTTCGGCGGTTATCGACGTGGCTAAAGCGCGCGACGAATACACGAAGGAAAAGGGCGTCTACATCCCGATCTGCTCTGACGGAGGCATAGTCTACGACTATCACATGACCCTTGCTCTTGCTATGGGGGCGGATTTCCTGATGCTGGGCAGATACTTCGCCAGGTTCGACGAATCGCCTACGTCCAGACTTAACGTGAACGGTAATTATGTAAAGGAGTACTGGGGCGAGGGCTCTAACCGCGCTCGCAACTGGCAGAGATACGATCTCGGCGGAGACGAGAAATCTATGAAGTTCGAGGAAGGCGTCGACTCATACGTCCCTTACGCCGGACCTCTCCACGATAACGTAAAGGTATCGATGGACAAAATGAAATCGACCATGTGCAACGTCGGAGCGGTCACGATACCGGAACTCCAGAAAAAGGCGAAGCTCACGCTCGTATCGGCGACATCCATCGTCGAGGGCGGCGCTCACGACGTCATTCTGCGCGATTCAAGCATGAACGCGATCAGATAGCGATCAGCAGTGACCAGCAGCGATCAGACATCGATCATATGGCGATAAATACAGGAAAAGATATGGAACAGGAAAAAATCATCGTCCTCGACTTCGGGGGACAGTACAACCAGCTTATCGCAAGGCGTGTCCGCGAATGCGGAGTTTACGCTGAAGTTCAGCCGTGCACGCTGCCGCTGGACGAACTGCTCGCGATGAAACCTAAGGGGATCATTTTGACGGGAGGCCCGAACAGCGTGTATGACGAGGCTTCGCCGCACTGCGATAAGGAACTGTTTTTCTCCGGAGTTCCGGTACTGGGGATCTGCTACGGCGCTCAGCTCATGGACTGGACGCTGGGCGGGACCGTGGAGACAGCGCCGGTAAGCGAATACGGAAGGACCGCGGTCGGCTTCGACGACTGTGGTGTTTTGTTCGGCGACATACCGGAGAAATCGATCTGCTGGATGAGTCACACGGACCGCATGACGACGGTGCCGGACGGGTTCCACGTCACGGCATGGACAAAGGACTGCCCGGTGGCGGCGATGGAAAATTCCTCTAAGAAACTGTACGCCGTACAGTTCCACCCGGAAGTCACCCACACGGAGTACGGGCGCGAGATCCTGTCAGCGTTCGTGTATAAGGTGTGCGGCTGCGAAGGCGGATGGGAGATGAAGGATTTCGTCGAAAGGACCGTCAAAGAAATACGCGCGCGCGTCGGAAACGGCAAGGCTCTCTGCGCGCTGTCGGGCGGGGTCGACTCCTCGGTGGCTGCTGTTTTGATGTCAAAGGCGATCGGCAAACAGCTTACATGTGTGTTCGTAGACCACGGCCTTCTCAGAAAAAACGAGGCTGACGGCGTCGAAGCCGTGTTTGGGGATAAAGGACCTTACGACCTGAATTTCATCCGCGTAGACGCAAAAGAGAGGTTCTACGGGCGTCTGGAAGGCGTGGAGGACCCTGAGCAGAAGCGCCACATCATCGGCGAGGAGTTCATCCGCGTCTTCGAGGAAGAGGCCAGGAAGATCGGCGCCGTCGATTATCTAGTCCAGGGCACGATATATCCTGACGTCATCGAAAGCGGGCTCGGCAACTCGGCCAGGATCAAGAGCCACCACAACGTAGGCGGCCTCCCGGAACATGTTGATTTTAAGGAAATAATCGAACCGCTGCGCATGCTTTTCAAGGACGAGGTCAGGCAGGTCGGCAAAGAACTGGGCCTGCCGGATGAGCTCGTCTACAGGCAGCCTTTCCCGGGACCGGGTCTCGGGGTGCGCATCATCGGGGCCGTTACTCCCGAAAAGGTGCGCATCGTGCAGGATGCCGACGCGATCTTCCGCGAGGAGATCGCGGAAGCGGGCATCGCAGGCGACATAAACCAGTACTTCGCCGCTCTTTCGAACATGCGCTCGGTCGGTGTCATGGGAGATTTCAGGACTTACGATTACGCGGTGGTGCTGAGGGCTGTGACGACGCCCGACTTCATGACAGCGGAGGCGGCCGAGATACCGTGGACTGTACTGCAGAAGGCCGCGGGCCGCATCGTAAACGAGGTGGACGGGGTCAGCCGCGTGCTGTACGACTGCACGTCGAAACCGCCGGCGACGATAGAGTGGGA
>DKRJ01000014.1 GCA_002472145.1 Clostridiales bacterium UBA7285 | reverse complement strand
CTAATGGGGAGCATATCATGCGCCGCGGAGCGTTTTTTGTTTATGAAAATTGAAAAGAAAAACAGAGGTCGTAATTGATATGCGCAGGCGGCTTAGGGCCGCTGCGTTTCGGCTTTGGTCCGAACTACCTGATGGTGACGTTGTTCAGGTAATAGAGAGGAGCCGCCTCCATGAGTACGTCGTGGTCAGCGCGGAGAACCGCTTTGGTGTATTCGTCGCCCATTCCTACCGGCTGATGAAGTACGAATGTGAAAAGATTTTTCATTGTTGCTGCCTCCTTGATCCTTTATGCTTTGTGCTTTTTGTTCTTTGATCTTTGTTATTTATTATCTGCTCTTGATATCAGTTGTGACGGTTTACTTAGAAAATCATGCGATCTTCCTTGCAGCTCAGCGGGCCCGCGGAGATCCAGAACTCCTGCTCGGCGCGTTTGACGTCGGTGATGCCGTTGTCCTGTGCTTCGTGGATCCCTCCGAGGAATCCGAAAAAGTTTCTGAACATTTCCTTACCTCTAATGTCTTTCTCAAGTCTTGAAGTGATGCGGCTTTTATTTGTTGTTTTCAACTTACAACTATATTGTATACAAAAATCATAATAAGTAAACCGCATATTTTGCATCATTTCAATTACGACTATTTATAATCGCGCGGTTGTGTTTTTTTGGTGTAAAGAGGGTGTAAACAGCGCTCGCGGGAACCGAAAACGAATCGCTCGAGAGTATATCAAAAAGAACAATATATCCGCATTTGCATATTGAACGCCACAATATATAGTGATATAATCAAAACGCTCAATCATTTTAACAATAGTACTTGGAGAGAAGAAATGGCAATTGAAGAAATAAGCGATAACGCAAGAGTTGTACTCGAAAAGAGATATCTTGCCAAAGACGAGAACGGCAAGGTATGCGAGACCATCGACCAGATGTTCAGACGTGTTGCGGACACGATCTCGGCGGTCGAAGCCAACTACGATAACACCGCGGACACTAAGGCGCTCAGCGACAGATTCTATAACATGATGACCGATCTGCGCTTCATGCCTAACTCTCCGACTTTGATGAACGCCGGCAGAGTCCTCGGGCAGCTTTCTGCGTGCTTTGTCCTACCCGTCGAGGACAGCATGGAGGGGATATTTGATTCTGTGAAGAACGCCGCGCTCATACATAAATCGGGCGGCGGCACGGGATTTTCATTCTCGCGCCTCAGACAGAGCGGGGCGGCCGTACGTTCCACGGGAGGCATCGCCAGCGGCCCGGTCAGTTTCATGAAGGTCTTCAACGCGGCGACGGAAGCCGTCAAGCAGGGCGGAACGAGGCGCGGTGCGAACATGGGCGTCCTCAGAGTCGACCACCCGGATATCATCGATTTCATCAACTGCAAGACAGATAATAAGGAAATAACGAACTTCAACATCAGCGTCGGGATCACGGAGGCGTTCATGGACGCCGTGGAGAAGGACACCGACTACGACCTGATCGACCCTAAGACGAAACTGGCGGTCGGGCACCTTTCGGCGCGCAAGGTCTTTGATCTGATCGTCGACCACGCGTGGAAGAACGGCGAGCCGGGGATCATCTTCCTCGACAGGCTGAACCGCGACAACGTGACCCCTACCGTAGGCGAGATCGAGAGCACCAACCCTTGCGGCGAGCAGCCTCTGCTTCCGTACGAGAGCTGCAACCTCGGCTCGATCAACCTCGTGAAGATGCTGAAAAAAGACCTCGCAGGCAGCTACGACTTCGACTACACGCTGCTGGAGGAGACGGTCAGAGACGCCGTACACTTCCTCGACAACGTGATCGACGCGAATAATTACCCGCTTGAGATAATCGGAAAAACGACGCGCGCCAGCCGCAAGATCGGCCTCGGCATCATGGGCTGGGCCGATTCGCTCCTGCTCATGGGCATCCCGTACGACACGGAGGAGGCCAGGGCGCTCGCGGAAAAGGTCATGGGTTTTGTCAACACGACAGGCCACATCGCAAGCCGCGACCTCGCAAAAAAGCGCGGAGCCTTCCCGCTCTTCGCGGAGAGCACGCTGAAGGACGGCGAGCCGATCAGGAACGCCACCATCACGACTATCGCCCCGACAGGTACCATTTCGATCATCTCAGGATGCTCGTCCGGCATCGAGCCTGTATTTGCCTACGCGTTCATCCGCAACGTCATGGACGGAACGGAACTCGTCGAGATGAATCCTGTTCTGGCGCAGAAACTGAAGGACCTCGGGCTGTATAACGACGAGATCCTGAAGAAGATCGCCTCTCAGGGGACGCTCGAGGGCATCGACGAGATACCTGAGGACGTAAGACGCGTGTTCGTCAGCGCCCAGGAGATCTCGCCGGAAGCGCACGTCAAGATGCAGGCCGCATTCCAGCGCTACACGGACAACGCCGTTTCAAAGACGGTTAACTTCGCGAACACTGCAACGCGCGAGGACGTAAAGGACGTTTACATGCTCGCGTATAAGGAAGGGCTGAAGGGCGTAACGATCTATCGCGACGGCAGCCGCGAGGAGCAGGTCCTGAACATCGGCAAAGTCAACAAAGCGTCCGACGGCGCCGAGCAGCAGGCGGACGGAGGAGAGCCGAACGTCTACAAGCACGTGGAACCGCGTCCTCGCCCTGAGATAACGCAGGGCTTCACCGAAAAGGTAAAGATCGGCTGCGGCAACCTTTACATAACGACCAACTACGACGAGAACGGCATCTGCGAGGTGTTCACGAGCACAGGCAAGGCGGGCGGCTGCCCGAGTCAGAGCGAAGCGACGGCGCGCCTCATTTCCATCGCGCTGCGCTCAGGCATCTCCATCGATGAAGTCTACGACCAGTTGAAGGGCATCCGCTGCCCGTCAACGATCCGCCAGCAGGGCATGAGCTGCACATCCTGCCCGGACGCTATCGCAAAGGTCATAATGAAGGTCAACAGAACCATCGAACAAAACAAAAAGGCCGGAAACAAGGGCATGGTAAAGCCTGAGCCGCTTGGGGGAAAGACTCGCGGAGCAAAGGCGATGAATGCCGTCGACCCGATAATCCCGGCGAATTCAGGCGAGATACACGTCTGCCCTGAATGCGGCAGCGTGGTTGAACACGAGGGCGGATGCGTCATCTGCCGCAACTGCGGATTCAGCAAATGCGGCTGATGCGCGTTTGACGGAGCCGGCTGATGAGGCGATGCGGACTATATGCGTTTGTCGGAGCCGGCTGATGCGGCCGGTATGCGTTGAAAGGACGTGAACGCGATGGACGAAAGACTGAGAAAGATCATCGACGGAAGCAGAAGGATCGTGTTCTTCGGCGGGGCCGGGGTCTCCACCGAGAGCAATATCCCGGATTTCAGATCGGAGACGGGACTGTACCACGCAAAGCAAGTCTACGGCTACGCTCCGGAGACCATGCTCTCGTGCGACTTCTACTACGCACACCCGCAGCTGTTCTTCAAGTACTATAAGGAGAACCTCGTCCACCGCGAGGCAAAGCCGAACAAAGCGCATATCGCGCTCGCGAAACTCGAGGAACAGGGAAAACTGACAGCCGTCGTCACTCAGAACATCGACGGTCTGCATCAGGCGGCGGGGAGCAGAGCGGTATACGAGCTCCACGGGAGCATCCATCGCAATTACTGCGAACAGTGCGGTAAATTCTACGACCTCGACTATATCATGGACGAGGCGAACTGCAGAGACGGCGTTCCGTACTGCTCATGCGGCGGGCGCGTCAAGCCTGACGTCGTACTGTACGGCGAGATGCTGAACGAGGATACGATCGAAAAGGCCGTGAACGCCATCGCGAACGCGGACACACTGATCATCGGGGGAACTTCCCTCGCCGTCTATCCCGCGGCCGGATTCATCAACTACTTCCGCGGCGATCATATGGTTTTGATCAATAAATCGTCCACCCCTTACGACGGGCGCGCTGACCTCGTCATCAACGACTCTATCGGAAAGGTACTCGGAGATTGAGAAATTTCTTACTTGTAAACGACGACGGCATCCGCGCGGAGGGCCTCGCCGCTCTTGCCGACTCTCTAAGGGGGCTCGGCAATTTGTTTGTCTGCGCTCCGGACTCTCAGCAGAGCGGTAAGAGCCATTCGATATCGCTGACGGACGAGATCGAAGTCAGAGAGGTATCGTACGGCGGTGCGGAGGCTGCCTGGGCTGTCGGCGGAACGCCTGTGGACTGCACCAAGGTCGGCATGCAGTTCTGCGAGGAACGCGGCATAGTGCCCGACATGGTTTTTTCCGGCGTGAACATCGGGAGCAATCTCGGGGCGGACACGCTGTATTCCGGCACGATCGGGGCGGCTTCCGAAGCGGTGCTGCTCGGATCGCGGGGAATGGCTTTGTCGGTGAACGGGCACCGGGCGACGCATTTCGAAAACGCGATAGCGATCGCGCTTGAGGTCCTGGACAGAGCGATAGAGGAACTGCCGCGGACTACCATGCTCAGCATCAATACGCCGGACCTGCCTGCCGAAGAGCTAAAGGGCGTCCTCGTCGCCAGGCTCGGCGGAAAATGCTTTGACGACAGGTTCGTCAGGCAGGATTCGGGTAAATATCAGATGCACGGTTTCATCCCGGATCACACGGGACTCGGTCTGGGCGTCGACCTCGCGGCAAATCAGGAGGGATACGCCACGATCACTCCGATGCAGTTCGACTATACTGACTATTCCATGCTGGAAAAAGTCGGCGGGTGGGAGATAACGCTCCCGCGGCTTTGAACGCAGTTTAAGGATTTTTTATGAAAATTTTCGATCACGATCTCGGCAAAGCGACACCAGAGGAGCGCAAGCTTCTCGATTCGTATTTTCATGGGTACGAATACTGCGGAGCCGAATTTACTTTTCTTTCGATCTACGTCTGGAGGCACGAATTCCCCGTTACGTGGGACGTCATCGAAGGATATCTCTGCATAGCGTATGACCCCGCCGCCGATTCCGGCAGAGGCTATATGCTGATCCCGCTTACGAACGACGGAACGTATGATCCGGCGAGGCTCAGAGTGGCTGTCCTGAAGTGCAGGGATATTTTTGCCGCGAAGGGATATGATCTGGCGATCGGGCTTGTGCCGGGACATATGAGGCACCTGCTCGAGGAGGCCTTTCCGGAGGGGATAAACTGGCAGCACGACGTCGACAACGATCAGTACGTATATGAGAAGAATAAACTGATAACGCTCTCGGGAAGGGCTTTGCATAAAAAGAAAAATCACCTCAATTATTTTCTGCGCACATACGATTTCGAGGCAAAAAATGTGACAGAAGGCATGAAATCTGATATACTTGATCTGGTGGAGCGCATTAAAGAAGTAAAGGAGGCGGACCCCGACGAGATCGACGACCTCGAGGGCGAAACCGAGGCGATCGGGAATTTCCTCTCGCATCTGGACGATCCCGGCGTCTACTCCACGGCGATATATGTCGGCGGGAAACTCGAGGCTTTCGCGCTGGGCGAACGGCTCAGCATGGATACGGCAGTCGAACATTTCGAAAAGGCCGACGGCGCTTATCGCGGACTGTACCAGCTGGTATGCCGCGAATTTTGCATGGCGCTCTCCGAAGAGACGGTCTTTGTCAACCGCGAGGAGGACATGGGACTGCCGAACCTCAGGCAGGCAAAGGAGGCCCTCGCTCCGTGCCGCATGGAGGAAAGATACACGTGGCTCTTAAGCAAATAGATTCGCTCTGTTTACTTTAGATAAGATCGGCGTTTTGATTTTTCAGGCCGCGAGGCTGCCGAAGATGTCCATTTCGGAAAATCAAAATGGGATCTGAAAATTCTTTAATTCTAATTAGGAGGACAAGAGATGAAAGAAGTAGTAATCGCAAGCGCTTGCAGAACTCCGATAGGCAGTTTCGGCGGGTCGCTCAAGAACGTTTCTGCGAGAAGACTCGGCGCGATCACCATTAAGGAAGCAATCAGGAGAGCGGGCATCGATCCTGCGTCGGTCGACGAAGTAGTCATGGGCTGCGTACTCCAGGCAGGCCTCGGACAGAACGTCGCCAGACAGATGAGCATGGATGCCGGTATCCCTAAGGAAGTTCCTGCCATGACGATCAACAAGGTCTGCGGATCCGGACTGAGAGCGGTAGAGCTCGCAGCACAGATCATCAAAGCAGGCGATGCCGACATCGTTGTCGCCGGCGGTGCAGAGAGCATGTCTATGGCTCCTTACGCACTTCCGTCCGCAAGATGGGGCGCCAGAATGTTCGACACGAAGATGGTCGACGTCATGGTAAACGACGGACTTTGGGACGCTTTCAACAACTACCACATGGGCATCACGGCTGAGAACGTTGCAGAGCAGTGGGGACTGACCCGCGAAGAGATCGATGAGTTCTCGCTTAAATCACAGCAGAAGGCGATCGCTGCCATCCAGGCCGGAAAATTCAAGGACGAGATCGTTCCTGTAGAAGTTCCTCAGAAGAAGGGCGATCCGCTCGTATTCGACACGGATGAGCATCCTAGAGAAACTTCCATGGAGAAGCTCGCAAAGCTTAAACCGGCGTTCAAGAAGGACGGCGGAATGGTCACGGCCGGCAACGCTTCCGGAATCAACGACGCAGGTGCGGCACTCGTAGTCATGAGCGCTGACAAAGCGAAAGAGCTCGGCATCAAGCCGCTTGTAAAGATCGTTTCCTACGCATCCGCAGGTGTCGATCCTTCCATCATGGGAACAGGCCCTATCCCTGCGACGAGAAAAGCTCTCGCCAAAGCAAACCTTACGATGGATGACATCGACCTCGTAGAGGCTAACGAAGCGTTTGCGGCACAGTCCGTGGTAGTCGGCAAGGAACTCGGCATCGACCCGGCCAAACTGAACGTAAACGGCGGAGCTGTAGCTCTCGGACACCCTATCGGAGCATCCGGCGCTCGTATTCTCATCACGCTTATCTACGAGATGCAGAAGAGACCTGACGTAAAGAAGGGACTCGCTACGCTGTGCATCGGCGGAGGAATGGGAACGGCTCTCATCGTCGAGAAGTAGTCTCATCGGTTCTTCCGACAATTCAATAATTGGACAAAAACGCCACTTTAGTTGATAAGGTGGCGTTTTTTGATTAATTTGTGCAAAAATGTTTTAAACGTAAATTGCAATAACAA
>DKRJ01000001.1:15082-30438 GCA_002472145.1 Clostridiales bacterium UBA7285 | reverse complement strand
GATTTTCCCACAATGCTTATCTTTTGGTCTTTGGTTCGGAATAGTGTAGTGCTGGCGGTCTATCTCTTGTTTTCGGTTGCTTGCTTCCTTACCGTACATGAGCATTTTCACTCGGATATAAAGATCTGTCGCTGGAGGCGAACGCCGTCGACCTGCTCGAAGACGGAAAATATCTCGCGGCGACGTATGAAAACGCCGTCGGCGCTTACATGCCTGACGGCATCGCATGCTATTCCGCAGGCGGCAGAACGTATCTCGTGACGGCAAACGAGGGCGACGCCAGGGAATGGGGCGATTACAGCGACGAAGACAAGGCGTCGATAAAAGACACGACCGGCGGGAAGGCGAAGAAAGTCCGCGTCCTTAAAACGGACGACTTTGACGGCGCGCCTGACGGAAAGAGCGTCCTCTTCGGGGGAAGGTCTTTCTCGATCTGCGAAGCCGGCGAAAACGGGCTGACTCAGGTCTATGACAGCGCAAACGAATTCGAAAAGAAAACCGCGGAGTACGTCGGAGACAACTTCAACGCCTTCAACGACGACAACGACGTTGACAGCAGGTCGCGTAAGAAAGGTACCGAGCCTGAAGGCGTGACCGTCGGCTCCGTCGGAGGCAGGACATACGCGTTCATAGGCCTGGAGCGCATCGGAGGAGTCATGATGTACGACGTTACCGATCCGGCTGCCTCCACGTTCGTGAACTACGTCAACACCCGCGACTTCACCGAGGATCCGAGCGGCCTCATCACTGCGTCGACCCCGCTCACGAGCGACGTCGCTCCGGAGGGCATGTGCTTCATCAGCGCGGAAGACTCCCACTCTAGGACACCTGTCCTCCTGGCTGCTTACGAAGTCAGCGGCACGGTCGCCGCATACTCCGTCGGGGATAAGCCGGATGGCCATCACTTCGGCGATTATAAGAGTGATGAGACCGGACACTGGCGCGTCTGCAAAGGCTGCGGACTGGCGGAAGAGACGTCCGCGCACACCTTCGGGACCTGGGCAGTGACGAAACAGCCTGCCGCCTCAGAAGATGGCGAAAAGGTCCGTACATGCGAGATCTGCGGCTTCGAAGAGAAGGCCGCCATCGCCGCGACCGGGACTCCGACAGACCAGGCGGAACCGGAAGATCCGAATAAGCCGGAAGATACGAATAAGCCGAATGATCCTGCAGGCGGCGATACAGCAAAAGACGCGTCCGGCCCTGCCACCGGCGACTCGGGCGATATCGTCACGTTCCTCTGCCTGCTCTCGGCGATCTGCGTAACGATCTTCTCGACGATGCTCCTCAGGAAAGAAGCCCATAAATAGCCGCAGAATAGTTTTTCGCTTTCCGACAAAAAATAAATATTTCGCACGTGATTATTTGTGGTAGAATGACTGTGTCAGAGTAGGAATGAGCGCGTTAAGTGCCGCAGGATGGGAAGTTGCCTGCGGACGAAAGGGCTCCCGCCTCGGGGAGTTCTGCGGTGCTCACTCCGCGTCCGCTGCCACATCATGGGACCCATGCGCTCCTTTTGTGGCAACTGTCACGAAAGGAGTTTTTTATGTCCCGGCTTTCTTCGAAGCAATACGCCCTGTGCGGCGTTTTGTCAGCGATGACGGCCGTCCTCGGCTCTGTCGCCCTGGACTTCACGTCGATCAAGATCTCTTTTGAAACGTTCCCGATAATCATCGCGGCCCTGCTGTTCGGTCCGCTCGGCGGCATCGTCACGGGCGGCATCGGCTCGTTCATCTACCAGATGCTCAGGTACGGGGTTTCCGTCACGACTCCGCTCTGGATCCTGCCGTACATAGTCTGCGGCGCATTTGCCGGCGCATTCTCGAGGCGCGGGGGATTCGATCTTTCGCGCGGGCAGATCCTCGCCGTTTCGGCTGGTTCCGAACTGCTCGTCACCGCGTTCAATACGCTGGCGATCTACGTCGACAGCCACATCTACGGATACTACTACCCAGCCATCATCACGGGGATGCTCATACCGCGGGTCGCGGTCTCCGTCGCCAAAGCAGTCGTTCTGGCGATCGTGCTGCCCGAACTGCTAAAAACACTGAAAAAGACCGTAAGGTAACGTACGAAAATGACATACGAAGAAGCACTTGATTACATAACCGGCCGCACGTGGAGCAAAACACGCCTCGGCCTGACGCGCACGCGCGAACTCCTGAGGCGCCTGGGCGACCCTCAGAAAACCCTGAAATTCGTCCACGTCGCGGGTTCTAACGGCAAAGGCAGCGTCTGCGCCATGACGTCGTCCGTCCTGCGTGCGGCGGGATATAAGACGGGACTCTACATCTCCCCGCATATCCAGACGTTCCGCGAGCGCATGCAGATAAACGGCGAACTGATCCCGGAGGACGAATTCGCCGCATTGACCGAGAAAGTCAGAGAACAGGCGGACGCGATGGAAGACCACCCCAGCCAGTTCGAACTTTCCACAGCCGTCGCTATGATGTATTTCAGCGCGCATAAGTGCGACTTCGTCGTCCTCGAGGTGGGAATGGGCGGACAGATGGACAGCACTAACGCCATCGACGCCCCGGAAGTCGCGGTCATAATGAACATCGGCCTCGAGCACACTGAATATCTGGGGAATACGCTTGCGGAGATTGCATCCGCAAAGGCCGGCATCATCAAAGCCGGCTCTGACGTGGTCTGCTACGACCTCCCAGGCGAGGCCAGGCAGGTCGTCTACGCTAAAGCGGTTTCGGTCGGCACCCAGCCCGTGTTCGCCGATTTCTCAGAGATCAGGCCGATATCGCACGACCTGACAGGCCAGTCGTTTATCTACCGCAATCACACATACAGGATCCCGCTCATCGGGCGCCACCAGCTGCGCAACGCATGCGTGGCTCTGCTCGTCACAGGCGCGCTGCGCCGGCGCGGTTTTGATATCCCGGAAGACGCCGTGGATCAGGGGCTCAGGGAGACCGAATGGCCGGCCAGGCTGCAGGTCCTCTCACGGGATCCCATCTTCATCCTCGACGGAGGCCATAACCCGCAGTGCGCTGAGGCTTTCGCGGACACCCTGCCGGACTACGTCGGCGAAAGGAAGATCGTGTTCCTGCTCGGGATACTGAAAGATAAAGACTACGAAAAGGTGCTGGACATCCTCTCGCCGCTTGCCTTCGAGTTCGCGTGCGTCGCGCCTGACAGCGAACGCGCACTGCCGGCGGATGAACTGACGGCGGAGATCGAAAAGCGCGGCCTGAAGGCAAAGGCTTTCGGAAGCGTGAGGTCGGCGACGGCTTACGTGCTTAAGCGCACGGACGAGATATCGCGTGCTGCTGAGTCCGCGGCCGAAGACGCCGCCGGAGCTGCTTTCGGTTCGCTTTACATGGCGGAAGAAGTGCTCGACGACTTCACCGCCGCGTATAAGGATTTCGCCAGGAAGCGCGGGATAGAGGCGCGCGACGCCATCGCCCCGGAAAAGCGGGCAGAACTTTCAGAGGCGATCTGCCGCAGGATAGCTGATATCAATAGTTTCCAGGAGGCAAAGACCGTGATGATCTACAGCGCAGTGCGCGGCGAGGCGGACGTTTCGGGTCTGACGCGCCTTGCGCCGGATAAGAGATACTGCTGGCCGCTCTGCGGCCCGGATCACTCGATGGAAGCCTATTCTCCGTCAGACGCCGATGCCTGGAAAAAAGGCGCATACGGCATCCCGGAACCGGATCCGGAACGCTCCGAACACGTCAGAGCAGAGGACATCGATTTCATCGTCTGCCCGATGACGGCTTTTGACGAATACAACCGCAGGGTCGGCATGGGCGGAGGATACTACGACAGGTTTCTGGACCGCTGCGAAGGTGTTTTGACGTGCGGCGCGGCATTCGACGAGCAGGAGATGGAGTGCGTCCCGTCCGAAGAGCACGACCGCGGGGTCATCTATATCGTCACGCCTTCGAGGACGATCCTGCCTTCGATCAGATAAGGAGCACTCTCATGATCGCCGGAATGACATACTATAACATCTGCTGGTACTTCTTCATCTACTCGTTCCTCGGGTGGGTGATCGAGGTCGCCTATCACGCCGTCACGCAGGGAAAAGTCGTGAACCGCGGCTTCCTGAACGGTCCGATCTGCCCGATCTACGGCACGGGGATGCTCGCGGTGTTCGCCATGAGCCATCTCATCAAAATGGACGCCTCCGAGCACGGCGACGTCAACACCCTGGTTTTGTTCGTCATAGGGACGGTGTTCGCGACGCTCGTCGAACTGATCGGCGGATACGTCCTCGATAAATGCTTCCATGTCAGGTGGTGGGACTACTCTAAAAAGCCTTTCAATTTCCACGGCTACATATGCCTGGAATTCAGCATCATCTGGGGCCTTCTGATCGTTTTCGTCGTCAAAATAATACAGCCGTACTTCTCGGGCGATAACATCAATTTCATCCCGCCGAAATACGGATGGTGGATCATACTCGCCTTCGCGATTTTGTTCTTCGCTGACCTGATCGTCACGATGGCGATGATCTCCGGCCTGAACAAAAAACTCGCGCGGCTGAACGACATCAACTCCTCCATGCGCAAAGTCAGCGACGCCTTGAGCAAAGGAATAGCCGAGCGCACGATCGTCACCGCTCAGCGTGTAGGCGAGACGCGCGTGCAGGCTGCGCTGGGAGCCGCCGAGGCAAAGGAGACCGCCGCAAACACCGCTGAGGCGATACGCGTGGGCGCAGTTGAGAGGAAAGCCCAGGCGATCGAAAAGATGAGCGCCGCGGCGTCTGGAGCCGCAGACGCCTACGAAACGCAGCGCTCCGAATACGAGTCAAGACTCTCGGAACTTAAGAACTCATACGAAAAACTCGAGAACGAGATCACCTCAGGCAGGACGTTCTTCGTGCGCCGCATCCTGAAAGCCTTCCCGGACTTCAGGAGCCGCTACGGCGAAGAGATCGCCGACCGGCTGCGCGAGAAGCTGAATATCAAAAAATAAACGGCCATCCCGGCGTCGAACGCGGGGGGGTCGTATTACAAAATAGCGGGTTTATCGAAAAAAAGTGGCGCTGGTCCGGAAAACGGACAGCGCCACGGCATTTATCGGATCTTGTTTTCTATTACCGGATCTTCGGACCGGCCGCCACTACCTCAGGGCTCATCTTATCGTACTTCTTAAAGTTCTCGACGAAACTCTCAGCCAGTTTGCGGCATCTCGCCTTATACGCCTCTTTATCGTCCCAGGTGTTGGCAGGGATCAAAAGGTCTGACGGAACGCCCTCTATCGCCGTTGGGACAGCGACGCCGAACGTCTCGTCCGTCACGAATTCGCCTTTTTCGATGGCGCCGGTCAGCGCGGCTGTTATCATCGCTCGCGTGTACGCGAGTTTCATCCTCTTGCCCGTTCCGTTCCATCCAGTATTCACGAGATACACGTTCGCGCCGGATTTTTCGACCTTCTCGGCCAGCATTCCCGCATAGACGGAAGGATCAAGCGGCAGGAACGGCTCTCCGAAGCAAGTCGAGAAAGTCGGAACAGGCTCGGTGATGCCGATCTCCGTTCCCGCGACCTTTGAAGTAAATCCGGAGACGAAATAGTACATCGCCTGGTTTTTGTTCAGCTTAGAGATCGGAGGCAGTACGCCGTAGGCGTCCGCGGTGAGGAAGATCACGGTTTCCGGCACGCTTTGGCTCATCCCCGAAAGTTCCGCGTTCGGGATGTAGTCGATCGGGTATCCCACGCGGGAATTCACCGCCAGCGAGTCGTCGTCAAAGTCGAACTCGCGCGTATCGGGGTCCATGACCACGTTCTCGACCAGGGCGCCGAATTTGATCGCGTTGTATATCTCAGGCTCCCCTTCAGGAGAGAGGTTGATGCACTTTGCGTAGCAGCCGCCCTCAAAGTTGAATACGGAGTCGTCCGCCCAGCCGTGCTCGTCGTCGCCGATCAGCCTTCTGTTCGGATCTGCGGAAAGCGTAGTCTTACCGGTCCCGGAAAGCCCGAAGAATACGGCAGAATCGTTGTCTTTGCCGATGTTTGCCGAACAGTGCATCGGGAATACGTTCATCTTAGGCAAAACGTAGTTCATGACCGAAAAGACGGATTTTTTTATCTCGCCCGCGTACTGCGTACCGCAGATGACGACCTCGTGCGCCTCGTAGTTCACAAGGATGGCCGCTTCCGACCTCGTCCCGTCTCTCTCCGGGATACATTTGAATCCCGGCGCGGCGATGATCGTGTAGTCGGCTTTGAAGTCTGCTAGCTGTTCCGGAGTCGGCCGTCTGAGGAGCTGGTGGATGAAAAGGTTCTGGGAAGCGAGTTCGTTTACGATCCTGAATCCCTTCGTGTACTTCGGGTCTGCGCCGGCAAAACCGTCGAATATGAAGACTTCTTTTCCCTGCAGGTATGCCGTGACCTTCGACCTGATGGCTTCGTAGCGCTCCGGGTCTATCGGCCTGTTTACCTTGCCCCAGGCTATCTCGTCATGCACGGACGGCGTGTCGACGATGAACTTATCGTTTGCGCTGCGTCCCGTGTATTTTCCTGTCTTTACGACAAGCGCGCC
The DNA here is from genome assembly GCA_002472145.1 of Clostridiales bacterium UBA7285. Taxonomy (GTDB): domain Bacteria; phylum Bacillota; class Clostridia; order Peptostreptococcales; family Anaerovoracaceae; genus Eubacterium_B. The sequence continues at coordinate 23,933 of DKRJ01000001.1, read as the reverse complement.
TTTGCTTGAGAGTGTGCCTTCGCCGCGTTCGAGCGCGTGTTCTGTAAGCTGCGCCGGCGTCAGATTGCGATAGACAGCCCGGGTGTTGATTATCCCCAGAGTCTCGAGACCGTACGTTTCCATTCGATACCTCCTCCAATATCCCGTATCACGTGTTCCGCGCGTGGGAATGGTCCCGCGGAAATGATGATGTTTATGTTTTGATGTTGCATCGATATCCAGTTTATCACAAGAAAAAATTATATCAATGTTACAAAACTTTTACGTCAGACGCGGGAGGAGGTGCGGGCTGTCGGATCCTCCGGGGATATGCTTGGACTGCTCTTATCTGTTATCGTTCCGGTGGAAAAGCCTCTGCATGTATTCGAGTGCTGACGCTCCGCCGTTTTCCTCCGAACCGTAGCCGGCGCCGGCGTAATCGTACCTGCGGTCTGGAACGGTTTTATCGATGAGGTCCTCGTCGATGTGCGCGACGCAGCGGGCCATGGAGCCGTCGCCCATGTACCAGCGGATCGGGAAGCAGAAGAACTGGAATTCTTTGCCGGCAGGGATCTTATCGAGATCTCCGCCGAGATTCTCCACGCCGACGATGCCGTGGCCGAGCATCTCCTTGTGGCAAGGCTCCCACGTTCCCCAGACGCCCAGTTCCTCGAGCTCCCCGAATTTCTCATCGTACGCTTCCTGGTCGTGGATCCGGATATACTCGAACTTATCGAACTCGGCGTAAGCTTCTTCGCCGAAGAGTTCTTTGTATTCTTCCGTGATCGGCCTGCCTGTCGCGCCGAGAAGGTTCATGCGGGTCATTCCGTTGTTCCCCATAGCGGTATGCAGCGGATGATCGAGGGCCTGGCTGTCCATGGCGACGCACTTCAAGCCGTGGCGGACAAACCATTTTCCTGCGTCTATGCCGGTGCCTGCCGAATAATGATAGTATGCTTTTGAATCGTCAAACAGGCGGTGCATTCCGGTGTTCAGGCAGAGGATCTTTCCCTTCAGGCTGTCCGGATCCACGCCGTACCTGTGTACGCGTCGACCGGAAGTTCATGCGTGTACCTCGCTCTCTTTCCGTCAAAATCATACTCCATGACGTGTCTCGGGGCGTCGCAGTGTGTGCCTGTGTGCATCGTGCATTTGATGCTTTGGGTCACGACGCCGCCCTTTGCCATCGTATGCTGGTTGTCGATGACCGGCTTGTCAAAATACGGCCATCTCTGGATCTCGGCTCCGAACGGATGTGTCAGATCTACGTATACTTTGCTGCCCATGTTCATTCTCCTCTCGAACTCTATTCTCGAACCGGCTTCGGTTTATGCCGCCGGTCTTTACGCTCTCGCGGCGATCGCGCGGTCGACCCACGCGTTGATCCAGTTGCTGAATTCACACGCGAGGTGAAGCTGGTGCTGTTTGATTATGCTGCCGGGTGTCATCTTCGGAAATTCGACGATGAGTTTTGCGTGGCATCCTGTAGGCGTATCGCGGAACTGGTGGCGGCATCCTCCGATCACGAGCCCGTCCGAGGTGCGGCAGTTTCCCGTGCACTGGACCGGATAATCCGGGTCGGCGACGGAATGCATACCTGTCTCGTCTCCAAAGCAGACGTCGAACTGCGACTGGTTTGCCATTCCCGCGGTCGCCTCGACTACGTCCTGCCTGTTCCCCGCTTTGCCGATAAGTGAAATGTGGTCTGGGTTCGCGCTGAGGTTGAGGCGTCTGTTCTCCTCGGTGTCGGTGAACATCATGGCAAAATACTAATCTTTCATTTCCTGTGCGCTTGCGCCTTCGATGTCCATCTCTACGACGCAGTTCTTTGATTTCCCCCTTGAAAGTTTCTCAAGGAATGCGGACGACTTATCGCTTTTTTGCACTTCTCGGCACACATGGCTCTGAGTTTTTCATCCGGGATCGTCATTTTAAGGTCGGCGAGTTCCTCGGCCGTCTTGACTTCAGGTGTTCCGAGGGCTTCGTGCAGTTGGCGCGAAACAACCTCGACACGTTTGTCTTCCCATGCTTTGATCGTTTCAGGGCTGCATACCTGTCCGTCGATGTAAACCGTTACGTGTGACATGTTTTTTACCTCCGTTTTTCCCTTTCCGGATCATCCTCCGGGTTTCGGTCCGGCCGGCCAGTTTCAAGCCGGCGTCTGTTCCGTCGCCTGTCGCGGCGTCTGTTTTGATATATTTGATACGAGAGACTTTTGCGTCTTTTTCTCTCGTTTTAGGTCTAAACAGCGATCCCTGAAAAATGCTCTGCCGCTGAACTGGCAGAGCGACTCGATCAGATGATATTTTCTTCCTGCTCTTTTCTGTAGAAGAGCATCGCTTTTTCTATCTCCGTGACGAACAACTCGAATTTCTGAAGTTCCTCGGAGGAATAGCTGTCGAGGATCTCGGAAAGCCGCTTGCAAAGGTCTTTATGAAACTTTTCGTGCCCGTCGTAGACTTTGCGTCCTTCGTTCGTCAAAGCAAAATGAACGTCTTTACCGTTCGGGTCCCGTGTCTTCGTCAGGAGGCCTTTTCTCTCGAGGGTCGCCGCCATCTGTGATACGGCTCCGCGTGTGATGCCAAGCGTGTCGGCAAGTTCCGTTAAATTCGCTCCCGGCTTCTTGCCGATCATGTCGATCAAATGGATCGAAGCGGTCTGCAGCGGGTAAGATCCGTCAAAGCTGAGCGGGAGGTTCCTGAATTTGATTATCGTATTCGAGATCCTGTAGTATTGTTCGAGGTATTTCTCGATCTCTTTTTCGTCCATTATCTTCTATCTTCTCCGCGATGCCCGGTCGATATATATTTGTTGATGCGCCTTTTTCCGTTATCGTCATTTTAGACCTAAACATGAAATCGTGCAATATGTTTTTTGAAAAAATTTTAAATGAATGTGCTCGAGGTCATCTTTGGAACATTTTTCCACGGGGAGTGAGCCGGCTGTGATGCGCGGGTATATATAATTAGTTTGCGAAAGGAGAACATCACATGCCACAGGAAATGCGTGATCTGATAATAATCGGGACGGGTCCGGCCGGGCTTGCGGCGGCGCTCACCGCCCAGAACCGCGGGCTCGACTTCGAAATATTCGGACAGGCCGACCTCAGCGCAAAGATCACCAAAGCCCCGAAAGTCCACAACTTCCTCGGTCTCCCGGACGTATCCGGCAGAGACCTGGCCGCGGCGCTGCAGAAACAGGCCGAAGCTGCCGGCATAAAGATCCGCCCGGAGCGCATCGGCGCTGTCTACTCGATGGGCGACAGCCTCTCTGTACAGGTCGGACAGGACTTTGAAAGCGCAAGGGCCGTCATATTAGCGTCGGGACTGGCCGCCGTCAAAGCCATCCCCGGCGAGGACGAACTGACCGGTCAGGGCGTCAGCACCTGCGCGACGTGCGACGGCATGCTGTATAAGGGCCGCCCCGTCATCGCGATCTCGGACAGCAGAGCCGAGGAGAGCGAAGTGGCTTTTCTCGCGTCGGTCTGCTCCAGCGTCGAGTACATCCCCCTCTACAAAGACAACCCGCGCGGAGATGATGCGGAGAGCGGCGGCGCCGGCACAGGCCTGCCAAAGTCGATAAAAATCATCAAAGAAAACCCGATTGAGATAAGCAAATCCGGGAATAAAATCATTGTGACGACCGAAGAAGGCGTCCACGAAGGCGACTGCGTCTTTGTCTTAAGAGAGAGCGTCGCGCCTTCCAAACTCGTTCCGGGCCTCGCGTCGTCGGGGGGCGCGGTCACCGTCGACAGGCAGATGGCGACGAATATCCCGGGGCTTTTCGCAGCTGGCGACGTCACCGGCGCGCCGTATCAATACATGAAATCGGCGGGCGAAGGAACGGTCGCCGCGATATCGGCCGCAAAGTACGTGTCCCGTTTCAACAGGAGGAAATAAAATGGTAAAGAAAGTAACAGGAAAAGAGTACGAAGAAATATTGAAAGAACCGGCAGCGGTGGTGGACTTCTCCGCGACGTGGTGCGGACCTTGCAGGGCTTTGGCTCCGGTGATGGAGCAGGTCTCCGAAGAGCCGGAATTCCAGGGCAAAGTGAAGTTCTATAACGTAGACATCGACGCCGATCAGGATCGCGCCATGGAACTGGGGATCAACTCCGTTCCTACGATCATCATCTTCAAGAACGGCAAAGCCGAAAGCGCGGCGGTCGGCTTCCGCCCTCAGGAGCAGATCAGCGGCTGGATAAAGCAGAACCTGTAAGGATCGCCGGGGATCCCCTGTACGTCCCGACTCGCTCGCGGCTGATCCCTTTCAGTCTTTCAGGCAGCCTGTCGGGACTACATTTCAGTCCTTCAGGCAGCCTGTCGGGACTACCTTTCAGTCTTTCAGGCAGCCTATCGGGACTACCTTTACGCCGCTTTCAGTGGTGTATCCGATCGACGCGTCTGCGCATATCACGATCAGCGCCGAAGGGACGCGATATACTGGTTTAGGATGCTTCTTATCCTTTCGGGCAGCCTCGTTATGCGCCGCGATCAAGTCCTTAAATTTTAGGAGCGATCTCTCCGCATCCGGGATTCTGCCGGCTCCTGTCTTTATTTCTATCAAAGCATACCTTCCGTCACCTTTTTGGTAGACCGCATCGGCCTCAAGTCCGTAGTCATCAGTGTAATGAAGGATCCTCGCGTCGTGGGCGTCCGCGTAGACCGACAGATCCCTCAGCACCATATTTTCAAACACGTGGCCGAACGTGTCCAGATCACCGGTGAAATAGTCCGGATCGATCCCCATGGCTGCCAGACCGATCGAAGGGTCGACGAAAATATGCTTTTTACTGCTTCTGATCGCTGTTTTCGATCTGATCTGCGGTGTCCACGCGTCTATGTCTTTTATGACAAAGAGTTCCTCCAGCCTGCTTCTGTAACTATCCAGCGTTACGTCGCTGACACTGCGAGTCGATTTTACGTCCTGATAAATACTTTTTATCTTAGCGGTCGTGGCCATATTCCGGGCATACGACCAGATCAAAGCCCTGCTCAGTTCGGGATCTCTTTTTACGCCGTCTATGGCGCTGATATCCGTTTCAATTATCTGCCTGTAATAATCGCGTGCGATCTCGAGTTTAGCGGCATCACTTTTAAGCGCAAGGCAGCGCGGCCATCCTCCGCGGCACACCGTGAAAAATAGATCCTCTAAAGTCAGGTCTGAGCGTGCACCGTCAAAATCGTATCCGCCATCCTCGACGATCCGTGACAGGGATATCTGCCCGTTGAATTCTCCCGTCTCCCAAAGCGTCATCGGATACATCGTCAGTTTCGTGATCCTGCCTGTGCCTGTGTGAGGTGTGTCGACCTTTTTTGACGACGAACCTGTCAGGTAGTACTCTCCGACGCTCTCCGGGTTATCGTCGCAGTCCTTCCTGATGGTGCCCCAGATTTTAGGCGCATCCTGCCATTCATCGAACAAAATCGGCTTCTCGTTATTCAGGAAGAATTTCGGAGAAGTCTCGGCGATAGTCAGATATCCGTCCCTCTTCTCTTCGTCCTGAAATTCAATTACTGTCCTGCATCGTTCTTTAGCCGTTCTAGTTTTTCCGCAGCCTTTAGGACCTATAATATTGATAGCGTTGAACGCTTCTATTCTCCTGTCGATCTCGTCGTCAATTATCCTGCGAACATTCGGCATTTTTGCTTTGCCTTTTTCGGCATTTATACTTTGTCTTTTTCGGATCAGGAGCGATGTATCATGTCCGGGATTCGTCAAATGTGCGATGTTACCATTGTAATAGAAGCATATTCGGAGAGTGTGGATATAGTAACCAAAAAAGCCGGATATGAAAATATCCGGCAGGGATAGAGTATTCGCCTCGGTACGTTGAGGTCCCGCTCCCGGGGTCAGTACGTTGAGGTCCCGCTCCCGGGGTCAGTACGTTGAGGTCCCGCTCCAGGGGTCAGTTTGTTAAGATCTCGCTCTCGTGGTCAGTACGTTAAGATCTCGCATCCGGTCTCGGTGACTAAGACCTGTACCTCCCACTGGGCGGAAGGTCTGCCGTCTTCGGTGTAGATGGTCCAGCCGTTGTCTTCATCTTCGTAGATGCGGTTCGTGCCGGCGTTCACCATCGGCTCGATAGTGAAGCACATCCCGGGGACCATGAGCATTTCGGTGCCGGGCTCGGAAACGTAGCTTACGTAAGGGTCCTCGTGGAACTCACAGCCGCAGCCGTGGCCGCCGATCTCCTCGACGACTGTGAAACCGTTCTCGAGTGCGTGCTGATGGACGGCGCTGCCCATGTCGCCAAGAAAATGCCACGGGATGACGTTTTTGACCCCTATGTCCATGCACTCCTTCGTCACGCGAACCAGTTTCTCCTTCTCCGGGCTGACTTTGCCGATGCAGAACATGCGCGATGAGTCGGAGTAATAGCCGTCCAGGATCGTGGAGCAGTCGACGTTGATGATGTCGCCCTCCTTCAATATGATGTCGTCGGACGGGATGCCGTGGCACACCTCATCGTTGATCGATGTGCAGACGCTCTTCGGGAAACCGTAATAGCCGAGGTCCGCGGGGACGCCGCCCATCTTTTTGGTCGTAGTCATGACGATGTCGTCGATCTGCTGAGTGCTCATGCCCTCGCGGATCTTTTCGCCAATCTCGTCCAGAACGGCTATGTTGATCACGGCGCTGCGCTTGATGCCCTCGACCTGCTCTGGTGTTTTGATGATCGAGCGCGGAGGGACGATGTGGCCTTCCTCCTCGAATTCGCGGATGCGCTCGTCGAACTCCATGTGGCAGTTTTTGTATTTTTTGCCGCTGCCGCACCAGCACGGTTCGTTGCGGCCGATTTTTCCGTTAGTGTATTCCAGCAATTTTTACTCCTTTTAAGGTGCGCGGGCACTGGCTGTGCGCCTCATTAAATGCGCATGCACGGACTGCGCGCCTCATTTAATGCGCATGCACGGACTGCGCGCCTCTTAAATGCGCGGGTGGCCCCGCATCTAGATCTTGAAGGACTCGCCCGGGGCGAGGATCAGGCGGTCCTCACATCTGAACCTCTCGGCGGCCGCGCGGCTGAAGTTAGGGTCTTTGCCGTTCCTGGCGGGCACCATGTGGTACGGGATGCTGTGTTTTGCCCGGACGATCGCGGCGCACGCGGAGGCTTCTTCAGGCCCCATGTTGTAGACGCCGTCGCAGCAGAAAAACGCGTAATCGAGGCCGCGGCGTCCGAGTTCCGTCATGTAGTCCGTCTTCGACGTGTCGCCGGAGATGTAGACGGTGCCGCCGTCGGGGAACGTCAAAACATAGCCGACGCATTTTTTGATGTCGTGGTTTCGATTGTTTCCGGCCGGGACTGCTTCGACCGCTGCGAAGCCGAGGTCGAACGTTTTGTATCTGCCTCCGGTGAGAGCATCTTTTTCGGTGATCGTGAGGCAGCCGGGGTTCCTGGTCCGGATGCGTGAAAACGCGGTGTGGTCGAAGTGATCGTGGGTGCTGAGGATCAGGTCGGCCGGCCTAGCGTAGTCATCGTCTGTGCCTGAGAACGGGTCGACGTAGACAGTCCTGCCGTCCGCGGTGTCGAAGCGAAGGCTTCCGTGCCCGAGGTAAACGGCTTTGGCGGATGGCGTGGGTTTAAGTGGCTCGCCCGGTGAGTTCGCCGCGGCGGCGTTGTTTTTTCCGGTCATAGGTGCCTTCCTTTCTTTTTTGTTCTTTGTTCACGCGGCCTTACGGCTTTATTATTATACACTATTTTAGGCTGTTTATATCGGGTCCGGAACGGACGCCGCGAAGCGAGCGCCGCACGACCAAAACAGAATGCGCGGGTCCCGGCCAAAATAAGGCGCGGTGGTTTCAGGCGTTTTACAAAAATTTGCTGTATAAATTGATCTATATTTGTTAATATTGATTTAACAAATGGAGGTGCAATCATGCCTGACACTATTAACAGGGTCGAAGTAAAAGAGCGGGCAAAGTCGCTGCTGAGCCAGAATTACTGGCCGACGGTGGCTGTGGCGCTGCTTGTCGCTTTTGCGTCCGGAAACCTTACCAACACTTACAGAGTCTATAGCAACTTGGAAAACAATTACAATATCGATTCCGGCTTCTCTCTTTCGCCTTTTGTGGTCGGGAGCGGGTTGTTCGGGGTCCTTCTGACGATCTTCGTGCTGTATCCGCTTTTGTTCGGTGGCACGTGCTGGTTCAACCGCGCAGGGATCAGGAGCCAGCAGGGAACGATCTCGTCGGGGTTCAGTTCGGAAAATTACGGGCGCGTGGTGAAGACTTTGCTGCTTCGCGACGTGTATATCATACTCTGGATGCTCCTCTTTATTATTCCGGGGATCATCAAGGCGTATCAGTATTACATGGTCCCTTACCTCCTCGATGACAGGCGCGATCTGTCGCCGAGCGAGGTGCTCCGACTCTCCCGGGATATGACGAACGGGAGGAAATTTGATCTGTTCGTGTTCGATCTCTCGTTCATCCTGTGGCACATCCTCGGTGCAATCACAGCGGGGATCCTTTCTATTTTCTACGTTTTCCCTTATATTTATCTGGCAAAGGCCGAGTACTACCACCGCGTTAGCGCGGCTTACTTCGGTTATTACGATCCGAGCAGCGCTTCGTATTACGGCCAGGGTTACGGCGGTCCGGGATACGGGCCGAACGGACCTGCGGGACCGGGATACGGGCCGAACGGACCTGCGGGGCCGGGATATGGGCCGAACGGACCTGCAGGACCGGGATATGGGCCGAACGGACCTGACTATGGACCGAACGGGCCTGCGGGAACTTCCGGAGGCCCGGCGAACGGGCCGGATCAGAACTCCTACGGCGGACCGCAGAATTACGGGCAGTACGGCCAGAACGCTCAGCAGCAGAACGCGTGGCAGAGCGGGCAGCAGCCGGGTGCGCAGAACTA
>DKRJ01000001.1:0-15015 GCA_002472145.1 Clostridiales bacterium UBA7285 | reverse complement strand
GCGGACAGCAGACTGCGTGGCAGAGCGGACAGCAGACTGCCCAGGGAACGTCAAGCGCCTCATACCCTAATCCATGGGATATAAATAACAACGTTGGCACTCAGCCTCAGCAGCCGCCGCAGACAGCGGATGCGGCCACTCCGGCTGCCCCGGACGTTCCGGCGTCGGCGGACGCTCCTGCCGGCACAGACGTCCCGTCCAGCGCGTCGGACACGGTGCCGAACTCATTCGAGCCGGGTAAAACGCCGCAGACTTACGACAACCCGTTCACCCGGGACAATGACAAATAGGATCCGCTGACAGGATCCGCAAGTAGGATCAACTGACAAAATCAGTGAAAGCGCAGAAGCGCCGCTTCGGGAACCGAGGCGGCGCTTGTTTTTCGTGTGTTACTGTTTTGGCGCCGGCCCGCGCAGGTATGCGCGCGACGTGCGCGGCGCTCTGCGCTGCGGTCCGGCGGCGTGAGAGGCGCTCCGCGCTGCGTTTCGGCGCGCGCGTGGCGTTAGAGACGCGCCGCTATGCGGTTCGGCGCACGGCGCTATTTCAGTACTATTTCAGTTTTGAATATTTATCAACGTAATATTTATGCTCGAACAGCGCTATGAGCGGGTTCACCGGGGTCGGCTTATACTTCGTGTCCTCGAGCAGGAAGGCTCTGGCGCATTTATCCAGCACGAGCATCATGGCTTCCGCTTCGTCCTCTGTCGGCCCTGTGCAGATCGCGCCGAAGCGCGGGATCAGGACTGCGCCGGAGGCCTCGTTCGGGAGCGCGCGGGCGATGTCGCGGGACGTCGCCCAGATCGGCAGGCAGCGGGTGGCCGGGCCGCCGATCTGCGCCATGTCGTCGATGTAAGGGCGCATCGCGCGGCCGAGCTCGGCGGCGCGGGTGATGTAAGGCGTTTTGGCGGCGATAACGCAGTTTACGAGGCGGTTGTCAAAGACGTTCTTGTACTCCTTGTACTCGGAAGTGACGCCGCGCCTGTATGCAGTGCAGTATTTGTAAGGGCTGTAGCCGTTATCGAGTTCAGGCGGGCGGATGCTCGTGAGCTTGCTGTAGATCTTCATCGAGACTTCCTCGAGAGTGCCGGCAACGTCAAAGGCTTCGTCGTACGACGTCCCAACGACGAGGACCCCGTGGTTGCGCATGAGGATCGCGCGGCTTTCCGGGTTCTGGCCGAGGCACTCCTTTACGTTGTTTATGAGGCGCGTAGAACCCGAGATGCCGTATTCAGCCGTAGGGACGGACGGGCCGAGGACCGCCGAGCGGCGCGGGAAGGCCTTTTCGATCAAAAACCGCTTGCCGAGTGTCGAGAGCGCTGTCGCGTATTCCTGATGGGTGTGGATGACAAAGTCCGCCCCCTCGTGGAGCTGATACGCCGCGGCATGGACGCCTTTTTCGCTCGACGGCTTGATATCCCCTTCGTATTCCAGTGTATCGATGTCGACGGTCACGATGTCGTCCGGCGTCAAAGTATCATACGCGCGGCCGCTGGGTGTTATCACCATCTGTTTATCGGAGATCCTGGCGCTGATATTTCCCCACGTCCTGGCGACGAGGCCTTTTTTTACGAGTTCGAGTCCCGCTTTTATTACGAGTTCCTTAGCTTCATTGATTTCGTATGCCATGGTTCATCCCTCCGATTTATAAAGTCTTTATTTCAGTTCTGATCTGCCGGTCCGCTTCCGGCGTTTCAGGTGTGGTTCACGTTTCATCGGACGCGTACATGAAGAACGGAAGCGGCAGCCATCCGGCGGCTGCTCCGGGCAGCCCGCAGCCGAAGTCTGTGAAAGCGGCGGCGTTTCCGAACAGCGCGTTCACCGCGCCCAGTTCGGAAAACCGGACGTCGGCAGGGGCGCCGTCCGGTAGGCTTTCCGCGAAAGCCTCGCCGCCCGCGACACCGATCCTGAGCCTCTCGCCGTTCGGGAACGAAGCGGTAAAAGAACCGTCCGCCACGCGCCTGTACGACACCAGATATTTCAGATACGAGTATATCGTATTTTTGTAATTCAGTATTTTAATGCTCTCGTCGTTGGATATGCGAGTCTCCTCGCACGCCCCGCCCAGAAGGGAGTTGAACGTTTTCGCGTCCGGAGCGGTGTGTGCGATCACCAGGTCGCGCACATCCGACCTGCGCGCGAGCATATCGTTTGCGATCTCCAGGACGAGGCGCGGCTCCTCGAGTCTCAGGTCGTCGATCACGAGCCTGCCGCTCTTGCATCTTTTTACGTTCATCATGAACGTGCCGGCGAATTCCCCGTCCTTCAGGATGACGAAAGGCTTGTGGTGCATAGAGCAGAGAGCCTTCCATTCCAGCCTCGGCTCGCGCACGACGTATATCCCGGCCGATTCCCGCAGACGGCGCTCCGCCTCGATAAATCCGCTCTCCGTCTCATCGAGCGGCCTGAACTCGAAGCCGAAATCGGCCCCCTCGCCGAAAACATGCTCGGCGTTGGCGCGGGTGAAGTCGTGGCTCAGGTTCATGCCGGCCTTGCCGAAGCCCCAGTTTTCATACCTCTGGCGCTGGCCGCCGAGGACCAGGTAATCGGCGCCGCGCGCCTTTGCTGCCTCGAGCGAGTCATTCATCAGGCGCTTCATGTTCCCCTCGCTGCGGCGGTCGGGTACGGTCGAGACCGTTCCGATGCCGATGACGCTGAGCCTCTCGCCCGCGACGACCGTAGTCGTCGGAAAAGACGCGACCATTCCGATCACGCGCCCCTCATCGACAGCTAAATAGTGAAGAGGCGCCGTTTCTTCGTTTTGATATATCTTCGGCAGGATGCGCGGGAAATACGATTCCTCCGATGAGTCCTCGTCAAAATCCCCCGTGTGCTCGTCCGGCGCAAACGCGTGGTTCGCGGCCTCCAGAATGGCTTTCCAGTCCGAGCGCTCCGCCCATCTGTATTCTGTCATAACGTCTGCTCCCGCAGATTCAAATCTACGTAAAATTTCTATGAATCAATTATCCGTTCCATCACGCATTTTGTCAATAAACGACGCCGCCGCGCGATGTGCGCCACTTGCGGAAACCGGCGAAAACGGTTACCATTTTATCATGAGATCCTCTAATGAAGGGTTCCCCCGCCGCTGGAGCGGGAGATCCCGCTGCTGACACAACGAAAGGTTCCCGCGTTAAATGAGCAAAAGACTGAAAGGCGCGCTGCTCACATCGCTTGCCGGCATCTGCTGGGGCTGCTCCGGCACCGTCGGCCAATATCTGTTCACATATCAGGGCATGGACTCGAAGTGGCTCGTCCCGATCAGGCTCGGCGTCGCCGGCATAATACTCCTGATCTTTGATTTTGCCCGCGAAGGCGCCAAAACCTTCGACCCGTGGAGAAGCCGCACCGACGCCGTACTGCTTTTGATCTACGGCATACCGGGAGTCGCTGCGAGCCAGCTGCTCTACTTCTACTGCATCCAGTACTCCTCCGCCGCCGTCGGGACCATACTGCAGGATCTGGCGCCGATCTCGATTTTGATCGTGAGCTGCGTCCTCCACCGCACGGCCCCGAGCGCGCTCCAGATACTGAGCATCGCTTTGGCGCTGACGGGAGTTTTTCTCATAGTGACACGCGGCAGGCCGGGAGACCTCGCCGTCTCACCGCGCGCTCTCATCTCAGGAGTCTGCTGCTGCATTGGTTCCACGATATACAGCTTCGTATCGCCGGTCCTCCAGCGCAGGCATTCCATCTACGTGCTCCAGGGCTGGGCGTTCCTGCTCGGCGGCATCTTCTGCGCTCTGATATTCCACAGCTGGACGATCGACTACACGCCGAACGTCATGGGAATACTCGGGATCGCCTTTGTCGTCGTGGTCGGCAACATCATCGCCTTCTGCGCGTACGGCATCGGCCTGAAATACATCGGACCTGAGACGAGCATCCTCTACGGATTCTCGGAACCTGTCACCGCCGCCGTGATAGCGGTCGCGGCTCTCGGGACGCCGTTCACTGTCTTCGATTTCCTCGGGTTCGCCTGCATCTTCCTGATGATAGTCCTGATCTCGCGCAAGCCGAAGACCGCCACGCTGCCGGACAGAAACTGATATGATATAATATCCGATGAAAAACGAAACCGTGGTCATCGGACGTAAGAAATACCAAAAGAAAATCAGGAGGTTCTAAAATGCCAGGAAAATCATCGATCTCGACGAGCATCGTACAGAAGGCCGAAATCGCTAAAGTCGTTTTGATGCCGGGGGACCCGCTCCGCGCCAAAGCGGTCGCGGACAACTTCATGACCGACGTCGTCCTGTTCAACGACACGCGCAACATGCTCGGCTTCACAGGTACGTATAAAGGAAAGAGAATAAGCGTCATGGGCAGCGGGATGGGCATCCCGTCGATCGGCATCTACGCGCACGAGCTGTTCACGCAGTTCGACGTGGACGCGATAATCAGGATAGGATCAGCCGGAGGCCTCGATATGGACGTCAACGCAAAGGACGTCGTCATCGCCGAGGCGGCTTCGTCAAATTCCAAGTACGGCGACGCGTACGGCGTGCCGGGGCAGCTTGCCGCATGCGCCGATTACGAAATGCTCGAGACCGCTGTCGCCGCCGCCAGAGCACGCAGCGTGAAGATCAAGGTCGGCAAAGTCTACAGTTCGGATTTCTTCTATTATCCGCAGGCGGGCATCAACGAAAAGCTCAGGGACTTCGGCCACCTCGCCGTCGAAATGGAAGCCGCCGGCCTCTACTGGACGGCATGCGCCGACAGGAAGAAAGCGCTCGCCATTCTCTCGATCTCGGATCACCTCTTCAAGGACGTCGCCCTGAGCGCCGAAGAGCGTCAGAACAGTTTCACGGACATGATGGAGATCGCCCTCGACACAGCGTGCAAGTTCGCATAGCGCATATGTTCGCATAGCGAGGGGATCCCCGCAGCGTACAGGTTCGCATAGCGGGCGAAAAAAGATCAACAAAAAACAATAAAAGCCGGTCGGATCGTCGATCGGCTTTTATTATTCTTTTCTTTCCCGTTTTTCGACCGGTTTCTCGATTTTAAGCTTCAGAAGGGACTCTGAAATTAAGACTGCTGCACTGATAGTTGATGATGTCGGCCATGGAGTAATTCTCAAGCAGTTTGTCCACTTCGTTCTGGATCGTTCCGAGAGCACAGTGGATTTTGCATTGTCCGTGCTCACTTCGCCACGGACAGACAAAATCAGGATCCATGCAGGATGTCACTTTTTTGTTCGCGCCCATTACCGTCATCAGATCCTGGAGCGACACGTCGTTGAGATCGCAGGCGAGGACGCACCCTCCGTGCGCGCCGTGCACGATTTTTACGAGGTGGCCTCTCTCCAGTTTTTTGATGATCTTGTAGGCAAACTGCTTCGGTATGAATTCCTCCTTTACAATTTCATCAGCATTGTGAAGCTTGCCGTCCTGCAGGGAACGCAGGACTCTGATCGAGTAGTCGGTCTCTCTTGTGATAATCATTTGATCCTCCGTGTTTTCCTCTTTATCACGTCGATAATTATAACATTTACTAATAATCTTGTGTAGTACTTTTCCATTTATTATTCATAATAATTTTTATACAATAATTCGAGTTAATAAACCTTATACCACAGTTATCGCAATAATTAACTTAATTTGGATAAAATCAGGGGATTTTTATTCAAGAAAACAAAAAACCGCCATATTCCAACGCATCGGGGTATTAATGACTCACGTGCGATGAGGCGGGTTTTGCTCAGTGGAAATATTATATATTATTAATGCGGTTAAATTAATATTTATACTTTTCGCCTTACGGCAGGCTGTGTGCCGCCACGTGCGGTGTACGCCCGATGCGGATGACCTGTATTCCGGATGCGCATAAAAAATGTATCTTTTCAGCGCAGCGCATCAGTAAATAGCGTTGAAAATAAACTCAGTGAATCCTTTCTGTCCGTCCGGGTTCAAGTGGATGCCGTCGTCATAGAACCAGTCCGGGTTCGCCTCGGCGACGTCGGGCCATTCGAGGATCGTCAGATTTTCGTTTTCTTCCTCCAGCTCGTAGAGGACCGCATATGTCTGCGAAAGGTTCGTCATATATCTTCCGTACGGTTTGACCCAGTAGATTTTATGATCGGAGCCGATCGCGTCAAGTACACCCTGCCCCATGTCCGTCGGGAACGGACAGTTGATGCCGAGTTCTATCACGACCGTGTCATACAGTTTGCCCTCGGATCTCAGGGAGTTCACGATGTCCTCTCCATCCCAGACCTGACGCGATACGTCAGCGTCCACTACGCAGTTCGGAGCCACTTCGAGGATCTCCGGGGAAGCGCCGAGCAGGATAGAGTCGCCTATGAACGTCACGTCAGGAGCCTCGCCCGCGCCGAACGGAAGGTTCCAGCCTTCGAGCGAGCCGCTTGTCGTGTCGGTGCTGCCGTCAGCCGCTGCATCGGCGTTCTGTGCCGCGCCTTCCTTTGTCCGGAGAACTATCTCGCCCGCCTTCTCTTTTGCGTACTCGAGAGCCGGAGACTTGATTGTTTCCAGTTCTTCCTGCTCCTTGAGATGCTTCGCGTTTTCGGACAGTTCGTGCTTGAGCCGTTCCTGATCTCCGCCGGATTTTCCGGGCGCATTGACTATAACGGTGATCCCTCCGGCTATCACGACTATCAGGGAGATCAGGATCAGGACTTTTTTCAGTTGTATCCCGGAGCCTGCGCCGCGGCGTCCCGGTTTTGTACTAAAAGACTTCATTATTTCTGTATTTTCTGCCTTCGCAGGACAAATCATCCGCTTTTTTCTGCCCTGGCAGGACAAATCATCCGCCCAGTCTACTCGCGCACGCCGAATATCGCTTTGTCCGAAGACTTGCTGCCTCTGCTTCCGGCGATCATTTCCGCGGCGGGCTTCATCCAAGCCGCAACGACCGCGACGACCGCTAAAATGATTATATCACAGACGACCATGCTCCTCGAAAGCCTGAGCCTCCTCACCAGTAAGATCGCCGGGAACTGGATCAGGTAGATCTCGTAGCTGTATCTGCCGATCAGAGCGAGCGGCTTGAAGTCGAGTATCCTGCCGAACGGTTCGTCCCCGTCGGCGCAGAGCGCGATCAGCAGCACAGACACCGCCGTGAACAGCGGCATATACGCGCAATATGTCGAGCCATGCATTCCGTCCGCCATGAAGTACATCCACACTACCAAAGCCAGGAGACCGCAGAACGCGAACGAATTGATCACCCTGCCCCTTCGCGACGCCTTTATCCGGTACCTCTGCGAGAACAGCCCCAGCGCGCATCCGGCCAGCATCGCCGAAATGCGGGTGTCCGTGCCGTAGTAGACTCTCGTGGGATCCTGATGCGGAGTGTACATCACGGCAGCCTCGACGGCGGAAAGCGCCGCCAGGATCAGCAGGACAGGGATCGCCGCATGCCTCTTCCGCTCCAGCGCGCGTATGATCAGGAGCAGGACAGGCCATATCAGATAAAACTGCAGTTCGATCGCCAGCGACCACATATGCGTGAAGAGAGACGCCGTGCCGATTTTGGCGAAGTACGATTCGTTTTTTGCGATCTGCCACCAGTTGTTATATCCTCCGATGATGCTGAGGACCTCGCTGCGGACGCCGTAAAGCGCGTGCGGCGCTATGAAGCGGGCGGCAAAACACGAGAGCAGCACTGTCAGCACCAGCGCCGGATAGATCCGTCTGATCCTTTTTAAATAGAAGGAACCCGCGTCACGCAGCGTATACGGTTTCGAGACCGGGCTCTTCCGCGCGATCAGGTACCCCGAAAGCACAAAAAAAAGATTGACGCCAAGAAAGCCTCCCGGCAGAACGTGAGGCTCCATGTGGTATATCAAAACACCGATCACGGCTATGGCTCTGAGTCCGTCGAGTCCTCTGACTCTCGACGCGTGTCCGTAAGAAGGCACTTTTGCTCTTACCTCCGGAAAACGAGAATTATCTGTGACCAGCGGTATACTTACGAGACCCGCCGTCCTGTTATATTTTCGTTTACCGGGAGATTTTCGTCAAGGGGATGAGGAGCAATAAAACGTCATATTAAGAAAAATTTAAAGAAATAAAATAAACCGCTGTCCATACACTTTGCCGGTTTTGTGAAAAAATTTCTCGACATTTTCTAAAAAATGTTTAAAAAGATTTCGGTGTGATAAAATAATAACGGATATCCGGGCGGCTTTTTATGGCGTATGCCTCTCGGCGTCTGAAGCAGTTTTTTATTATTATTATCAAAGGAGGGGACGCAGTTTATGGTTTCGTTCTTTATCTGCTTAATCATCCTCATTGTCGGCTATTTTACGTACGGTAAAGTCGTCGACAGAATCTTCGCGCCTGATGACAGAGAGACTCCTGCGGTCGCTATCAACGACGGAGTCGACTACGTCGTCATGCCGGAATGGAAATTATTCCTCGTACAGCTCCTCAACATTGCCGGACTCGGTCCTATCTTCGGCGCTCTCACAGGCGCTGAGTGGGGCCCTATCGTGTTCCTCTGGATCACGTTCGGTACCATCTTTGCCGGCGCAGTCCACGACTATTTCTCCGGAATGCTGTCGGAAAGAAACAGGGGCGCTGCCATCTCCGAGGTCACCGGCATTTACCTCGGGCCTGTCATGAAAAACGTCATGAGAGTATTCTCCGTAATACTTCTCGTCATGGTCGGCACCGTATTTGCCGTAGGACCTGCCGGGCTGCTCGTAGTTCTGTTCAAAAACAACGGAGCGAGCGGAGTCGTAACACAGGCTGCCTTCTGGCTCCTGCTGATCCTCATCTACTACTTCATCGCGACCTTTATCTCGATCGATAAGATCATCGGCCGCATCTACCCGCTATTCGGCATCTGTCTCATCATCATGGCCATCGGCGTCGCCATCGGCACGCTGACGAGCGGCAAGGAAATGCCTGAACTCTGGAGCCACTTCTACAACATGCACCCGAACGGGAAACCGGTCTGGTCCTTTATGTTCATCACGGTTGCGTGCGGCGCCATCTCCGGCTTCCACTCGACACAGTCGCCTCTGATGGCCAGATGTCTTAAGTCCGAGCGTCAGGGACACTTCGTATTCTACGGCGCCATGGTAGCCGAAGGCATCATCGCCCTCATCTGGGCGGCGGCAGGCTGCGCGCTCTACGGATCGCAGGGACTCCTCGACGCGGGCGGCGGAAACTCGACGACAGTCTACACCATCTGCTCCGAGACGATGGGCAAGGTCGGCGTCATCCTCTCGATGCTCGGCGTTATCGCGTGCCCTATCACTTCGGGCGACACGGCGTTCCGTTCGGCACGTCTTACGCTCGCTGACTGGTTCGGCCTCGATATGAGCAAATGGCAGACCAGACTCGCGCTCTGCATACCTGTACTCGGCGTCGGCGCACTCCTCGGATTCGGCAACACGTTCGGATTCATCGACTACAGCGTCATCTGGAACTACTTCAGCTGGTCGAACCAGACGCTGGCTATGATCGTCCTCTGGGCGGCATCGATGTATCTGATGAAGAACCACAAGAACTTCTGGATCACGGCCATTCCTGCCACGTTCATGAGCGCCGTATCGGCTACGTACTTCGTAATGGCTCCTGAGTGCCTCGGACACATCCAGGCCCTCAACTCAAACACGGCGGTATCGTATCCTGTAGGCATCATCGTAGCGGCGCTGTTCCTGTTCATCTTCCTCCGTTCCGCGAGAAAGCAGACGGCAGCCGCCAGAGCATAGTCTCCGCGGCTTAAGGACCGGCGTAAAGGGAAGTCCGAACAAAGCGCATCCCGCGCGGTTTCGGGAAAAACAACATGATGCGGCGGGGCTTTCCCTGCCGCATTTTTTAATCTATAATTATCGTGGTAATAAAGAGAACGGACGGTGCGATACGTCCGATGCGATATCAGAGCGAAAGGAAAACGCCATATGTTCAAACCAATGCTGATAGGAGTAAACGAACTCAGCCCCGATGCGCTCGACGAGGACCTCAGGACCATGCGTAAGATCGGCAGATGCGGAGTCGGCGATAAAGCTCTCTATCTGAACAGTTTCTACATTTCCCGCAGATATTACGTTAAATACGAAGACATTTCACGCGTCTTCAAGCAGGTCGCGATGAGCCGCGGAGGCTTCTCCGGCAAAGGAGTGTTCGGCACCATGCCGTACTTTGTCGTACAGCTGAAAAACGGCGAGACGAAGCGCTGCAACTTCAAGTACGAGAATCAGGTCGACGACCTGCTCGAGGTTATAGCCCGCGAGCATCCGGAGATCCCTACCCGCAGCGCCAAAGCCGAACAGCGCCTGCGCGAAGCGATAGAGGCAGAAGAAGCGAAATATCTGAAGGAACTCCCGCCGGAGGCTCAGGACACCGTCGACTACCTGACGGAATGCCGTGACTACCTGCAGAAGCGGCGCGATCTGAGCGACCGCCTTTCGAACGCCGCAAAGGAAAAGCGCATCGTGGACAGCATCCCGCCTTCGTTCAAGTTCGGAGCCTACGGCCTCGCAGCCGTCGCCGTCGCGCTGATAATTTTCGGCATCTACGCCGTCGCGGCGCATAAGAACAGCGGCCTCTACTACCTGCTCTTCGGTTTTGCCGCCATAATGATGATCGGGGCCACGCAGATAATCCCGACGCACACGCGGAACAAAGCCTCCATGCAGGCGGAATGGGACGCGGCCGTTCAGGCGCTCGACGATTACATCAAAGAAGGCGCTGATGATTTCCCGGTCCCGGCTCGCTACGCCCACCCGATCGTCATCGACAGGATGATCAGGGTCGTCCGCGAAGGCCGCGCGACAGACGAAAAACAGGCATTCGACGTCATGGTCGATGACCTGAAGAAGCTGAACAGTTCCGTGACCGTATCGCAGAAGGAATACGACGAAGTTATCACCGTCAAGCCGCTCTTCATGGTCAGCAACTACGAGTGATGCGCCTTCTATTTTGAAACGGAGGAAATACCGGAATGGAAAAAACGCCTCTCGAACTTTTTAAAGAAGAAAATCCCGATCCCGAAATGCTTGAGCGGGTCGAAGAGTTCCGCGCGGCTCATCCCCTCGACGAAAAATGGGCCTACCGCGTACCGGAACCCGAATATTTCTATTACGGCACAGCCATCTGGCGCAGGGCGCTTGCCGCGCTTCTCGCGGGCAGGAACCTGCTCCTGATCGGACCTAAGGCCACCGGCAAAAACGTGCTCGCCGAGAACCTCGCGGCTGTCCTGGGGCGCCCGTCGTGGGACGTCTCCTTCCACGTGAACGTGGACGCGGCATACCTGATCGGCTCAGACACTTACGACGGGACCAGAGTCACCTTCCGTCCCGGCCCGGTCACCCTCTGCGCAGAGAACGGCGGCTTCGGCGTGCTCGACGAGATCAATATGGCAAAGAACGAGGCTCTGGCGGTGCTTCACTCCATCCTCGATTTCAGGCGCGTGCTCGACCTCCCGGGATACGACAGAGTCGAGATGGATCCGGCTGCGCGCTTCATAGCTACGATGAACTACGGCTACGCGGGGACGCGCGACCTGAACGAGGCGCTTTGTTCGCGTTTTGCCGTGCTCGAGATGCCTGTCATCGAAGAGCAGGACCTGTATAAGCTCGTCACGCGCTCGTTCCCTGACGTCAAAGAAGATATCGCGGGACAGTTCATGAAGTTGTTCTACGACCTGCAGAAAAAGGCCGAACACGCTGACATCTCCGAGCGCGCGGTAGACCTGCGCGGCCTGCTGGACGCTCTTTCGCTGATCAGATGCGGCCTGACGAGCGGCGAAGCCCTCGAAATGACTATAACCGACAAATCATTCGACAACTACGAGCGCAAACTGATCCGCGACGTCATCGAGGCCCGCATCCCTCAGGATCTGACGGCAAAAGAAGTCTTCGCGTGACTTCCCGGTCCGGGCTGCCCGCTGCGGCCCGGCACACCCGCAGCGGCCTGAGACAACCGCAGCGGCCTGAGACAACCGCAGCGGTCCGGCACGTATAGCAAAGGAGTTCCGGCATGATAAGCCGCGAGTACAGCGCGCTGGAGCGGCGCGCGGCTGAACAGGTCTGGAACGGCGCGGGGCGATATGACGTAAAGCCCCCGTTCCTGGCCCTCGAAAAGGGCGAGCCCGACCTGTATCTGAACACTATAATAGGCCTCTCGGTCAAGTGGCTCGACGAGGAAAAAATGAGTGCGTTCTTTGATTCCTACTCCGGAAGCGTCCGCGAGGAAGACTGTGACGCGCTCGTTTGGCTTGCGCTGGAAAACTGCCTGTATGAAAAAGAAGTAAAGGAACGCCCTATCCTCGCGGTTCTGAGAAGATCGCACGCGTCCGCGTTTCTCGCCTCCCGCGGCAGCATGTCGCGTCAGGAACAGATGATGACGAACGCTAAGATATACGAGCAGCTCGAGGCGCGCTGGTGCGACGCAGCCGGACAGAAGCGGCCTGCGCTGGGTCCCGGCGCCAGAAGGCTCGCAGACGAGCTTAAACTTTCCGGCGACCTCGATACGGACGGAGTCATCTCCGCTCTTCGCAGGATACTTGAAGAGAATTTCGGTCTCTTTTCCTCAGGCTCATCCGGCGCGTCCCGGATCGCGGTGAGCAGGCGCATCGCCGGCATCCTCGGCAAAGTCATGAACCGCGAGACGCACGAGCGCGATTCCCTGCTGATCAGGCAAAGCGGCACGGGAAGCGGCGCCAAAGGCCCGACCCGCGAACTGTCGCGCGGCAGGAACACTTCTGTCACTTCGCCCGAGGATGAGGATTTCATAAAAAATATTTTCGGGCCGTGCTATTTCACCGACCCGGAGATGCGTGTCCTCGAGGACGAACTCTGCACAGGCGCACACGAAAACTGCCGTCTCTACATAGCGGGCAGTTTCGTCCCGGACGCCGGAAAGGCAAAGGGTCCGGACCGCGAGACGGAGCGCATATCCGTCGGCATGAGAGCACAGGAAGAGCGCAACAAAAAATATATCGAAAAGTCAGGCGCGCTCGTCGAGTCGTCCGTCAGGTCCCTTGCGGCCGCGCTCGATACGGTTTTGGCGACGTACGCAGAACCTCTGCCCGAGAAATCGAACAGAGGGAAGCTCGACCCTTCGCTGGCATACAGGCTGCCGGTCCTGCATGATCCTGACGTTTTCACTTCGCCGGGAGATGAACTCGAGCACCGCATCAGGATCGACATCCTTCTGGACGCGTCTGCTTCGCGCCTCGACTATCAGGAGGTCATCGCCGCACAGACGCATATAATCGTTAAAGCCCTTGAAAAATGCCGCATACCGGCTCGCGTCACGGCGTTTCGCTCGCTGCGCGGGTATACGGTCCTGCAGATCCTGAAGAACTACGATCAGAGCGACGACTCGGGGATCATGCGATATTTCGCCGCCGGATGGAACCGCGACGGGCTGGCGCTCGAAACCGCCGCGCGGCTGATACGAGAGGACAGAGAGGGAACGGGCTGCGAGAGGATCCTGTTTATCCTGACCGACGCGAACCCCGACGACAGCACGCGCATGCCTCCGGAGCCCGGCAAAGTCCGCGAGCGCGAGTACAGCGGCGAGGCGGCTGTGCTGGACACGGCGGACACGGTCAGGAGCATCCGCGAAAGCGGGATCCACACCGTGGCGGTCTATCTCGGATCGACCGCTCACGTCGACAACGTTCATCTCATATACGGAAGCGAATATACAGCCGTCCGGGAGATAGGCGGGCTCGCGTCGCACATAGCGGCCCTGCTGTCCAGGACGCTGACCGAACTGAGGAATTAGGGAACGAGGTACCGGATGTTCGAAGAAAAGGTTGAAATATTCAAGAAAAAAGACGCCGAAACGTGGCGCCAGATAAAGAAAGTCCTAAAGGACGAGGGCATCAGGCACGTCAGCGCAGGCCATTATTTCGGCGACGCCGTATCGCCCAACGGGATAGGCGGAATGCTGGACCCGCGCGATTTCGGCGGCGGAAAGAAGCCTGACCGCGACATATATTACGTGCGCGTCCGCGAGTCCGACAGGGAGGCCGCCCTTGAAGCGATCAGACGCCACGGGATCGTTCCCGAGGTCGTTGATTACTGAATCCCGGCCACGCACGGCGGTGTATCGCTGCGCAAATTTTCCAGCACGGCGGTGTACCGATGCGCGAATTTTCCAGCACGGCGTTGTACCGATGCGCAAGTGTTCTTGCACGGCGGTGTACCGATGCGCAAGTGTTGTTTTTTCCTTTAACTATCTGCCCTGACCGCGCTTTTTATCCTGCGGGCGAGTCCCGGCGCGGCCACTGCGGCCAGAAGCCCTTTCAGGAAGTCCTCAGCCGCAAACGGCAGGACGCATGTAATGAGCGCCGCCGCTGCGCCCGATCCCGTAACTGCCATGTACCAGACTGTCCCGATGGCGTAAAGCACCATGGTGGCGCAGAACGTCACGAGCGTGCAGAGCGCGCGCCTTTCCGGATAGCGTGACACGAACGGTCCCATGACCAGGATCATGGGGATATACCCGATCAGGTATCCTCCCGTCGGTCCGAAGAGGACGTGAGCCCCTCCGGAGAACCCGGCGAAGACAGGCACACCGGCAAATCCCAGAAGCAGATATATAGCGCACGCCGTGACGGCCGTTCCCGTCCCGGCGACGAACGTCAAAAAGAAAAGCGCCAGGTTAGTCAGCGCGATCGGGACCGGTCCTACAGGGATCGAGATTGGTCCGACGACGCACAGCATGCCGGCGCATACCGCTGCCGTAACAAGTTTTCTCAGTTTCTCGTTTTGCTTTCTCGTATCCATCGAATAATACAGTGTGTCAAGTCAGAATTTGAACCTGAAGAGCCTCATCGGCCTGCCTGCGCTTTCGAGCGGCTGCACGCCGACAGTCTCTATATAGCCGGCCGCCTCCAGGTGGCTTACGATCCTGTTGACGTTGCTCTTTCCGAGTCCGGACAGCGCGGAGAATTCTGAGATCGTAGTCGATTTGATCTTATACCTCTTAATGAAAATTCCGTGTATTTTATTTTTCAATGTATGATCAGATGGTTTTTTACACCAACTTATTCACTATACATTTATTTTATGATTAGGTCGCCAAAAGT
>DKRJ01000017.1 GCA_002472145.1 Clostridiales bacterium UBA7285 | reverse complement strand
ACCGCCCAAAAGAGGTGTCAAGAACTTTTTTAAAATTCTTTACGTCTTTTTTCGATGACAGCAAACATATATTACCACCGCGGCGCGCGGCGTGTCAATTGCTTTTTTTGTTGATTTTGCTTGTTTTTTTGTGATTTTCAGGCGACGGGTCATTGTTTGTGGTGTGTAAATAAAATGACGTGCCCAGATAGTTGCCGGTCAACAAAAAACGTACGCCCGTTTCATAGTCCCGGTCTTAAGAGCGAAATCCGCCAGGCGACAGAAGTCCGGCAGCTCGTCCCTGACGATGACGGACTGATCTGACCAGGCGCGCGGGATCACGCGATATCCGACGCCTTTTCTGTCTGTGAACGTTTTTTCGTCAAAGGCGTGCCTGCTTATCATGAGCGGGAACGGGCCGTCGGAGTTCTGAAGCCCCTCGAGCGAGCGGACAAAGCCGCATGCGCCGAGCGATCTGAACACGTCTTCGGAAGCCGAGTTGAAGATGTTCATCCCGAAGTCCGCGTACACGTCGGCCGTGCTGCCCGCCATCACGGCCAGCCATTCGGCGTTTCCGACGTAGATGCCGTGTCCCTGCTGCGCCAGGCTGACGATCTCTTTGAGATCCTTACGGATCAGTTCGTCTTCTCTGCCTTCGGAGATCTGGGACGTGTAAAAAGCAAAGCCGTGCCGCTCTTTCCCGGCGAATCCGATGAGTCCCCCCGCAAGTTCTGCGGCGCACGCCGCCGGAACGACTGCTCTCACCGTGACTCCGCTGTTTGTTATTGCGTCTTCGATCTCCCTGGTGAGGATGCGCGTGACCGCTTCGGAAACGGAGTCCGTTCCGTCCTTAAATGCGTCCGTATCGAGAAAATAGAGTTCTATCGCGGGATCATACGCCTCCGCTCCCGCACCGCTTAAGGCAGTTGGTGCTCCCGCACTGCTTAAGGCGGCAGGTGTTCCCGCGCCGCTTAAGACGGCCGGTATCTCCCCGGGGCTGCGCGTCGGCCTGCGTCCGGCGAGAGCGTCGTCCATCGCGGATAAGGCGTTCCGCCTGAGTTCGTTAAATGCGGACATAGGCGCGGAAATCGCAAACGGTCCGGCAAATGAAATGTTTTCTATTATATATGGTGTCCCGCCTGTCTTTTCCAGAGAGCGGGCCGCCCTGTTCTCGGCCGCATCGCCCGAGCCGGGTCCTGCGGCGGCAAAAGGCCCCGCGAACGCAGAAGCCGTATGCTCAAAGTCATCCGTTGTCAGCGTGAGAGATACGCGTCCGTCGCGGCCGGCCTCGAATACGGCGTTGAGCGGGATCTTTCTGGTGAATTTACCCGAGTTCCAGTCCTTGCCGGTATAACTTTCCGACGCCGCTTTCATCTGTTCCGCCGAGACGATGCGGAAAATCTCGTCCCCGCGCGCCGGTATTTCTTTGGCGTCCCCGATCCTCAGGCATCCGTTCGGAAGGCGCTCGAGATACGTGACCTTAAACGCGTCTGCGTTCCCGACGCCGCGGGCGGCTTTGCCGAAGCGGCCTCCCTCTCCGGCGCGGTCAGCGTGTGCGGCGCGTATTTCCACGACGTCGCCGGCCGATATCTTCAGCGGCGGGGCATAACTGCTTCCCGACACTCTGCCGTGGTCCCGTTTCGTTCCGTCCGCGTGGCCTTCCGAAACAGGCCTGATCTCGATCAGGGATCTTCCGGCGTTTCCGGACGTCACGGTGCCCACGCGCACGCCTTTGTTCTTCGGAACGTCGCCGGACATATATGATCCGTCGGCTTTGCCGCTGAAGTATGCCTCTGTGAATCCGCGCGAAAAGATCTGCGCCAGAGCGAGCCTGTCGCTTTCGCCGATAGCGCGGCGCCTGCCGCCGGAGGCGTATTCGTCGAGGTACTTCCTGTATACGGACGTGACGACGGAAACATATTCCGGCGATTTCATCCTGCCTTCTATTTTAATGCTGGCGACGCCGGCCTCGGCGAGGCTGCCGATCCTGTCGGCGAGGCAGAGATCGGCGGGGCTGAGCAGATACTCCTCTCCCGATCCTGTCCGATACGGAAGTCTGCACGGCTGAGCGCACATGCCGCGGTTGCCGCTCCTTCCCCCTATCGCTCTGCTCATCTGGCACTGGCCGGAATAGCAGATGCAGAGCGCGCCGTGGCAGAACACTTCGATTTCCGGGCCGACTTTGCACGCTTCCCTGATCTCGTTTAACGTGAGTTCGCGCGCCAGGACGACGCGGCTGTATCCGAGGGAAGCGGCGAATTTCACTCCTTCCGGCCCGTAGACAGACCCCTGGGTCGAAAAGTGGATCGGCAGCTCAGGGATGAACCGCCTCACGAGACTTCCGAATCCCACGTCCTGTATGATGAGCGCGTCCGCACCGAAGGCAGAGAGCTTTTCGGCGTAGATCAGCGCCGGCCTCAGCTCGTCGTCGCGAAGCAGTGTGTTCACGGTGACGTATACCTTGACTCCGCGCCTGTGGGCAAAAGCTATCGCCTCGCTCATCTCTTCGTCATCGAAGTTCGCGGCGTTCATGCGAGCGTTGAAAAGTGAACCGCCGCAGTATACAGCGTCAGCGCCGCTTTCGACGGCGGCGATGAAGGCTTCGCGGGAGCCCGCCGGCGAGAGAAGTTCGGGGACGTCGAAGCGCCGTTTATTCGTTTTTTCCGATCCCGCAGTACCTTGCGGATCTTGAGTTCTTACTCCCTGTCGGTTTTGTTCTTTCATCAGTATGCCCCGGTTTTGTTCCGTGGAATTGGTAATAGCACGTTTCAAGCCTGCCGTTGTAGAGCTTGCGGCGTCTGTCCGCCGGATGCCCGAAAATGCGCTGTTCAGCGTCTTTGGCCGTCGTGATCATGAACAGCGACCACGTCGGGTTCGCGGCAAAGAACTCTCTGTACTTATCGAAAATGCGGTCTATCTCGGCGCGGCTGCCGATACGCTCGCCGTACGGCGGGTTCGTGATGATGATCCCGTATTCGCACGGTGCCTCGAGGTCTGCGACGTCCATGACCTTAAACGTGATGTCGTCGTCGACGCCTGCTTCTATCGCGTTCTCGCGTGCCGCGGCAACGGCGCGAGGGTCGATGTCGCTGCCGGTGATCCGGAGTGCCGCGTCTCTGTCTATTGCGCCAAAAGCGGCCTTGCGCTCTTCCTTCCAGATCTGCCCGGGGATGAAGTCCCACTCCTCCGCGGCAAAGTGTCTGGAAAGTCCCGGCGCGATGTTTCTGGCGATCATCGCCGCCTCGATCGGGATCGTCCCCGAGCCGCAGCACGGATCCACCAGCACCCGCCCGGCGTTCCAGTACGACAGTTCTATCATCGCCGCCGCGAGCGTTTCTTTGACCGGGGCTTCTACGTTTGCTACGCGGTACGACCGTTTATGCAGGCCTGTCCCGCTCGTGTCGAGTGTGACTGTGACGCGGTCCTTCAGCAGCGTCAGCTTGACGGAGTATTCCGCGCCTGTCTCCGGAAGCGTTTCGGTGGAATAAAACTCGCCGAGGCGCAGGGAGATCGCCTTCTTGGCTACGCTCTGGCAGGCCGGCACGCTGTGGAGCTTCGATTTTACCGACGTTCCGGAAACGTTCACCTTTCCGTCCTGCCCGACGAGATCCTCCCACGGCAGGGCCTTTATCTGCTGGAACAGGTCCTCGAATGTGTCCGCCCCGAACTCGGCGATCTTAATGAGGACGCGGTCTGCCGCGCGGAGCCAGAGGTTCGACCTGACGATCGCGCGCTCGTCTCCGACGTACGTGACCTTTCCGTCTTCTGTGCGCAGGACCTTATACCCGAGGGCTTCTACCTCGCGTCTCACGACCGCCTCGAGTCCGAATGTGGCTGTTGCTATCAGTTCAAATTTCATTGTTTTCGCATTCCGCGGGCTGCCCGCCGTTCATAAATAACAAACCGCCCCGAAGCGAAAATGCTCCGGAGCGGGAAAAATCAAAGCATATCACAGATATGACTCGCGGTGGTTGAGTCTGCTGTTTTCGAGAGATTCAAGGACTGACAAAGCCTTTCCCGTGCCGATCGCGACGCACTGTTCCGGGTTCTCGGCGATGTGGACTTCCATGCCGGTCCTCGCGGCGATCCTCCTGTCGAGACCGTAGAGGTATGCTCCGCCTCCGGTCAGCGTGATACCTGACGTCGTGATGTCCGCGGACAGTTCCGGCGGCGTCTGTTCCAAGACGCTGTGCGCGGCTTCGCAGATGGCGTAAAGCGGCTCTTCGAGCGCTTCCATGATCTCCTCCGAGGTGATCTCTATGACCTTCGGAAGTCCGCTCACGAGATCGCGCCCGCGGATCTCCGTGGAGATGACTTCCTCGCGAGGAGCGGCCGTGCCGATCTTCTTCTTTATGTCCTCCGCAGTCCTTTCACCGATGTACAGTTTATGGTTGCGGCGCATGTAGTTTGCGATGGATTCGTCGAACTTATCGCCCGCGACCTTGATCGACGTGCTTGCGACAGTTCCGCCGAGCGCTATTACCGCTATGTCGGTCGTGCCGCCGCCGATGTCGATGACCATGACTCCGTCAGGCTTTGATATGTCCAGACCTGCGCCGATAGCAGCAGCCACCGGCTCCTCGATCAGATATACTTCTTTGCCGCCCGCCTGCATGGAAGCCTCCCTGACGGCGCGCTTCTCGACTTCCGTGACTCCGCTCGGCACGCAGACCATGATGCGCGGCTTGAAGAACCTGTTGCTGCCGCACGTCTTGCGGATGAAGTACTTCATCATCTTCTCGGTGATCTCGTAGTCGGCGATCACGCCGTCGCGAAGCGGCTTGACCGCGACGATGTTCGCCGGCGTCCTGCCCAGCATCTGCTTCGCTTCCTCGCCGACCGCCAGGATCTCGTCCGTATTTTTATCGACTGCCACCACCGACGGCTCTTCGAGAACAATACCTTTATTTTTTATATATACCAGAACATTCGCTGTCCCGAGGTCGATTCCGACTTCAGCTGCCATTATTTACTCCTTTCGTGAACGTCAAGCAGTAATATTATATATCATAGGACAACTTTTTTTCAATCAATTATACAGCAAATAAAACATATCGCGGTCCGGGGCTTTCCTCCGGAGAGCGATATGTGAGTGAACAAAAAATATAGGTTTGGCGATCCCGGCGGCATGCCGGTTCCCGCGGCGCATCACGTTCCCGCGGCGCATCACGTCCCCGCGGCGCGTCCGGCCTATCCCGGGTCTACGCTACTTCGCTTCCTTTTCGCGGTGCGCGAGGCACGCTTTAACGAACCCGCGGAAGAGCGGGTGGGCGTTGTTCGGCCTCGACTTGAATTCAGGGTGATACTGGACCGCGATGAAGAAATCGTTCGCCGGGATCTCAACGGCTTCCACGAGCCTTCCGTCAGGCGACAGGCCCGCAAAGCGCATGCCCGCTTTTTCAAAAGCCTCGCGGTAATCGTTGTTGAATTCGTATCTGTGTCTGTGGCGCTCTGCTATGCGTTCTTTGCCGTAGAGGCTGCGCATCAGCGTTCCTTCCTTTACGTCGCAAGGGTACGCGCCGAGCCTCATAGTGCCACCCATGTCGATCTCGCCTTTCTGGTCCGGCATGAGGTCGATGACTTTGTTATTGCTGTCCGGGTCGAACTCGCCGGAATTAGCGTCTTTCAATCCGAGGACGTCGCGCGCGAATTCTATGCAGGCGGTCTGCATGCCGAGGCACAGCCCCAGATACGGGACGTTATGCTCACGGGCGTATTTTGCCGCCGCGATCTTGCCTTCTGTGCCGCGCACCCCGAAGCCGCCTGGGACCAGGATGCCGTCCGCGCCGCCGAGAAGTTCCTCTGCCGTCTCGCCGTTCACGTCCTCCGCGTCGACCCAGTCGATGTCGACAAAAGCTTCGTTTTCGTATCCGGCGTGGCGGAGTGCTTCTACCACTGACAGGTACGCGTCATGGAGCGATATGTATTTTCCGACGAGCGCAACGCGCGCGTGATGCTTTCTCTTTGCGACTCTGTCAAGCATCTCGTTCCATTCGGTCAGGTCGCACGGGCCGGCGTTGATGCCCAGTTCGCGGCACACTATCCAGCTGAAATCGGATTTCTCGAGCATCAGAGGCGCCTCGTAAAGTTCAGGCATCGTGAGGTTCTGTATGACGCAGTCTTTCTTTACGTTGCAGAAGAGAGCGAGTTTGTCGATGACGTATTCGTCTACCGGGGAATCGACGCGGATGACGATCATGTCGGGAGCGACGCCCAGCGACCTCAGTTCCTTGACGGAGTGCTGCGTCGGCTTGGTCTTATGCTCTTCGGAGCCTGGGATGAACGGTACGAGCGTGACGTGGATGAAGAGGCAGTTTTCCTTACCGACCTCGAGTGAGATCTGGCGGATCGCCTCGATGAACGGCTGGCTCTCGATGTCGCCGATGGTGCCTCCGATCTCGGTGATGATGACGTCAGCGTCTGTCGTGCGTCCGACCGTATATATGAAAGATTTGATTTCGTCTGTGATGTGAGGAATCACCTGGACCGTGCTGCCGAGATACTCGCCGCGGCGTTCTTTCGTCAGGACGTTCCAGTAGACTTTGCCTGTCGTCAGGTTGCTGTATTTGTTGAGGTTCTCGTCGATGAATCGTTCGTAGTGCCCGAGGTCGAGGTCCGTCTCTGCGCCGTCTTCCGTAACAAAGACCTCACCGTGCTGTGTCGGGCTCATCGTGCCGGGGTCGATGTTGATGTACGGGTCGAGTTTCTGCGCGGCGACCTTAAGACCTCGCGATTTAAGCAGTCTTCCCAGCGACGCGGCCGTGATGCCTTTTCCCAGTCCAGAAACGACGCCGCCCGTTACAAAGATGTACTTTTTCATGATTCCCTCCAAAAACGAAAAAAACAAGGTTTGACTTTTGGTGAGAAGGATAACTAAGATCCCGAAACTCGCCATCTTACCTTGATTTCTATTTATGTTTGCGCAAAGTTTTTATAAATATTTACCTGTTCAGTATACACCCCGGAAGGCGTTCCCGCAATAACAAAAGGCGGAAATCGAAAAAAATTTCCGCCCGTTTTTCGTTCTGGTATGTTCCCGCTTCTATTTCCCGAGCGCTTTCCGCACCGCCTCAAGCAGTGCGTCGACTTCCTCGTCGGTCGTTCCCCATCCGCAGACGAAACGGACCGGGATGATGCCGTCCCTTGCAGGCGCCCAGTCGAGGAACATGAAATCCTCGTGGAGCTTTTCTGCCGCCTCCACAGGCAGATACGGGAAGATCTGGTTCGTGCAGCTGGTGCCGAAGAACGTCAGTCCCATAGCCTCGAGACCTTCGCGCAGCCTCTTTGCCTTCAGGTTCGTCTCGCGCGCGAGTATTAAGTACAGGCTGTCCTCGCCGCCGTCGAGCAGAGCCTCGAACTGCACGCCTATGAGCCTGCCCTTTGCCAGCATGCCGCATTTCTGCTTGATGAGCCATCGGAAGTGATCGTTGATCTCAGGATCCAGGATGATGAGCGCCTCTCCGAGGAGCGCGCCGTTTTTCGTTCCGCCGATGTAGAAGGCGTCG
This sequence comes from Clostridiales bacterium UBA7285, assembly GCA_002472145.1. Taxonomy (GTDB): domain Bacteria; phylum Bacillota; class Clostridia; order Peptostreptococcales; family Anaerovoracaceae; genus Eubacterium_B. The sequence continues at coordinate 1,356 of DKRJ01000017.1, read as the reverse complement.
CACAGCGGGGCTATGTCTTTGATCGTGAAGTCGCATTCGTCGCACGTCAGCGCAGACCCGAGCCTGGCGCCGTCGATGTAGAACTTAAGGCCTCTTTCGCGGCATTTAGCTGAAAGCGCTTCCAGTTCTGCCTTTTTATACAGCGTGCCGCTCTCGGTCGGCTCGGAAATGTAGACCATTGCCGGCACCAGAGTGTGCTCGTCTTCGTATTCGTCGAATGCCGCGTCTATGAGCTCCGGCGTGACCTTGCCGTCGACACCCTGAACGGTGGTGACTCTGTGTCCAGTCGCTTCCACGGCTCCGGTCTCGTGCTTATAGCAGTGTCCCGAGCGCGCGGCGATGACGGACTGATACGGTTTCAGCGTAGCCGCTATCGTCGTGACGTTGCAGTTCGTCCCTCCGATCATCATATGCACCGCGGCGTCAGGCGCCCCTATGAGTTCGCGCACGAGCTGCGCCGCGTGTTCGCAGTGCGTGTCCAGCCCGTAGCCGTCCGCGTGTTCGAAGTTCGTTCTCTCCAGCGCTTCCATCACCTTAGGGTGAGCGCCCTGGCTGTAATCCGATTCAAAGAAAATCATGCTGACTCCTTTCCCGCCGTCTTGTTTCTTCTGCCTATTTGATTGTACTCTTGCCGCACAAAAACGGCAACAGGCACGCCGGAAACAAAACTTTTGAATACCCTAAAGCAGAAGGGCAGCCGCGGATGCAGCTGCCCTTCTGAATTCTTGTCGCGGACGATCACTCACGTCCTGACTGTTTCAGGTTTTATTTTTCAATTATGCTCATAGCTGCAGCGTCAGAGACGAGCGTCTGCCCGCCCAGAATGACCGCATTGGCAGCGCCTATAGCCTTTGCGGCTTCTTTGGCAGCTGTCTGATCAGCAGGTCCTGCTTACGCTTCCGTAGCTTCTCAAAGCGGATTCCACTGTCTTATTGACAACTGTCGGTCCTCCGAGGATCGTGAATTTAAGTCCGCTCTTCGATGCGAGGAAGTCCTTCTGAGCGTCGGTCAAAGTGTCTGCTACAAGAAGGATAGGCTTGCCACTCGCCGATGCCGTGAGCGCATCAGCGTATCCATTTCCTGAGCATACGATCACGTCACTGCCGTTATCGACTCCTGCCTCGTTAAGGATCTTCAGACACGTTGCGTAACGGTTGCTTCCGTACAGCCTCTTGCATTCATATCCTTTGAGCGCATGCTGGTGAATTTTCGCAAAGTTTTCATGTCTTCTCATCTCTAAAATTCGGGGAAATAATTAACAGGGAGAAATGCAAATAAATATAACTATGTATAATAGAATAGATTAAATATTCACCGCATAATTATTTAAAACATTTTGGTTGATTGTAAATTGAA
>DKRJ01000011.1 GCA_002472145.1 Clostridiales bacterium UBA7285 | reverse complement strand
CGGCTTGCGGCGCCGTGCGCCGTAGGTGCCTTGATCTGCCGGCCGCACCCGAAAGGAACACGAGAGCATTGAGTTTTTCCTCTGAAGTCAAAAACGAAATATCGCGCGAGGAGAATCCTAAGAAGAGCTGCCAGCTCGCCGAGATCGCGGCGATCATACGCGTCTCGGGGAGCATAGCCCTCTCCGGAGGCGCGGGGCCGGGCAGCCGGTTCAGGATAATCATATCCACGGACAACCCCGCCGTCGCCCGCCATTACAAGCGCCTCATCAAGGGCTACTTCCGCGTCGACGCCGGGCTGGAACTGGGCGAATCCGAGAGCGTCGGGCGGAAGCGCCTGTATCTCCTCACGATCGGAGAAGACGACCGCCCGGACCAGATACTGCGCGAGACCGGGATACTGCTCGTCCGTGAGGGCAACAACTACATCTCCGACGGCATCTACGAGAACATAGTAAAGGCTAAGAGCGACAGGAAAGCGTACCTGCGGGGCCTGTTCCTCGGCGCCGGTTCCGTCACCGACCCTGCGAAGGGATATCATCTGGAGATCGTCTGCGCGAGTATGGCTTTGGCGGAGGACGTCAGGAAACTGATAGGGACGTTCGAGGATCTCAACGCAAAGATCGTCGAACGCAAGGGCAAGTACGTAGTATATATGAAGAGCGCCGGGTACATCCGCGACACGCTTGCGATCATCGGCGCAAACACGAGCGTCCTGAAGTTCGACGACACTATGATGAAGCGTCAGATGCTGGCTGAGACGGTCAGGATCACGAATTGCGACAGCGCTAACATCGACAGGACACTCGACGCGGCGCAGAAACAGATAGAGGCCATACGACGGCTGGAGGAGAGCGGCGAACTGGATAAGATGTCTCCCAAACTGCGGGAGATCGCGCGCCTCAGGCTCGAAAACCCCGGAGCCAGCCTAACCGCGCTCGGTGAAATGGCCGACCCGCCGCTGAAGAAGGCGGGAGTGAACAGCAGACTGAAAAAACTGATGGAAGCGGCAGAGCATGCGATATGACAAAATCGCATGCTTTTTTATTTTGTTCTTACACTTCATTATATTGATTTGTTATGACATTCATTTGAAAAACTAATTAGAACAGGGTATAATGAATACATTATCAATCGAAAGGAGTCAGTAAATGCTCGAAGACACCATCAATGCCATTAAAAAGGCTGAGGCGGATGCCGACGGAGTCGTAGCGGACGCCGAGTCAAAGGCTCAGGCTGCCGTTGAAAAAGCCAGAGCTGACGCCGCCGCGCTCCTCAAAGCAGCGGAGAAAGAAGCGAAAGCGCAGGCGGACGCGGAGATGGAAGCCGCGCGGGCCGAAGGCGAGAAGACCCTTAAGGAAGCCTCCGCCGCGGCGGACGCAGAAGTCGCAAAACTTCGCGAATCGGCTGAAAGCAGGAAGCAGGAAGCGGTAAAAGCGGTGATCGACGCTCTCGTGAACTGACACCGTTTCCGGCGGTCATATAGTTGTTCTTTTTTATTTTGTTTTTTCAAAAGGGGGGAATTTCAGGCTATGGCGGTAATGCAGATGCAAAGAATAAGTATCTGCGCCCTTAAGCAAGATCGCAGGGCGATCCTGGAGCATGTCCAGTCGCTCGGAGCGATCGAGGTCAGCTCCGTCATCGACGAAGACGACGAAGCGTTCGAAAAGGAAGACACCCGCGAACTCAGGCAGGAATTCGACCGCAAGGCTAACCTGACGGAGCAGGCGCTGGGGATCCTCGACAAGTACAGCCCCGAAGAGAAAAAAGAGAAGCGTTCCAGCCTCGACGGACCTGTGGTGATCAGCCGCAGCGAACTCGAAGACGTCCGCTCCAGATCGGACGCCACCCTGCGGAACGCCGAAGAGATCACATCGTGGGGCAAACAGATCTCCGATAATAAGGCTGAGATAGTCAAACTCAGGAACCAGATCGAGGCGCTCTCGCCGTGGATGGCCCTGGACGTCCCGCTTTCCTTTACGGGAACGGAAAGAACGTCCGTGATGATCGGCACCATGCCTCCGGAGACGACTCAGGAGAGCATCGGTGAAGCGCTGGCACAGGAAGCGCCTGACGCGTGCGGGGTGGAGATAACCGAGGTGAGCCGCGGCAGCGACGCCCTTTACATGACTGCGATCTGTCTTAAGGAAGACCGGAAAGCGGTAGAGGACGCGCTTCGTTCCATAGGATTTTCTGCGATTTCTCTTTCGGGCAGTCTGACTCCGGAAGAGAGCGTGCGGCAGATAAACGATGAGATCGCAAAACTCAAAGCCGAGAACGAAGAACTCTCGGAAAAGATCAGAGGAGCACACGACGAGCGCAGCGGGCTGAAGGCGGCGGGAGACGACTGCCGCATGCAGTCTAAGGAATGCGAGGTCGTCGGCGGGATGCCTGAATCGCGCCGCGTCTTCATATTAAGCGGATACACACCTTCCGCCTATGCGGAAAGAGTCAAAAAATCACTGACGGACAGGTTCGACTGCGTCGTCGACGTCGACGAGGTGCCGGATGACGAAGAGGCCCCTGTGGTCCTGAAGAACAGCAAGTTTTCGGAAAGCGTGGAAGGCGTTCTGTCGTCGTACGGTCTCCCTCACAAGGGCGAGATCGACCCGACTACAATCATGTCGTACTTCTACGTATTCTTTTTCGGTCTGATGCTCTCGGACGCGATATACGGCGCGATCATGGCGATCGGCTGTTTCGCCGCGATCAAAAAGCATCCGGGCATGGAGTACGGCCTGCGGAAGACGCTGAGGATGTTCGGGCTCTGCGGGATATCTACGGCCTTCTGGGGCGTGATGTTCGGCGGATACTGCGGCGACGCGCCGACGGTGATCGCCGAGACGTTCTTCCATAAGGAATTCACGATCCCGCCGCTCTGGTTCGAGCCGCTGACGAATCCGATGAAGCTCCTTATGTGGTGTCTGCTGTTCGGGCTGATCCACCTCTACACGGGGCTCGGCATCAAGGGCTATGAGGAACTGAAGGATCATAAATACATGGATTTCTTCTGCGACGTCGTGCTTTGGTACGCGTTCCTCATCGGTCTCGTGCTGCTGCTCCTGCCTACGGACATCTTCGAATCCATCTCACAGTTGGAATTCAAGTTCTCGGCGGGCTTCAGACAGTTCACTAAGTGGCTCACCATCGCGGGGGCGGTCGGCATCATCCTGACGGGAGGACGCGACCACAGGAACGTGGCTCTTCGCATAGCGCTTGGCGCATACGATCTGTACGGCGTGACGAGCTGGCTGTCGGACGTTCTGTCATACTCGAGGCTCCTGGCCCTGGGTCTTGCGACGGGCGTAATAGCCAGCGTAATAAACATGATGGCATCCATGGTCGCGACGAACGTCTTCGGAAAGATCATGTTCTTCGTCATCTTCTTACTGGGGCACGTGCTCAACATGGCGATAAACCTTCTGGGTGCGTACGTACACACGAACAGACTTCAGTACGTCGAATTTTTCGGCAAATTCTACGAGGCGGGCGGCAGGCCGTTCAAGCCTCTCACAACTGACAGCAAGTATATAAAAATCAAGGAGGAATATTAATCATGGACATCAGCATCGGATTTGCACTGGCAATTCTCGGAGCAGCACTGGCAGCGGGACTGGCGGGATGCGGTTCTGCCTGGGGCGTCGGCGTAGCGGGTCAGGCCGCGGCGGGCGTCGTAACGGAGAACCCTTCACTTTTCGCTAAGGTACTTATCCTTCAGCTTCTGCCTGGTACGCAGGGCATCTACGGCCTTCTCGTGGCGTTCATCACGCTTTCGAAGATTGGCCTTCTCGGAGGAGACGCTCTGACTCAGATGTCTCTTGGCTCCGGACTTTCCGTGTTCGCGGCATGCATGCCTATAGCGCTCGCCGGACTCATCTCCGCGTATCACCAGGGACGCACGTCTGTCGCTTCCATCGGTCTCGTTGCCAAGACTCCGGATCAGTTCGGCAGAGCTATGCTTTTCCCTGCGATGGTAGAGACTTACGCCATCCTCGCTCTTCTGATCTCCATCCTTTCGATTTCCAACCTCACGCTTGCGTAACACGCTCGCGCGGCACGGAAATTATTTCAAAGGAGGAGTAAGATGACCGGACTTGACAAGATCAAAGAACGCATCGAAACCGAGGCAAGGGATGCCGCTTCGGAGAAAATACGAACGTCGGACGAAACGGTCAGATCCATAATGGATCAGGCGAACGCGGAGGCCGAAAAGACAAGGGCTGACATCTCTCAGAAATCCAGGGCCGCCGCTGCCGGATACCGCGAGAGGATCGCGTCGTCCGCTGACATGCAGAGGCGCAGCAGGATCCTCGAGGCTAAGCAGCAGATGGTCGGAGAGGTGCTCGCTCAGGCTGAGAACAGCGTCGCGTCGCTCGAGACGGGCGAGTATTTCGATCTCATGACACGCCTGATAGAGCGCAGCGTCCACGCCGAGGCCGGAGAACTGAGGCTTTCCTCTGCTGACCTTGCGCGCCTTCCCGAGGGTTTTGCCGAAAAAGCCGCAGGGATTGCAGCGGCGCACGGCGGCAGTCTGACTTTGTCGGATAAGCCGGCAGACATTAAGAACGGGTGCGTGCTCGCGTACGGAGGCATCGAGGAGAACTGTACCCTCGACGCCATTTTCTCGTCCATGAAGGACGAACTTTCTGATATCGCGGTGAAGATCCTGTTCTCGCAGGAGGCTGAGTAAGAGACACATGAGTGAGCAATACATTTATCAGGTCGCGCGGCTGCGCTCCCTTGAAACTCAACTGTTCTCCGACGGCACGATAAACCAGCTCCTGGCATGCCCCGATCACGAGTCATGCATGCGCTTCCTGAGCGAAAAAGGCTGGGGCGCGGGCGGAGAAGGCGAAACGGCCGACTCCATGCTCGAACGCGAGGAAGAAAAGACGAGCGCGCTGATGACTGAACTGAAGGTCTCCCCTGAGGCGTTCGAAGTGCTCGAACTGCCTAAGCTCTTTCAGAATCTGAAAGCCGCCGTCAAGGAAACCGTTTCAGGTCCCGTGACCGGCGAGGTATATTACGAGGACACGAAGCCCGGCGCCGGGGAGATCCGCGCGATCGCGGCGGCGGGCGAATGGGACAGGCTCCCTGCGAATATGAAGGGCTGCGCCGTAGAGGCGCATGAAACGCTCATGCACACCGGCGACGGGCAGATGTGCGACGTGATAATCGACAGAGCGTGTCTGGACGCGATCGCCAAAGCCGGCAAAGCGTCAAAAAACGACGTTATCAGGGACTACGCCGAAGCAACCGTGGCCGTGGCGGACATAAAGATAGCTGCCCGCTCGGCGCGCACGGGAAAGTCCGCGGACTTCATGGACCGGGCGATCGCCGAGTGCAGGACACTTAATAAGCCCGAACTCGTCAGAGCGGCGTCCGGCGGAGTGCCTGCCCTTTACGATTACCTTAAAGGCACGATCTATTCCGAAGGCGCCGATGCCCTGTCGGAATCTCCGTCGGCGTTCGAGCGGTGGTGCGACAACAAGCTGATCGAGACCGTCAAACCGCAGAAGTATAATTCCTTCACGGTCGGCCCGATCATTGCGTACTACATCGCCAGACAGAACGAGATAAAGACGGTTCGGATCATACTGTCCGGAAAGCTCAACGGCCTGTCCGAGGAATCGATCCGGGAAAGGGTAAGGGAAATGTATGTATAAGATCGCGGTAATGGGCGACTACGACAGCATTTACGGCTTTGCCACTATCGGATACGACGTGATACCGGTGACGGATCCCGGTGAAGCCGAGGATAAACTCGAGGAGCTCGCCGAGGGCGGATACGGGATAATTTTCGTGACGGAGGCCCTGGCAGCCGGGATCCGCGGAACGATAGACAAATACAGGAGCCGCATGCTCCCAGCCGTCATCCTGATCCCGGGCGTTTCAGGAAATACCGGCGAGGGCATAGAGAACGTCAAAAAAACTGTCGAACAGGCGGTCGGTTCGGATATCCTGTTCTCGCATGATAAATAATATGGAGGTATATCCTTAAATGAGCAGTGTAGGTACTATTAAGAAAGTTTCGGGACCTCTCGTCATCGCGTCGGGAATGCGCGACGCGAACATGTACGACGTCGTCCGCGTCAGCGATGAGCAGCTGAACGGCGAGATCATCGAGATGCATGACGACGAGGCCTCGATCCAGGTATATGAAGAGACCTCCGGACTCGGGCCGGGAATGCCTGTAGTTTCCACCGGCGAGCCTATGTCGGCCGAACTGGGGCCGGGGCTCATCGAAAGCATTTACGACGGCGTCCAGAGGCCGCTTGACGCGATCATGAAGGTCGCGGGAAACAACCTCCGCAGAGGCATCCAGGTCTACTCCCTGAACAGAGAAAAGAAGTGGATGTTCGTTCCGTGCGTAAAGGACGGCGACGCGGTAGTCGAGGGCGACGTCATCGGTGACGTCCAGGAGACGGAGATAGTCGATCATAAGATCATGATCCCGCCCGGAATAAACGGAAAGATCAAGGACGTCAAAACAGGCGAGTTCACGGTGGCCGATCAGGTAGCCACGGTCGAGACGGCTAAAGGCGACGTTCCGATCACATTGATGCAGAAATGGCCTGTACGCCGCAACCGCCCGTATAAGAAGAAACTGCAGCCTGATAAACCGCTTATCACGGGTCAGCGTGTCATCGACATGTTCTTCCCTATCGCAAAGGGCGGAACGGCTGCGGTACCGGGACCTTTCGGCTCAGGTAAAACAGTCATCCAGCACCAGCTCGCAAAGTGGGCGGAAGCGGACATCGTAGTCTACATCGGATGCGGCGAGCGCGGAAACGAGATGACGGAGGTACTGAACGAGTTCCCTGAACTCGTCGACCCGAAGACGGGACGTTCCCTCATGGAGAGAACGGTCCTCATCGCGAACACTTCCGATATGCCTGTAGCCGCCCGTGAAGCTTCGATATATACCGGCATCACGATCGCCGAGTACTTCAGGGATATGGGATATAGCGTAGCGCTCATGGCGGACTCCACGTCCCGCTGGGCAGAAGCGCTCCGCGAGATGTCAGGCAGACTCGAAGAAATGCCGGGCGAAGAAGGATATCCGGCGTACCTCGGATCGAGGCTCGCGCAGTTCTACGAAAGAGCCGGCCACGTCGTCACTCTCGGCAGCGACGGAAGGGAAGGCTCGCTTTCCGTCATCGGGGCCGTATCGCCGCAGGGCGGCGACATTTCAGAACCTGTATCGCAGGCCACGCTCCGTATCGTAAAGGTATTCTGGGGACTCGACTCGAATCTCGCATATCAGAGACACTTCCCTGCCATCAACTGGCTTACGTCATATTCTCTGTATCTGGACGACATGGAGAAGTGGTTCGATAAAGAAGTTTCGCCTGACTGGATGCAGGGCAGACAGGAAATGATGAGCCTGCTCCAGGATGAGTCGAAGCTGAACGAGATCGTTCAGATGGTCGGCATGGACGCTCTTTCGCCTTCCGACAGACTGAAGATGGAGGCCGCCAGGTCGATCCGCGAGGACTTCCTCAACCAGAACAGTTTTGACGAAGTAGACACGTACTCTTCTCTCAGCAAGCAGTACACGATGATGAAACTCGTGATGAGTTTCTACGAAAAGGCATCCGCCGCGCTCGAGAAGGGCGCTTCGATGAACGCCTTGATCGCGATGCCTGTGAGAGAGGCGATCGGCCGTTTCAAGTACACTCCGGAGGATAACGTGAAGTCCGAAGCGGAACGCGTGAGCAAAGAGCTCGATGACGAAATAGCCGAAATTCTCGCCGCGAAGGAGGACTAACAGATGCCTAAGGAATACAGAACCATTCAGGAAGTCGCCGGCCCTCTGATGATGGTGACCGGCGTTGAAAACGTAACGTACGATGAACTCGGCGAGATAGAACTCGTAAACGGCGAGAAGCGCCGCTGCAAGGTCCTGGAGATCGACGGCGACACAGCAGTCGTCCAGCTCTTTGAGAACTCGACCGGGATCAACCTCTCAAACAGCAAGGTCAGGTTTCTGGGCAGGTCGCTGGAACTCGGAGTCTCCGAGGATATGCTGGGCCGCGTCTTTGACGGCATGGGAAACCCAATCGACGGCAAACCGGAGATCATCCCGGACGAACGCCGCGACATCAACGGCAGACCTATGAACCCGGCGGCACGTGTCTATCCTTCCGAATTCATTCAGACAGGCATATCCGCCATCGACGGACTGAACACGCTGGTAAGAGGGCAGAAGCTCCCTATCTTCTCGGCATCCGGACTTCCTCACGCACAGCTTGCGGCGCAGATCGCTAGGCAGGCTAAGGTACTCGGGAGCGACGAGAAGTTCGCGGTAGTATTTGCCGCCATGGGCATCACGTTCGAGGAATCGAACTTCTTCGTACAGTCGTTCACCGACTCCGGCGCCATCGACAGGACGGTAATGTTCATCAACCTCGCAAACGACCCGGCTGTAGAGCGTATCTCCACGCCGCGTATGGCTTTGACCGCCGCGGAGTATCTCGCGTTTGACTGCGATATGCACGTTCTGGTCATCCTGACCGATATCACGAACTACGCCGACGCGCTGCGTGAGATCTCCGCCGCGCGCAAGGAGGTCCCTGCAAGGCGCGGATATCCTGGCTACATGTACACCGACTTCGCTCAGATCTACGAGAGAGCGGGACGTCAGGCCGGTAAGAAGGGCTCTATCACGATGATCCCTATCCTCTCGATGCCTGAGGACGATAAGACTCACCCGATCCCTGACCTCACCGGCTACATCACCGAAGGTCAGATCATCCTCTCCCGCGACCTGTACCGCAAGGGCATCAAGCCGCCTATCGACGTTCTTCCGTCGCTTTCCCGACTCAAGGATAAAGGTATCGGCGAGGGCAGGACGAGAGGCGACCACGCAAACACGATGAACCAGTTGTTCGCCGCTTACGCAAGAGGCAAGGACGCTAAGGAACTCATGACGATCCTCGGTGAGGCCGCTTTGACGGATATCGACCTGAAATACGCGCATTTCGCCGACGAATTCGAAGAGAAATACGTAAATCAGGGCTACGACACCGACCGCTCGATAGAGGAGACGCTCGACCTCGGCTGGGAACTCCTCAGGCTGCTGCCGAGGAGCGAACTCAAACGTATCAACGACAAGTGGCTCGATAAGTACTACGACGCAAAATAAAAGGGGGAAGATTTCATGGCATCAAGTCAGATCATTCCTACCCGCATGGAACTGACCAGGATCAAAAACAAACTGGTCATAGCGAGAAAAGGCCACAAGCTGCTTAAGGATAAGCGCGACGAGCTGATGCGCCAGTACATGACGATGGTGCGCGAGAACATGGAACTCCGCAAAAAGGTCGAGGCCGGCCTCCGCTCTGCGAACGCGAATTTCGTGATCGCCAGGGCGGGCATGGACGAGCAGACGCTCACCGCGGCTCTGATGGTCCCGAAGCAGAAGATCACGCTCGAGTGCACGCCAAAGAACGTCATGAGCGTCATCATCCCGACTTTCGAGGCCAGAACAAAGACCGCCGACGAGAACGATGTCTATTCGTACGGCTTCGCCTTTACGTCCGGTGACCTCGACGCCGCCGTCAAATCGCTGGCGGACGTTTCGGTCGACATGATCGAACTCGCCGAAAGAGAGAAGGCGTGCCAGCTGATGGCAGCCGAGATCGAAAAGACGAGGCGCCGCGTCAACGCTCTGGAGCACGTTATCATCCCGGAGGCGGAGGAAAACATCAAGTATATCTCGATGAAGCTCGAGGAGACGTCCAGGGATAACACGATCAGGCTGATCAAGGTAAAGGACATGGTCCTCGAGGACGCTCACCACTACAAGAAACGCGCGTACGAACGCGCCGAAGACGAAGCGGAAAATGGAACAGCAAACTAATCAGACCAATCAGTCCAATCAGTCTGACTACAGCGCGAATGAAAAGACGGGCGCCGCGAGGATGCCTCATCCGAGGCTCTTCGGGGCGCTCGCGCTCGTTTTGATACCTTTGATCATCGTTTTGAGCGTGTATATGCAGAAAACCATGTATATAGAGGTATATCTGAACGGAAACGAGGAATGCACCGTCGAATGCGGGGAAGACTGGACCGATCCCGGCGCGGAGGCGTATATGATACAGGATAAACTGGTGAAGTTCCACAGGCGCCTGCATCTGTACACCGAAGGGAGCGCGGACACGAGTAAAGTGGGCGATTACACGATCACCTACAGCGCCAGAGAAGACGAGAAGTACGGTGAGGCAAAGCGCATCGTAAAGGTGCGCGACACCAGGCCTCCGGTCATCACCCTGGACGGCGGCGAAAACGTCACGGCTGCCGTCGGTTCGGAGTGGATCGACTCATATTCCGCGGCAGACACCGCGGACGGCGATCTGACCGAAGAGGTAAAGGTAAGCGGCGCCGTTGACACGTCAAAGCACGGGACGTACGAGATCACCTACACCGTATCGGACTCGTCGGGCAACACCGCAGAGGCTGTCAGAACGGTCGTCGTAGTGTAGATACGAAGGCATAATTAAAAGAAGATGATAAGAGAATACGAGAGCCTTCTCTAATTGAGTCTTTTCGGCTTAGGTCTCTTTCCGGACTCGGAGGAGCCGCCGGAACTCTTAGGAGAACTGCCGGCTTTAGATTTGGATCTTGAGGAACCTGACGTTGAGGAACCTGACGTTTTGGCGGACCCGGATTTTCCCTTTGAGCGGGATGATCCGGCCGCTTTTTTATTTTTCTCCGGCTCAGGCCCCCTGAAGAAATCGAGGATCGACTTCGGGGTGAATTTCTCCTTCGGCTCGTTTTCGGCTTCCCTTTCCATCTCCTCGCGGTCGATGTTCGGACCGGCTTTGAAATAGATGATGACGCCTGAGATCAGACCGGTGATTATGGACGCGCGCACATACGTCAGGTTCGTCTGAGTCAGGAAAAAATATGAGAAGAATGCGTACGAGATGATCGCGAGGATTATCCAGACGACCCATCGTACCGCGTCATGGATCCTGCCCGCCGCTTTCTGGAAACGCGGTGAACTCGCTTCGACGTACGTGAGTATGAAGAGGGTGAAATACGTGCCTCCGAAAAGGCCGAGAAGATAAATAATTGTCCTTAGTATTATCATTTTCTGGTTAACGCGCCGGCGTGGGCCGGTCCGCAGAGAAACGGGCTGATCGCAGCCTGCCGGGTGATGAGGCTGCGAGGCGATCGGCACCGGGTTTTAAACGTCGGATTTGAAAAGGGGCGGCGTCATGCGCCGCCCCCATGCAGGCGAAGGCTACTTCTTCGCCTTTGCTTCAATATCGGCCAGATAGTATTTGCCCGGGGTATTGAAGAACTCCTGCGTAGCAGCGCGGAGCTGCGGCGCCAGGAAGAACAGCGAGATCATGTTCGGGATGATGATGATGCCGAGCAGACCGTCGGTGATCGAAAGGAGAACGTCAAGCTTGAATCCGAAGCCGCCGAGGATAGATGCGAGGATGTAGACCCAGATCCAGATCTTTCCGAACTTCGTGCCGAAGAGGAACTCTGCCTGCCTCTGTCCGTAGAACGTGCAGGAGATGATCGTCGACAGAACGAAGAGGAATACCGAGAATCCTACGAACCACGTTCCGAAACCGCCGAACGACTCTTTGAACGCTGCCTGTGCGAGTGCGCCCTGCTCGATCCCTTCCTGAGTGTAGACATCGGTCGTAAGGATCACGAGAGCCGTCGTCATGCAGACGATGAGGGTATCGACAGTAACTTCGAAGATGCCCCACAGACCCTGTCTGCAAGGATGATCGGTCGTAGCTGCCGCGTGTCCGATAGGGCCGGTACCGAAGCCGGCTTCGTTGGAGTAAAGTCCTCTCGCGAGACCCCATCTGATAGCCGCGGATACCGTAGCTCCGGCGAAGCCGCCGACGGCAGCCTTGCCTGTGAACGCGCATGCGAATACGGATACGATCGCCGAAGGGATCTTATTCGCGTGCATGATGATGATGATGATTGCGCCTACGAAGTAAACGGTCGCCATGATAGGAACGAGCTTGTCGCAGACGTCAGCGATCCTCTTGACACCGCCGACGCAGACAACAGCTACGATGACAGCCGTCGCGATGGCTATAGCCACGTGAGGGATGCCCATCAGCGTTCCCTGCTGAGCCGCCGAAGTCGCCTGTGAAGCGAGCGACGGGAAGAGCTCGATCATAAGGATGAATGCGTAGAAAGTTCCGAAGAACGCTCCGAGTTTGCCCAGGCCGCTTCCTTTTTTGCCGATGTGGCGGCAGTAGTAGTAAGGCCCGCCGACATACTCGCCTTCGTCGTTCTTCTCTCTGAACATGATACCGGCGGTTACTTCGCAGTATTTCGTTCCGCAGCCGATGAGCGCCATGACGAGGATCCAGAATACGGCTCCCGGTCCGCCGAGCGCGATGGCTACAGGAACGCCGACGATGTTAGATGCGCCGATGGTTGAGGCGAGCGCTGTGCAGGCAGCCGCAAACGGGGATACGGTTCCTTCGCCCGCGTTGTTTCTGGAGAACATCTTACCGAACGTCTGGCTGTTGACATACTTCAAATGTCTGAACTGGACGAATCCGGTCATGCAGTTCAGGAAAATGCCGCCGATGCCGCAGAGCATCAGGAGCGGGATGCCCCAGAACCAGTTGCCGAAAGAAACTAATGCATCAATAATAAACATAATTTCCTCCCTTAGTCTTAATAATACCTGTTGTTTTTCGCGCTGCCGCTTTGCCGGCGGACAACGCACTGTCTCTTTTTCGTATCACTCCTTCCTTTCAGTTGAAACAACCGGCTTCCGAGAAAATACAACTGCTAAAACTTTCAAATGATAAAATTGGTTTTTAACAGGAAATCGCAGATCGTCGCCGCGATCTCGGGGACCTCGTGAAGCAGGACGTATTCGTCCGCCGCGTGGAAATTCGCGCCTTCGGCCCCGAACAGTACGGTCGGGATGCCGAGAAGTCCCCCGATGTGGTTGAAATCTCCGATACTCTGGAAGCAGCTATATGACACCTTTCTGCCGCAGATCTTTTCCGCTGAGGCGGAAAGGCTAATTAAATACTTGTTGTTTTCATCTATACAGTAAGGGACGAATCCTCCGTCCGATCCGTATCCCGGTTCGGCGCGGAACTCTATTTCGTACGTCCCGGCAAGTCCCGCCTCATCTAAAGCGCTGGTCACTTCTTTCCTGATGGTTTCGAGAGTCTCGCCGCGTACGCAGTGGTGGAACACCTCGACAAAAGCGTGATCCGGCACGCTGCAGGCGCTGCCTTCTGTGCCCGCGTCTATTACGCACGGGACAGAGTTCCCGAGTTTTTCGTCCTGCACGCGGGGCATGTCTTTGATCGCCAGGATCACTCGGGCCGCGTCTTCCAGGGCGTTTACGCCCTTCTCCGGTGTAGCCGCGTGGGTCGCTTTTCCGTGTATGCGCACTTTATAGTTATATCCGCCGCGTGCTCCGACGCAGAGGCACGGGTGCGGGGTCTCGGTAAACCCGGCGCTCGGCTCGCAGATGATCGCAAAATCAACTCCGTCCGCTATCCCTCCGACGTTGTCGTGTATCAGCGCGAGCGTTCCGAGCCCGTAAGGCCCTTCCTCGTCCGATTCGAACTGGTATATGATCTTTCCCCTGAACTGACCCGGGCGATCCTTTATCGTCCCGGCCAGTGCCGCTAAAGCGAGCATCAGCGCAGCGTCGCCGGACTTCATGTCTAAAGCCCCGACTCCGTAGAACCGGTCGCCCTCGCGCACTCCGTCAAAAGGAGGCCTGGTCCAGCCCTCGCACAGGCTGACGGTGTCGAGATGCCCTCCGAGGAAGATCACGGGCCCCGGCACGCCGCTGTCGAAGCAGCCCGCCACGTTCTGCCCGTCGAATCCGATAATATCCGCGTGATACTCGTGTATCCCCGCGGGAACGCCGTGCCCGTTGAGCCATTCGTTCACGAAAGCCATCGCGCCTGCTTCGCTGAAGTAAGGGCTTCGGATACTCACCAGAGACCTGAGCAGGGTCTCCGCCTGATCTTCGGTAAATCTGAATATGTCCGATCTGTCGCCCGACGTCTCCATATATGCTCCAAAATCGCAATTAATGATAATATAAAATTAATTTAATTACATTAACTCATTCGCAACGAAATCATAGCACTAAAAGCGGAATAGTTCAAGTGAAGATGCTGTTGTATAATTAAAAGAGCAAAAGGCGGAATCATGGACGGTGAAGGCGAAAAAATGAATGAAGAACTTAACGTCCCGCATAAAAAAGCGGTGATGATCATGACGCTCGTACTGCTGGCCGTCGTGATATTCCTGATCGTATATATCGACGGCCGCGTAGAAAATCGCGAAAAACGCGCCGAGACCTCCCATGAATGTGCCCTTTTTGCCGATGTGGCGGCAGTAACAGAACGGCCCGCCGACGTAATCGCCTTCGGAGTTTTTGACTCTGTACATGATGCCGACAGTGACTTCGCAGTATTTTGTGCCTCAGCCAATAAGTGCCATGATCAGGATCCAGAATACCGCTCCCGGGCCGCCCATCGCAATGGCGACCGGGACGCCTACGATGTTTGAAGCTCCGATGGTTGACGCTAAAGCCGTACAAGCGGCAGCAAACGCCGAGACTGTTCCTTCGCCGGTCTGCTTCGTCTGGAACATCTTTCCGAAAGTCTGGCTGTTCACGTATTTAAGGTGTCTGAACTGCACGAACCCTGTCATACAATTTAGAACGATGCCGCCGACGCCACAGAACAGCAGGATAGGGATCCCATAGAACCATTCTGTGAACTTCAGAATGAAATTAACAAAAAACATACTATTCCCTCCATTTCTCCCCCAATAACGATTGATGTCTGGCGCATATCCGAACACGTCGGCTTTCATGCGCCGATCTTTCGAGTATCACGCCCCCTTTCGCAGAAGAACGTAAAGATGAAATAGTAACATTAAAATAATTAGAATATTTAATTATGTATAAATATTAGCACTAATCTTATTTTGATTCAATTTTACAAAATCATAAAAAAAACGACCCGGCGCTTCGCCTGTGCCGGGCCGTAGTTTTCAACGAAAAATGCGGCTGCGCTTCATTTTTCTTTTTCAAAATGTGAATTAAGTCTGAAAAAAACGAATATACCTGCGATCAGGCCGACCAGAACACCGGTGCGGAACCATTTGAAACCGAGCGCAGGAAGGAGCAGATACGAAAAATATGCGTATGAAGCCGCGGTTAAAACAACCCAGACCGGCTTCGGGATCACGCGGCTGAATTTTTCGATGCCGCGCTGCAGACCGCGCGAAGCCAGTTCCAGATGAGTGAGAAGATATACCGCTGCGCACGACCCTAAGTAAAGGCCGAGGATGTAGAAAATGATCCTGATCACGATCATATGGCAGCCATCTCCTTTGCCGCACCGGCGTCACGTCACAGCAGATCAGAGTCTGCGGATAACAGACCAGAGCCCCATCATGATCTCGTTAGGCACTACTTTGGTCACGACGCGGTGAAGCGTGCTCACGATGCCGGGAGTGCAGACAGCGGCTCCGACCGCCGACGCGTTCAGCGCGCTGAGCACGACGAATCTTTTGTTCGTGGCAAACGGGAAGCCGTGTATCGCTTTTTTGTTTTTGTCGGTGGTGCGTCCGACGGAGATGAATTCCGTGTCCTTGATCCAGTACGGGCAGACAGCCGTGACCTTGATCCCGCGTGGCAGGAGTTCGACGCGCAGCGCGCGGCTGTAGCGATAGAGGAACGATTTAGAGGCGGCGTAGACGTTCAGCCCCTGGAAAGGCTGGAATGCCGCTGTCGAGCAGATCTCGATGATGCGGTCGCCCTTCTTCATGTACGGGAGGCATATCTGCGTCATGTCGACGGCCGCCCTGCAGTTGAGGTCGATCATGTTGTTCGCCTCTTTGACGCCCACAGTCTCGTACGTGCCGAAATATCCCATTCCCGCGGAGTTCACGAGGATGTGGACACGAGGCTTTTCAAGTTCCAGAAGTCCCGCTATGCGGGCGATGTCCTCCTGCCTGGTCAGATCCGCGGCGATCGCTCTGACCGGCGTGCCGACCGATTCCTTCAGTTTCTCCAGGCGCTCAGCCCTGCGGGCGATCACCCAGATCTCGTCCAGGCCCAGTCCTTCCGCTTCGGCGTTATCCTCGTAGCGCTCCGATATCTGCTTCACGAATTCCGAGCCGAGGCCGCTGGAAGCGCCGGTAACAATTGCTATTCTCATGGTTTGACACCGCCTTTCGTTCGTTTCGATTACTTCAATTATATTTCCCGGGAGCGTGTTTTGCAAGGTTCGCGGGGGTATAATGGACTATGCGGGAACAAAAACTCAAGAAACCCCTGTCGATACGGATGATACGGACTTCCGGCGCGTTCCGCTGTATTTGACCGCCGCGTCCGAAAGGAGCGGCCCGGTATTGAGAAAAGAGGTAATATCAATGGATAACGTAATTCTCGAAAAGATCTATCAGGACAGCAGTCTCACGGAACTTAAAGTCACAGCAGAAGCGGCGTATGCGATCGTGAACCGGACGTGTTTTGTCAGCGACGAAACGCTGAGAACCGCCAAAGCGAAGATCGCAAAGTACGTCGACGACCCGACCGAAGCGTGCCGCGTCGAGTTCGGCACCGGGGAAGGCGGCTCCACACCTGCGTTCTCGCTTGAGATCATGCCTGGTGTGGCTGACGGACGCGTAAAAATGGAAGCCGACATGGAGATCGCGGACAACGACAAGCACCTCCACAGAACTAAATTCTATATCGGCTGCGACGTGAAGCACCTGAAGGCCTTCGGAGAATCTCTCACTTCACTGGCGGTCGGACAGGTCGGTAAGAGAGTATACCTCACACCTCCGAATGAGGAACTCAGCGACGAGATGGAATAGTCTCGAAGGAGGCATCAAATGAAGAGAAAGATCGACATCGCGGAATACGCGGGAACAATCGTCAAAGCGATCCCGAACGGGGTGCTGCTTAACTCGAAAGCAGAGAAATTCAATTCAATGGTCATAGGCTGGGGAGAGATCGGGACGAACTGGTCGCTCCCCGTCTTCACGATCTATGTAAGGACCGGGCGTTTCACACGTCAGCAGCTTGACGAGAACCCTGAGTTCACCGTAAGCATACCGCTCGGAGAACCCGACCCGGCTATCACTCGTGTGTGCGGCACTATGAGCGGGCGCGGCGTCGACAAAGTGAAAGAAGCAGGCCTGACCCTCGAAGAGCCTGAGATAAACGGCGTTCCGGGGATACGCGAATATCCTCTGACGCTCGAGTGCAGAGTGCTCTACAGAGAAGTCCAGGACGCCGCCAAATACCCCGAAAAGATCATGAAATTCTACCCTCGGAACGTCGGCAGCGAGGGCAGCGGCGCGAATCGTGACGTCCACGTCATGTACATCGGCGAGATAGTCGACGCGTACGTGATAGAGTGAAGATCCGGCGAACTTAAGCGATCGGAGGTGCTGTCCCTGTGGATCATGCAGTTGAGAAAACTGTAGTCTCAGATCTCATCCGGGATCTCGTCGAAAACGGTGAGGGAAACGTCATCGCTCCTGAATGGGCTGTCTCCGAACAGGATGTCGGCCAAAAGATGTACGAGCGGCCTCTGGTCAGGGTCGCGATCTCCATGAAAAGGTCGAGCACATTCTCGCTCGGCTGCGGCGTAGTCCTCATGGCTGCCGGCACCATCGGCTCCCCGTTCGCGCACAGCGCGGCGGACGTGTTCGGCGGCATGGGTTCCTGGAACGACATCGGCTTCTCGAAGCGGCAGGAAGATGAGAAAAGGGAATACGACCGCGTCTCAGAAGAACTCCTTAAAGCCATGCGCCAAGCGATCATGTACGCTGTGAATGAATGGTAAGAAAAACAGCCAGTTATCGCTGCAGATAATCATAAATAACTGATACGATAAGAGGATCTACTGATATGGGTACTGATATGGGTTTGGTCACTAAAATGCATCACGTCGCGATCCGCTATGCGGATCCGGAACAATATGAGCGCGCGGTATCTTTCTACTCGGACGTTGTCGGGCTAAAACTTATCAGGCGCTGGAAGAGCGCGGACGGTCATGCGTGCATGCTGGACGCCGGCGGCGCCGCTGTCGAGATCCTTCCGTGCGGCAGAAAAGGAGCCGCGGGGCCTGTCGATCATCTGGCCTTCGAGACGGAAGACCCGGACGAGTGCGCTGAAGTCCTGCGCAAAGCGGGATACGAGATAACCAGAGGCCCTCTGGACGTAGAACTGGACACGGAAGAGGGGACTGTGCCGCTCAGGGTCGTGTTCTGCCGTGGTCCGGTCGGAGAGATCGTCGAATTCTACCACGAGAAGGCGAATTGCCGTTAAGGCTATAGTCAACAAAAACATAAAACGAAAACGAAAACGAACAAAAACACATAGCGCGCGGTGTATAATATTTGCGTCTGCATTTTTATGAGACAGTGACAGGCAAGAGAAAACGGGATCTGAAGAAACTCGTCCCGGACGCGGACCGGCGGAAAGGAGTGCGGCTCACGGGCATTTCCGGCGCGGAAAAACCGGCGCAGGAGCTGCAGCATTTAAAATATGAAGATCTGGCTCATACGCCACGGACAGACGGAATATAACAGCAGGCATCTCATGCAGGGAAGGACCGACATACCGCTCAACGCGAAAGGGATATCGCAGGCGGAGGCGGCGCGCGCCCGCATCGGAGACGTTCATTTTGACGCGGTATACGCGAGCCCGCTGGTGCGGACGCAGCAGACGGCCGAGATCGTCGGCGCGGTGAAACGCGATGACATAATGATCGACGAGCGCATCATCGAGGTCGACTTCGGCCCGTACGAAAAGAAGAATTACTATCTGCTCGGCCCGAGGATGACGCTTTTATGGGCTTTGCCGGAAGTGTTCCCTGCTCCTCGCGGGGTCGAGACACGCGCCGAGATGAGAAAGAGGGCGGCCTCTTTCCTTTCCGAACTGGAAAAGAAAGACTATGAGAACGTGCTCATCGCGTCGCACGGCGGGATACTCAGGGCTTTGAACGGATATCTTTCGGACAGGAAGGACGGATTCGTCTGGCGTCCGAAGATGGTGAACTGCGAGATCCGCGTATACGACTCCGAGAACGGCCGTCACGCTTTGGCCGAGAGGATCCTGCCGGAGGAGGACTGAAGGTCCGGATCCGGACGCGGTCCGGCTGCGAGGCGCATGCCGCGCGGCGCTCTGGCTTTGATAATATTTGATATCGCATAAAAAACTATCGAAAGGTTGGTAAAAACATGCCACAGGTAACAGACCTCAATCAGAAAGACACCGAAACCAGACCGTACGTTCCGTGGGATCTGGTGAACAACTTCATGATCGACGCTTTTAAGGCAGTCGGCGTCCCGGAGGAAGACGCGAAGATCTGCGCGGACGTGCTGCTGGAGAGCGACAGACGCGGCATCGAGAGCCACGGCTGCAACCGCTTCAAGCCTATCTACATCGACAGGATCAACGCCGGCATCCAGAAGCCGATCACGGAGTACGAAGTGCTTAAAGAGACTCCGACCACGCTCGTCGTAGACGCTCACGACGGAATGGGAATGGTCGCTTCGTATAAAGCGATGAAGTCGATCATCGCCAAAGCAAAGAACTACGGCCTCGGAATGGCTGCGATCCGCAATTCCACGCACTATGGGATCGCGGGATACTGGGCGACGATGGCTTCAGACGAGGGCATGATCGGCGTCACCGGAACGAACGCCCGCCCTTCGATAGCGCCTACGTTCGGCGTCGAAAATATGCTCGGCACGAACCCGCTCACGTTTGCCATTCCGACAGACGAGGCTTTCCCGTTCGTCATCGACTGCGCTACTTCCATCACGCAGCGCGGTAAGATCGAATACTACGCCCGCAGCGGCAAATCCACCCCGGCGGGCATGGTCATCGGCAGGAACGGCGAGGCCCTGACGGACAGCGAGCAGATTTTAAAGGATCTGAAGACAGGTCAGGCTGCGCTGGCGCCTCTGGGCGGCATCGGCGAGAAACTCGCGGGATACAAGGGATACGGGTACGCGACGGTCGTCGAGATCCTCTCCGCCGCGCTCCAGGACGGCTCCTTTCTCAAGCAGTTGACGGGCTTTGACGAGGACGGGAACAAGCGTCCGTACCATCTCGGACACTTCTTCCTGGTCATTAATCCGGAATTCTTCATGGGCGAGAAGACGTTCAGAAAGATCTCCGGCGAGATCCTCCGCGAGTTGCGCGCTTCGGAAAAGGCTCCGGGCGAGAAACGCATCTTCACGGCAGGCGAGAAGGCCTACATGACCAGCGTCTACCGCAGAGACAAGGGAGTTCCGATCGGTGAGGCAGTCCAGAAGGAATTCATCGAGATCCGCGACAAATACGATCTTCCGTATATATTCCCGTTTGAAAAATAGCTTAAAGAACAAGATAATACGCAAAGCGGTGTCGGGCCCGTCCGCCACCGCTTTTTGCGTCTGCCGCGCAATTAAAAACGCAGCGGCAAAACACGTTTGATTTTTCGTTTCATTATGATACGATACAGAAAAATCCACACACATGCGGAAATAAGGGGATTTTCAATAGCAAATAAATAATAACAAATGGTTAATTGTAAAATCAAATTGAACAACTGGGGGTGCGGACGTTTTTCTG
>DKRJ01000023.1 GCA_002472145.1 Clostridiales bacterium UBA7285 | reverse complement strand
CTTTTCATAGCTGGTCTCCTTGCGTTACAGGACAGACTGCGTCAGCCTGCCTGTTTTTACACCATTTACGGCCGTCGCGCCGAGTCTAAGAGTAAATCAATGTTGAATCGTTGTTATTATAATTAATAAATCCGACCCTTGCAAGAAAACAGAGCAAAAAAGCGTCGTTTTTTGTACAAAAATGCCTATGTGTTCAACAAAAAATCTACTGCCCGCGCGATTTTTTGATAAGATATTATTTGTACCGGAAAACAATGGAGGGGATATCTTGAGAAGCAAAGCGGGAAGCAATTTACTTTTGTTACTGACGGCGTTCATCTGGGGTCTGGGTTTTGTCGCCCAGAAGGCGGGCACCGTCCTGGAATCGTTCACGTATAACGGCATCCGGACGCTGGTGGCGGGCATTTTCCTGCTCATCGTCGTGGGGATAATGTCGGCAGCAAAGAAGCGCAGAGGCCGCGAACAAAGCACCGACCTCGCGGGAAGCGAACAAAGCACCGACCTCACGGGAAGCGAACAAAGCACCGGTCTCGCGGGAAGCGAACAAAGCACCGGTCTCGCGGGAAGCGAACAAAACAAAGACCAGTGTGCTGGAGGAACCGGGGCCGGCAGTGGGAAAGACGAACGCAGGTCAGCCACGATCAAAGGCGGGATCGCGTGCGGCATCGCTCTGGCGGTGGCTTCCACGCTCCAGCAGTACGGGATGTACCTGGGCACCGACGCCGGCAAGGCCGGTTTCATCACGGCGCTCTATATCGTGATAGTCCCTCTGCTGGGAATATTCATCGGACAGCGTCCGCGTAAAATCATCTGGCTCTGCGTGATCCTCGGAGCCTTCGGGTTCTATATGCTCACGATGTTCGGAAGCGGCGCGAGCCTGTCGCTCAGCATGGGAGACGTCATGCTCCTGCTCTGCGCTTTCACCTTTGCGGTCCACATACAGATCGTCGACCGTTTCACGGCAGAAGCCGACACAATTAAGATGTCCTGCATCCAGTTCTTCGTCTGCGCCGCGATCTGCCTCACGGGGATGGCCTTATTCGAGCATCCGGAGATCAAAGCGATCATGAGCGTCTGGCTGCCTATCATCTACGCGGGCGTCTTTTCCGCCGGGCTCGGCTATACGTTCCAGATGATCGGGCAGAAAAACGCAGACCCGGCGGCAGCTTCGCTGATCCTGAGCCTGGAGTCTGTCTTTGCCGTACTGACCAGCGCGCTGATACTGCACGAGCGCATGAGCGGCAGCGAGGTCCTCGGCTGCATCATCATCTTCGCCGCGGTGATCCTGGCCCAGCTCCCCGCAAAGCAGAAGAAGCAGGCCGAGAAAACAAGCAAATAAACGCTGACGTGCAAAGCAAGTGCGGATGCGATAAATCAATATAACTGACCGCTGAACGCGGAAACGAAAGGGATATCGAAAATGGCAGATGAGAGAAGGGTCGACATGACACCCGGGGAAGCGCTCGAACTTCTGAAAAAATACAATTCGGAGCCGTTCCACGTCACGCACGGCGAGACGGTCGGCGCCGTGATGCGCTGGTTCGCCGGCGAACTCGGATACGGCGATGAAGCTGACTACTGGCAGGTAGTCGGCACGCTGCATGACATCGATTTTGAAAAATGGCCCGAGCAGCACTGTGTCAAGGCTCCGGAACTTCTGCGGGAGGCGGGCGTCCCCGAGGACGTCATCCACGCTGTCGTATCGCACGGATACGGGCTCTGCAGCGACGTGAAGCCCGAGCATGAGATGGAAAAAGTCCTCTTCGCGACGGACGAACTGACCGGGCTCATCGGAGCCGCGGCCATCATACGCCCGTCACACAGCTGCAGGGACATGGATCTTAAATCACTGAAAAAGAAATTCAAAGACAAGCGTTTCGCAGCGGGATGTTCCCGCGACGTCATCTCTCAGGGCGCCGAGATGCTCGGCTGGGATCTGGACACCCTACTTTCGCGCACCCTCGACGCGATGAAAGCGACCGAGAAATAGAGCGGCTGGGACCGTCAGCCGCTCTCCCCGGAACGCCGCGGGATGGCCGATTCCTTCTTCCTGAGCATTATGAACGCGATAACGGCAGTTACGCTCTCGCTCAGGGAATGGCACGCCCATAGCGCGTCCGCTCCGAAGACCGTCGGAATGACGAACGCCAGAAGCGGCGGGAATATCAGGCTCCGCGAAAGCGAGACGATCAGCGACAGACCTGTCTGACGCGTCGACTGCCAGTATGAGATCATCAGGATATTCAGCCCCGCCAGGAAAAATCCGCAGAAGTACACTTTGCTCTTCGAAGCGGCAAAATCGATAAGTTCCGTATCCCCGGGCGAAAACGTCGAATAGAAATCCTTCGAGAAAAAGAATATCGCCGCATAGCAGGCGACGCCCACGATCAGGAAGATCTTTGCCGCGTACCGGCGCATCGCGTGGCAGCGCTCAGTTTCACCTGTCCCCGAAAAATGGCTGAACACCGGCTGAAGCCCCTCGGCAAAACCGAGAAACAGCGTTAGTATTATCAGCATCAGGTAGCCGATCACGAGGTACGCCGCCAGGCCGATCTCGCCGAATCCGTATCTGCCGATCGCCGAATTATACACGAACGTGACGATCCCGATAGTGAATTCCATAATAAAGGACGGAAATCCCAGAAGCAGGATGCGCCCGGCGTCTTTCACTTTGAAGATCAGGCGCGCAAACCTGAGCGCGCCTTTTTCCCTGATAAAATGCGGCAGCAGGATCAGGTCGCTCAGCACAGGCCCTATTGCCGTCGCAAGCGCCGCCCCACCTATTCCCATATCAAGCGGATACATGAAGATATAGTCGAGCAGTATATTTGAAAGCGACCCGGCCGTCAAAGCCGCCATCGCAAGTTTCGGGCGCCCGTCGTTCCTTGCCATCCCGCCCAGAAGATAACTGAAGACGAGGAAAGGCGAAAACGTGATTATATACCAGATGTACGTGACCGCATCCTCATGTATGGACTCTGTGGAGCCCAGCGCCTCTGCTATCCCGTCGATGAAAACATTACCAAATACCGCGATGATCGCGCCCAATACCGCGGCCGACATCACAGCCGTATTGAAAGTGCGGGCAGCGGCGCCCTTTTCCTCACGCGCGAGCTGACCTGAGATCAGCGTCCCGGCGCCAGAGGCTATCGCCATGGACAGTGCGATCAAAATCTCGATCAGCGGCACCCCAACTGCCGCGGCGGCCATCGCGTCTCGCCCGAGACGATTGCCTATGAACAGTCCGTCCACTATGATATAGACGGAATTAAAGAGCAGGCCGATCATCTGCGGCAGAGCGAATCTCCCGAACAGTTCCTTCGAGCTTCCCTCGTACATAAGTAAAGTCCTCCGTTCCCACGAGCAAAAAAATAAGGCCACCGTTGAGTAACGATGGCCTACTACACAAACCTTATGCGACCCCGGCGGGTCTTTGTCGTATTGTTTTATTTTCCTTATTCCTTTAATAATCTACATCTATTGACCGTTCGTGCCAATATCGCCGTACTCCTGCCCCCATCCGAAATCGTCGATGTACTCGCTGACAGGCAGCTTCAGGTGATCGGAGAACAGCATGTAGTTGCGGGTCTGGAATACCGGGCATTCGACTACGTACTGAAGGTCGATCTGTTCGAGCTTCTGCGTGGCCTCGAGCACCGCGTCGTAGTCCAGATCCTTTATCGCCTCGCACTGCGCGTACTGCGCGTCGAATTCGGCCGGATGATAGTTATTCGGCGACGAATTGTATTTGGCGAGGAAATAGTAGTAGCAGGCGTAAGGATACTTGCGCGAGATCTCCCGGCCCTTCTCGTTCGTGGCCAGGTCCCAGCGCTCGTCGCGTCCGTTTTTGAAATCGGAAGCCGTTATTCCCGAATACGGCACGATCTCGATCTTCATCTTGCCGGCAAAGATCTCATCCCACTGCTTCGCCAGATAATCGGCGAACGCGCTCCATTCCTCATCTTCCTCGTCCACGGCGAATTTGACCGTGATCGGAAGCTGGTCTTCCTTAACGCCGCACTCCTCGATCGCTTTGTTGAGATAATCGAGCGCCAGCGAAGCGTTGAACCCGTACGGGCCGTCCTTTTCGACCTGCTCGGTCACGGCTTTGCCGTAGTCGGATTCCCTGTACGTGAGTCCGGACTCGGAAGCGTCTCCCGCCAGATCGTTGACGTACGTCCCTACCGGCTCCATGTGGCCGAATGCCGTGCTCGCCGCCTCTTCGCGGTTGATAGAGTGATAGATCGCCTTGCGGTAGTTCACGCTGGCGCAGATCGGGTTTTCAGGGTTCTTGCAGTTGATATCGAGACATCCCACTATCGTGGAACCGTAGGAGTGGAGCCTTTCGTCGTCGATGAACGTATCGAGCGAGGCTTTGTCGGGGACGAGTTCATCGAGTTCGCCGTTCCGGAATTTATCCACTCTGTCCGCCATGTCGGGTATGATGTAGACCTCGACGGCGTCGTAATTGAAATATCCGCTGAGCCAGTGGTCGTCTTTTTTCGTGAATATAAAGCCCTGTTCCGGATCCCACTCGGCGAGGGCGTAAGGACCGGAACTGATATATTTGTCTTTGTCAGTCCCGTACGTCGTGGAGAGTCCATCCTCGGAGAGGCATTCCGTCCAGAGCGCCTCGTTCAGCGGCGTGCAGCACGACTGTGAAAAATGCTCCCTGACCTCGTCGGCGGTGTTCGCTTCTGCCGTCGTGATCTGTATCGAGTATTCGTCCAGTTTTTTGATGCCGACGTCATCGAAAGAAACGGCGTCCGGATGTTCTTCCGTGCCCTGCACGGAATACTCATACGCGTTGCTTATCGTGATGATGTTATCGGCGAGATACGTGCTCATCCGCTGCTTCAGGGAAGGGTCGAACATGGTCTTGAACGTGAAGATCCACGTGTCGGCGTTTATCGCCGTTCCGTCGTCCCAGACAGCGTCCCTGCGCAGGTTGATCTGCCAGTTCGTCTCATCTATCTGCACCGGGTCCCCGTCGGCTAAGTCGGCAAGCCATGTGTATCCTTTGCCGTCCTCCGTCGGGTATTTGCGCCAGAGAAATCCGGCGAGGTACGTTGCCGCGGTCGAGGCTTTATCGTCTATGTTGTCGGCAAAATCGAGGCTGGAGAGATTCTGCACGACCGACGTTTTAAAGACCTTGCCCTTCGGGGTCTTATGCCATATCGACCCTAACGAGCAGGCCGAAAGGGAAAAGACCATGACCCCCGCGAGCAGGGCTGCTGATATTTTTTTGATCATACTAATAACTCCTGTAGATTCATGTTTGTTATTCCGAAGTACCGCAGTATTCGCGCGCGCAGTCGACATAGATCGCAGCAGCGCGACGCGCGTCTTCTATCTTGATGCATTCTCCCGCCGAATGGGCGAGTTCCAGTTTTCCCGGCCCCATGACTATGCACGATGAACCGGTTTTGTCCGCTATGAAGCCGGCATCTGTCCATGCGGGGAACGGTTCAGTGACGGCTTCTATGCCGTTTGAGAGGCAGGCTTTCCTCGCCGCCCGCATTATCGGGTCGTCGTCAGGGGTCAGGAACGGTATATGCGGAAGCAGGTCGTCTCCCTCGAACACGTCTCTGACCGTGCACGAGAATCTGCTGTCCTCCTCGCGCAGCCTATCGCCTATACCCTTGAGTTCCTCATATACCTGAGGGATGGTCTCCGTCGGCACCATGCGCCTGTCGAGTTTCAGGACGCATCTGTCCGGGACCGTGCTCGGCTGATCTCCGCCAGATACTGTTCCGACGTTTATCGTAGGCGCCCCGAGAACCGGATATTCTCTGCTGTCCAGAAGCGGGAAATATTCGCCGTATATCCTGTTAATGAATCTGGCGGCCATCTCGATGGCGCTGATTCCCTCTTTCTGGCGTCCGTCGTGGACTTTTTTGCCGTAGAATGTGACCTCTATCCACTCGAGGCCCTTGTGCCCCGGAGCGATCTTCATGTCAGTCGGCTCGCCTACTGTCACGCCGTCAGCGGCAGGTCCGTGTTCTATGAGGTATTTGGTCCCCAGGCCCTTCTCCTCCTCGTCGGCGACATCGGTGAAATAAAGGTCTCCGGCGAGTTTGACTCCGCTCCTGTGTATCGCGGCCAGCGCGATCATCATCGCGGCCAGCGGCCCTTTCATATCGCACGATCCGCGCCCGAAAACGCATCCATCCTTTATCTCACCCGAGAACGCGTCTTCCATGTCGTACGCCGGGATAGTGTCCATATGGCCCGAGAGCATCAGGCTCCTGCCGCCTCCCGTTCCTTTAATGACGGCGGTGACGTTGTATCTGTCCCCGTGGTGGCGTATGGCCTCGCAAGGTATGCTCTCTCCCCGGAAAAATGCCGCGATGGCCCCGGGCGATCTCACGCTCCTGATCTTTCATGAACGAATAGCTTCTGATCTTCACCATTTCTGAGATCAGCGCACCGACGTCATAACTTTTCAGTACATTCTTCACGTCTTCCATCTGCTGCCTCCCGGTCCTGATGCTCATGCATCATACTTCATATCGGAATACCGACAGAATATTTTCGTGATATATCGGGCTGACATAATAATATCACGAAAAAAGCGGACAGGAAACCGTGCGGGACGAACAGCGGGATCGCGAGGCTGCGCGCACAGAGCATGCGCGCTTCATTGCGCGGGCCTTGTTTTAAAGCTATAATAAATGATATGGTCGCCAAAAGT
>DKRJ01000002.1 GCA_002472145.1 Clostridiales bacterium UBA7285 | reverse complement strand
AAAATGCTGTTTTGCCATTTTTCTTCTCCTTGGCCTCCTATGGAATATATTGTTCTGGAGCTGTTGAGCAGGCTCGAACTGCCGAACCTCTTCATTACCAATGAAGTGCTCTACCTACTGAGCTACAACAGCACAAAATAACGCACTTTAAACGTATATCAGCATAGTACTATTTTTATCGGCCGATGTCAATTATTCTTTTTTCTCATATCCCGCTGCCTGCGCGCCTCGTACAGCGCTACCGCGGCGGCGTTCGACGCGTTCAGCGAATCGATGTGCCCGAGGATCGGGATGGAGATGATGTAGTCGCATTTTTCGCGGACCAGACGTGAAAGGCCCCTGCCCTCGTTCCCGATCACGATAGCCGTTTTCCCGGTCATGTCGCTCTCGCCGTACGGGGCTCCATCCATGTCGCATCCGGCGATCCAGAATCCGTTTTTTTTCAGTTCGTCTATCGCTGCGGATACGTTGGATACGCGTACGCACGGCATGTATTCGACGGCGCCGGCGCTGGCTTTGGCAGCGGACACGGTAAGTCCGCAGCCTCTGCGCCTTGGAATGATGACGCCGCTCGCTCCGGCGCACTCCGCGCTCCTCAGTACGGCTCCGAGATTGTGAGGATCCTCTATCTCGTCCAGTATCACTACGAGAGGTTCTTCTCTGAGTTCGGCCGCCTTTGCGTAGATGTCCTCCATCTCCGCGTACTCATGAGCCGCGCAGAAAGCCGCGACGCCCTGATGTGAGCCATCGCGCGCGATCCTGTCGAGAGCGGCCTTATCCGCGAATTTGATTGGAACGCCGAGTTCCTTTGCCTTAGATAGGATCTTCCCGATGGAGCCCTCGGCGCCCTTCTGTACTATTATCTCGTTGACTGGCCTGCCGCTCTTAAGGGCTTCCAGAACGGGGTTCCTGCCGGCAATTACGTCGCTGTCCGGCTCCGGGCCGCGTGCGTTCTGTTCGACGGGGCGCGCGGCGTGCTGATCGCGGCCGAGTGCGGCATTCTGAACGCGGCCGCGGCGCACGGTTACCGCCTCTTTGTTCGCGCTTCTCTTTTTGTTTGTTTCCCGGGCTGATCTGCCCGCTGAGTTTCTCTTCATTATTCCGGACCTGAGCCTTTGCGGCCGTTCTTTTTCTGCGCCGGCAGTTCTGCAGACGCCTTTATTCCATGTCGGCGCTCTTTTCGGCGGCCTTTACGCGTGTGTATTTGAAAAAGCGGTATCTGACGCCGTTTTCCTCTTTCATGCCGGAGATGGGTTCCGCCTCGAATTCACCTGAAGCGTCGAGGTCGGGAATGAATCTGTCGGCTCCGAGATCGCGGTAAATCTTAGTGATGTAGGCTGTTTGGCACATCGGCAGGAGATCATTATATACCCGAGCTCCGCCTATGACGAAAACGCTGTCGTCATCCGTTCCGGAGAGCAGGCGCTTCATCTCCTCGTACGAGTGGACGACTTCCGCGCCTTCGGCCTTATAGTCCCTGATCGACGTTATCACTATGTTCCTGCGCTTAGGGAGGCCTTTCCTGCCGGGGAAGCTCTCAAACGTCACGCGTCCCATGACTATGGTGCATCCGGACGTCGTCTCTCTGAAAAATCTCATGTCGCCCGGCAGATGGCAGAGCAGCCCTCCGTTTTTGCCGATCCCCCATTTTTCGTCTACGGCGGCTATCATTTTCATATGCGTTCCTCCGTTAGATCGCGACGGGAATATCCGTTACCTGCGGCCCCGTCACATAGTCCTCGACTATAACGTCGGAGGAAGTGAAATCGTAGAAATCCTTTATATCCGGATTCAGCCTGACCTTCGGAGCCGGGTGCTCCTCACGCGTTATCAGTTCTTTGACGATGTCTATATGCCTGTCGTAGATATGCGCGTCCGCGATCACGTGGACAAGTTCACCGGGCTCGTATCCGGTCACCTGAGCTATCATCATCAGCAGCACCGAATACTGAACGACGTTCCAGTTGTTCGCAGTCAGTATGTCCTGGGACCTCTGGTTGAGGATCGCGTTCAGGCGGTTCCCGGTGACGTTGAACGTCATGCTGTAAGCGCACGGCTCCAGGTTCATCTCGGAGAGGTCGGCAATATTATACACGCTCGTCATGATGCGGCGCGAGTAAGGAGTATTCTTAAGCTGCCAGAGCACGTTGTCGACCTGGTCCATCTCGCCCTGGGGGAACTTGTATTTTATCCCCATCTGATAGCCGTACGCCTTGCCGATAGAGCCGTTCTCGTCGGCCCACTCGTCCCAGATGTGCCCTTTAAGATCCCTGACGTTGTTCGACTTTTTCGACCAGATCCACAGGACCTCGTCGACTGCCGTCTTTATCGCTGTCCTGCGCAGCGTCAGAGCCGGGAATTCCTCGGAAAGATCGTAGCGGTTCACGACTCCGAAACGCTTGATCGTGTAGGCCGGGGTGCCGTCCTCCCAGTGCGGGCGGACCTTCTGGTTCTCCGTCGAGTACCCGTGCTCGATTATCTCTTTGCACATGGATTTAAAGATCTTGTCTGCTTTGCTCATTTTTCTGTTCTTTCTGACCGGATATCGCAGGATGGCCCTGGCCGGATATCGCCGGGCGGCCTTGACCTGATATCGTCGGATGGTCTTTACCGGATATCGCCGGATGGCTGTCACGTGAGATGAATTCTCTCGCTTCACCCATAATCTCGCGCGCCCTGTCTGCGGAGCCATTCATATAGAGCATGCCGAGCAGCGCCTCGAAGGCGGTCGCGAGTTTATACTCGACTGGGTCCGCGCTCCTGGACCTGTTCGGCGTCTTATGGTTGCGGGCGCGTTTTACCAAAGCCGTCTCCTCGTCTGTCAGCATGCCCTCGCGCATGAGGTATTTCAATGCCGCGGCCTGACTCTCGGCGCGCACGAAACGGACGGCCTCTCTGTGGAGTTCGTCTCCCCGCGCGCAGCCGCCTTCGGCGACGTATTCCCTAATATACAGTTCATATACGGCGTCACCGACGAACGCGAGCGCCGCGATCGCTTGATTTGCCATCAGTCTTTGATTATCTGGACGCCCTGAGGAGTATCCTTCAGCGTATATCCGCGCTCTTTAAGCATGTCGCGGATCTCGTCTGCGCGTGCCCAGTTCTTTTCGGCTCTGGCCTTCTGCCTCTCGGCCACGAGAGCCTCGACGTCGGAGTCCACAGCGCTTTCCGCCTGTTCCTGTTTTTTCACTATCCCGAGGACGTCGGTAAGTTCATAGAGAGCGTCCAGAGCCCTGCCGGCGAACTCTTTCGTGGCGCCGTCGCGGATGACGAGGTTTATCGCCGAAACGAGTTCGAACACGGCGCTGATCGCGTCGGCCGTGTTAAGATCGTCGTCCATGTACTCGATGAATTCTTCTTTGAATTTGCCGAACCCTTCGACGGTCGTCTTCTCTTCGTCCGTCATCGGTCCGTCCGCGCCGTTTTCCCTGATGAATTCCAGGCTGCTGACGCAGGTCTCTATTCTCTGGAGTCCGGCTTTTGCCATCTCCATATTATCCCTGCAGAAGTCCAGCGGTCCTCTGTACTGGCCGCTGAGCAGGAAGAAACGGATGACCTCGCCCGAGTACTGCTTGCGGATGTCGCGGACCGTGAAGAAATTCCCCTTTGACTTAGACATCTTGATCGCGTCGATCGTGATGAATCCGTTATGCATCCAGTAGTCCGCGAACTTCACGCCGTTGCAGCACTCCGACTGCGCGATCTCGTTCTCGTGATGAGGGAACTGCAGGTCCTCGCCGCCGCCGTGGATGTCTATCGTATCTCCGAGGTGCTTCTTTGCCATAGCTGAGCATTCGATGTGCCAGCCCGGACGGCCCATGCCCCACGGGGATTCCCACGCGATCTCGTCGGGATCCTTGCGCGCCTTCCAGAGAGCGAAGTCGAGCGGATCCTTCTTTACGTCTCCGACGGCGATCCTGGCTCCCGCCTCCAGGTCGTCGATGTTCTGACCCGAAAGCCTGCCGTACTGAGGGAATCTGCGCGTCGAGAAATACACGTCGCCGTCTGCCTCGTAGGCGAAGCCCTTATCTATCAGAGTCTGCACGAATTCGATGATCTCCGGGATCGTCTCCGAGACCTTCGGGTGGACGTCTGCGCGGCGCACGTTGAGAGCGTCGGCGTCGTCAAAATATTCCCTGATGTATTTCTCGGAGATCTCCGGTGCAGTCACGCCCTCTTCTTTTGCTTTGTTGATGATCTTGTCGTCGACATCGGTGAAGTTCTGGACGTACTTTACCTTATATCCCCTGTACTCGAGATATCTCCTGAGCGTGTCGAAGACTACCATCGGCCGGGCGTTTCCGATGTGGATGTAGTTATATACCGTAGGCCCACAGACGTAGATGCGGGCTTTCCCCTCCTCGACCGGGACAAATTCTTCCTTGCGCCTTGACATTGTGTTATATATCTTCATGATTTTCCCTTACCTCTATTTATCACTGACTTTCATCCGATCCTGAGCCGGCCGGGACCTCAGTCCCGCACGGATCGCACGGACCGCCGCATATTCGAAAGGCCGGATCAAAGGAATACGCGCCCCGATCTTTCGCCTTCAATCAGCCTGACGGCAGCGGCGACCGCCTCTTCGGACGTGATCTCGGCCTTTTCGCTGTCGCGCCTCAACTTGTATTCCACGACGCCTTCTCCGGCGCGCTTTCCTACGGTGATGCGGATCGGGATGCCTAGAAGGTCGGCGTCCTTGAATTTGACGCCCGGGCGTTCGTCCCTGTCGTCGAGCAGGACTTCCGCGCCTGCCGCTTCGAGTTCGGACTCTATCTTTTCCGCGAGTTCAGCCTGTATCTCATCTTCAGGCTTTATCAGCGTTATGATGACGTGATACGGCGCCACCGATACCGGCCAGATGATGCCGGCGTCGTCGTGATGCTGCTCGACTATCGCCGCGAGCGTCCTCGTCACACCTATCCCGTAGCATCCCATCACGATCGGATGATCCTGCTGGTTCTCGTCTTTATAGTAAGCGCCCATCGGTTCGGAATATTTAGTGCCGAGTTTGAATACCTGCCCGACTTCGATGCCGCGGGTGTGGCGGACCGGCTTGCCGCAGATCGGGCAAGGGTCTCCCTCCTTCAGCACTTTGATATCCGCTACGACGTCGGCCGTGTAGTCCCGCCCGTAGTTCACGTTGATCAGATGGTGATCCTTTCGGCAAGCGCCGGCGCAGAGATTCTTAAGTCCCGGCAGTTCGCTGTCGACTACGATCGTGCAGTCGTGCAGCCCGCAAGGTCCGGTGAATCCGCCGACGCATCCCGTCGCGTCAGCCATCTTTTCCTCGTCGGCCATAGCGATCTGATACTCGGCGATCCCCAGAGCGTTGACGAGCTTGATCGTGTTGAGTTCTCTGTCGCCGCGCAGGAACGCAGCCACGTACCCGTCCGGCTTCCCTTCGTCGTCGAACTTCTGCAGCAGCAGCGCCTTGATCGTCTGCTTTTTATCGAGGCCGAGATATTCCGCGACCGCCTCGATCGTCTTTGTTCCGGGAGTGCTCACTTCCTCCATCGGGAGCATAGGCGTATCCGCCGGATCCGGAGCCGCGTCCACGCACTCGGCGCGTTCGACGTTTGCCGCCATCCCGCAGTTGTCGCAGACTACGATATCACTCTCGCCGACCTCTGAAATAGCCGTGAACTCGTGGGAGCCGCTTCCGCCGATGGCGCCCGAATCTGCGGCGACCGGTCTGCAGTAGAGCCCGCAGCGCTTGAAAATGCGGTCGTAGGCATTGTACATCGTCTTATAGTTCTTATCCAGACCCTCCTCGTCCCTGTCGAACGAATACAGGTCTTTCATTATGAACTCGCGGCTTCTCATTAGCCCGAAGCGAGGACGGGCCTCGTCCCTGTACTTCGTCTGGATCTGGTAGAGCATGAGCGGGAGCTGCCTGTACGACGTGACGTCGTTTCTGATTATGTCGGTGAAGACCTCCTCGTGTGTAGGCCCGAGGCAGAAGTCGCGGCCGTTCCTGTCCTTTATGCGCCAGAGTTCGGGACCGTATTTAGTCCAGCGCCCCGACTCTTCCCACAGTTCCTTAGGCTGGATCGCAGACATCAGTATCTCCTGCCCGCCGGACGCGTCCATCTCCTCGCGGATGATGTTCTCGATCTTATGGAGCGAGCGGATCCCGAGCGGCATGAATCCGTATATTCCCGATGCCAGTTTCCTGATCATCCCGGTGCGGAGGAGCAGGATGTGGCTCGGCAGTTCCGCCTCCGCAGGGACCTCCCTCAGTGTCTTCAGATGCATTGCAGATAATCTCATTTTCAGTGATCTCCAATCAAAATATCGTTCTTTTTACATATATTGCCCGTCAAAGCGCGGACTGCCCGTTTACATATGACTAATGCCTGTAAAAACGCGGAATGCCCGTCATCGGCTCTCCATTGGGCAGGGTCCAGCGTCAGCCGCCGTTATCCGCGCAGAGCATGGCGCAGGCCTCGGCTGCTATTCCCTCGCCCCGGCCGGTAAAGCCGAGTTTTTCGGTCGTGGTCGCCTTGACGCTGACTCGCGAGATGTCCGCGCAGAGCACTCCGGCGATGTTTTCGCGCATGCGCTGAGTGTATGGAGCGAGCTTCGGCTCCTGGCAAATTATCGTAACGTCGCAGTTGACGAAGCGGAACCCCCTGTCTCTTATCGCGTTCCATGCTCTGGAAAGGAGCTCGACGCTCGAGATGTCCTTATACGCGTCGTCAGTGTCCGGGAAGAGCATCCCGATGTCGCCCATCGCGGCCGCCCCCAGCAGCGCGTCGATCAGGGCGTGCAGGACCACGTCCGCGTCGGAATGCCCGTCAAGGCCCTTAGAACTCGGAATGTCAACACCTCCGAGCACGAGCCTCCTGTACGGCGCGAACGCGTGCACGTCAAAGCCCGTTCCGATTCTCATCTCCATCAAATCATTTCCCCTTTCGGAAAATTCCCCGGCACGCGGTCCGGCAGCGCCGGGGAAGCGCACTTCGTGCGGATCACGGCTTGATCCTGCCGAAAATCATCCTTCCGGCAGCTGTCTGAAGGGCGTTCGTGACCGTTATGGTCACTGTTTTGCCGATAGAACCTCTGCCGTCTTCGACGACGACCATCGTGCCGTCATCGAGGTAGGCGACGGCCTGGGAGCTGTCCTTGCCCTGTTTCACAGGCGAAACGGTCATCTTCTCGCCCGGGATCACGACAGGCTTCAGCGTGTTAGCCAGTTCGTTGATGTTCAGGACCTCGACCCCGTTTATCGCGGCAACCTTGTTCAGGTTGTAGTCGTTGGTGACGACCTTGCCGTTCATTATCTTTGCCAGTTTCAGGAGTTTGACGTCGACCTCGGGTATGTCCTTAAGCGTCTTTTCGTTTTCGGTGTTATATATCTCGATCCCGAAATCGCTCTGGATCCTGTTCAGTATGTCGAGGCCCCTGCGTCCGCGCACGCGTTTGATCGAGTCGGCGGAATCCGCGATGTGGCGCAGCTCGATAAGCACGAATTCAGGGATGATGATCGGCCCTTCTATGAAGCCCGTGTTCAGGATCTCGGCGATGCGCCCGTCGATAATAACGCTCGTGTCTAGGATCTTAGGTGTCGCGGGCTGACGCCTGCGCTTGCTGCCCTGATACTGATACTTAGAACTCTGAACGGTATCGACCGGTTCCTCCTGCTCCTTCTGCGGCATATCGGTGTGATCAGATCTGCGCGCCCCGAGAGTGCCGAGGGAATTGAACAGATCCTTTCCCTTGCTTCCGAGCACGGCGGCGCCGAAATACCCGAGAACGATGTACAGAATGACCGATATTATGAGTGACAGATACCCGTGCGTGATCGGCAGGAATATGGACGTGATGAGTCTGGCGATGATGAGTCCGAGTATCAGCCCGAGAACTCCCGACACGATCGTGCCTGTCGAAACGTTGCTCAGATCCTTCGAAATGTCGTCGGCCAGTTTGCTGGTGCGTTTCAGGACGCTTGGCGAAAATTTATAAAAGATAAGTGCGAGAACAGATACGAGCACAGCCGCGATGATTATCTGCTGCTGGACCGTGAATAATTCCTGCATCGAGCTTCCCGATTTTTCGGCGATCGTATCGATGAGCAGAAAAATGCCGTAGCCAAGCAATCCGCCGAGGACGGTGAATATCAGTCTGAGTAGTTTATTCAGCATTTCGTTTCCTCCTTTCCTCTGATACTCTCCGGATGCGGACCGCGCCGCGCGAAGGCACACCAAAACCCGAAAGGGTCGTCAGCGTCTCGCTTTTACGGCCGCCGGCACAGCGCCGCGGCCTCGGCGTAAGATCCTTCCCGAATGTAATTTTCAGTATAGAGCAACAAAATGAAACCGTCAAGAATTCAAAAATCCCCATACACACGGAAAAATCGGCGTTTGCGGCGCGTCCGCCTGCCTGTATTTGAAGAGAAAAATAAAAAATGGTAAAATAACTCAAACCACTCGAAAACAGAAGGAGGTACCTTTTATGTATAAACTTCTCGTAGTAGACGACGAGCAGAAGATCCGCGAAGTGATAAGGGACTACGCGGAATTCAACGGTTACGAAGTCACCGAGGCCGAAGACGGCATGAGCGCCGTAGGCCTCTGCAAACTCAACAAATACGACCTCGTGATCCTCGACATCATGATGCCGAAGCTCGACGGCTTCTCCGCCTGCAAGGAAATAAAGAAGATCCAGGACGTCCCGGTCATCATGCTGAGCGCGCGCGGCGAGGAGTATGATAAACTCTTCGGATTCGAGCTTGGCATCGACGATTACGTCGTGAAACCGTTCAGCCCTAAGGAACTGATGGCCAGGGTCAACGTCGTGATCGAAAGGCATAACGCCAAAGCGAACGACACGCAGGAAGTGCTGAACTTCGGCGGGCTCTCGATCAACATCGCAGCCAGAACGGTCACCGTCGACGGCAAGCGCGTCGAGCTCACGCCTAAAGAATACGACCTGCTCTTTTATCTCATCAAAAACAAAAACATCGCTCTTTCGCGCGACAAACTGCTCGCCGACATCTGGGGCTACGATTTCTTCGGCGACGACCGCACGATCGACACGCACATAAAGAACCTGAGGAACAGCCTCGGGCCGTACCGCGACTACATCGTCACGCTCAGAGGGGTTGGCTACAAGTTTGAGTACGAAGACAAATAACAAAAGCCGCGGAAGCAGGAATAAGATCGACGTAAAGGGCCTGAGATTCAGGCTCATATTGTATTTTATCATCTTCACATCGCTCGTGGTGGCGATGATCTGGTTCCTGCAGATCTTCTTCCTCGGCAACTACTACGAGTCCATGAAACTCTCCGAATCGACCACCATTGCTGCCGATCTGCGCCAGGAATACGAGGAGAGCGACACCATCTTTGATTTAAAAGACACTATAAACGAGGTCACTCGCGACAGCGACAGTTTCATCAGGGTCGAGACGGGCGACGGCATCCTGCTGCTCGTCACCGAATACAACAACTACAGGCTCCCTCAGGTCTACAGCCTCCAGGCGGGCCGCATGCGCTATGACCTGATAAACAGCAACCAGGAGAGCATTTCCCGCATCTGGTCCGATAAGGACTCCGGCAAGACGCTCATGTACGTCACCTTCCTGCATAAGGAACTGAACGACGACGGGAGCATCGACGAGCGCAACAGTACTGTTTTGTTCATGTTCAGCCCTCTTTACCCGGTCAAGTCCACCGTGACCATCCTGCGGCGCCAGCTGATCTACGTTTCTCTGATCGCGGTCATCCTCGCTCTGCTAGTCTCTCTCGTGCTTTCGGCTCACATCAGCAAGCCGATCAAAAATATCACGCAGTCGGCAAAAGAGATGGGCGAAGGCAACTACGCCGTCAAATTCAAGGGAGGCAGCTACACAGAGATCAAAGAACTCGCCTCGACCCTTACGACGACCGCCGAGGAACTCGAGCGGACCGATAACTATCAGAAGGACCTGATCGCGAACGTCAGCCATGACCTTAAGACCCCGCTCACCATGATCCGCTCATACGCGGAGATGATCAGGGATATCTCCGGCAATGATCCGGAAAAGCGCGAAAAGCACCTCGAGGTCATCATCGAGGAGTCCGAGCGCCTGAACACGCTCGTCAACGACATGCTGAACGTTTCGCGGATGCAGCAGCGTAAGATCACGCTTTCGCCGTCCGAATTCGACCTCGGCGCGCTTACGGCCAAACTGCTCGAATCATACGACATACTCTCCGAGCAGGAAGGCTACACGTTCTATTACGAGATCCCGGAGGAGCCTTTCATAGTCAACGCCGACGAGGAAAAGATAAAGCAGGTCATCTCCAACCTGATCAACAACGCCGTGAAATACTGCGGCGAGGACAAAGTCATAATGATAGAGGTCGCCAGATCAGGCAGAAGCAATGTCCGCTGCGACGTGAAGGACAACGGCCCGGGGATCCCGGCCGACGAGATAAACCACGTCTGGGAAAGATACTATAAATCGAGCGCGCACCACGTCAGACTTACAGACGGAAGCGGCCTGGGACTGGCGATCGTCCGCGAGATCCTCCAGCTGCATAAGGCCGAGTACGGCGTGGAGAGCAAAGAAGGCGAGGGAAGCGATTTCTGGTTCGAGCTCCCGCTCGTGAACACTAAAGCGCAGAAGCGATGATCCTCTTAACGGAGTCGATCTTCCGCTCCATATCGGAAAGCAGGTTGAACTGAACGCGGGCCCTGTCCAGATTCTGGCGGGGCCTGTTTGTTTTGAAATATACGTCGCCGTCGAGATAATCTGTGAGGAACCTCATCCCCAGTTCATATGAGACGCGCAGCGGCCCGTACGGGAAAACTTCTATCTCCATGTCCGTGAGCGTTTGGCCGCACTCAGACAGAAATCCCTCCGCAAAGCCGCGGAACATGGCCAGATCGAATTCAGCCGTCTCAGGTTCCGGAGAGTCCTCCACGGCCGTATTTGCGCCGGATCTGGCGCAGTCTCCGAAATCGTCCGCCGCGTACCCGGGCGAGACCGTGTCCAGATCGATAACGGCGCGCGGAAGCCCGGTTTCAGTATCGAACAAAACATTGCTTATCTTAGTATCGCCGTGGATGACGCGCATCCTCGGGAGTTCGCCGCCCTCGGAATAGACTCCGGCTGTCTTTTTCCTGCTCACGCAGAAATCTATCTCCCTCTGCACCTCGTGCGCGCGGCCTTCCCTGTCTTCCTTTACGGACGCCTCGAAATGCCTGTATCTCGTGGCTGTATCGTGGAATCGCCCCGTATCGCGCAGAAGCGCGGCGTCAAAACCCGAAAGCGCGTTCAAAAAGCCACCGAACGCCTCTCCGACGAGCCTGAAATTTCTGGCTCCGGACGGTTTCTTAAAGCAGCACGAATGCGGGATATACCTGTAGGCGCGCCAGAAGCCGCCCCCGCTGTCAACGGTATAGTACTCGCCTTCGTCGTTTTTCAGGTAAGAGATCGTCCTGTGCGATTCGCCGGTCTTCTCCAGATATTCCGCGACCGCCGCGGCGTTCAGAATGACCGCCGCGGGATCCGGGAACACGTTCCCGTTGATGCGCTGCAGCACGAGCACGCGCTCACCGCCCGATCCCGCGAAGTAGGTGTCGTTGATATTCCCGCCAGGTGACGGCTCGATAAAAAAATCGCCGGAGCGCCGGGCTTCAGGCAGGAAAGATCCCAGTACCTCGCGTACGTCCTCCGGGTAGAACTCTCCCGTCCTGACGCGTGTTTGACCGCCGGTATGATCCGAGGCTTGTTTTTCCGGTTCGAGGTGATCCATCAGCTGTTCTTTCCTTCCGCCAGAGCCGCCTTCTCCGCCCTGCGCTTTTTGTTATAGTGAAAAATTGAAACGGCCGCCGCCAGCGATGCAGGAAGCAGTTCAGCAAAGCCGATCTTCGACATGCTCTGCTCGCTCAGCGTCGAATATATCACGAGCGCGATGCAGAGAACTATCGATATCTGCTGTATCACGAACGTGACAAAAAGAACGGGAGTGTGCAGGATCTCGCGATTGCTCCACGTCCCGGCCTGATCATCAGCGGCGAAATAGTGGACGACGGCCACTCCCGCGACGATCAGGATATAGTTCGAGAACATGATGTACTTCTCGATGGAGCCGGCCATGACCATGACGTACATCGAAAGTATCCCGCCCGCAAGCATTCCTGCTCCTGCCAGGCACTGTATTCCTTTAAGTTTCAGCAGGAAAGGCCTGAGATCGGGCCTGCGCGCCTTCCGGACTTCGTCCTTCTGTCCGCCCCTCCTCATAAAATCAGGTTTATTCATAATGCTTCCAACACCTGCCGCCAGATCAACTCACGAAAATACTTCCGCCGATGAATTCGCGGATGATCGAATTGTTCACGATGCAGGAATCATCGTCCAGTTCGCGGAACGGCTCGAGGAACTGAAGCATCCTGCGGGCCTCCGCGTATTCCTTCTCGCTCGGCCTGATCTTTTTCAACTGCGGCACAGCGTATTTCTTCAGCACGGCGATCTCGTAGACGTGGTACGAATTGAACAGCACGTCGGCCTCACCGCTATACGGGAATATGTTCTTATCCTCAGACGCCCTCACCTTAGGCCAGTTCCTGATCGTTTCCTTAGCGGAATGGCCGCGGAACTGATAGTCGCGGACGAGACGCCTGAGCATGCGCTCGTCCGTCGTCGGGATCCTGTTATGGTTATCGATGTTGAGCTGCGTCAGAGGGCTGATGTATATCTTGAACTTTTCCTCATCCGGTATGCGGCTCGTGAGTTTCGCGTTCAGAGCGTGGATGCCCTCGATGACGATAGGCTGTCCCGGCTCGATGCTCGTTACGTGCTTCCCGAACACCTTATGACCAATCATGAAGTCGAACTCCGGCAGATCGACGGTCTTTCCCGCAAGCAGATCGTTCATGTTGCGGTTGAACAAATCGAGGTCTACCGCGTTCAGGTTCTCGAAATCGTAATCTCCGTTCTCGTCGCGCGGCGTGTCCTCGCGTTCGACGAAATAGTCGTCCGTGCCCATGTAGAGCGGATGAAGCCCGTTGACCATGAGCTGGATGCACAGGCGGCGTGCAAACGTCGTCTTCCCGGAGGATGACGGTCCGGCTATCAGGATGATGCGCTTTTTCTGTTTTTTGATCATGTCCGCTATCTGGGCGACTTTTTTCTCGTGAAGCGCTTCCGAAAGTTGGACTGCCTCTTTATATCTGCCCTGCGCGATGATCTCGTTCAGATCGTTAACATAGTTTATTCCGAGGAGTTCGTCCCATTCGGTCTGCTCCAGGAACGCCTGATAAAGCTTTTTCTGGTCGTCGTATTCAGGTATTCTGTCCGGCTCGCCCTGCAGCGGGAAGCGCACGAGGATGCCCTTGCGGTATTTCCTCAGTTCGAAATACTCTATGTACTTCGTCGAAGGTGTCATATAGCCGTAGAAAAAGTCTCTCGTACCCTCGAGTTCGTAGAACTTGATATGCTGCAGAGACGGCGCGCTCTTCACGAGCCTGAGCCGTTCGGTGTTTCCGTCCTGTTTGAGATATTTGACTGCGGTCCGGCGCGTTACGATCTCTTTCTTAAAAGGATAGTCCCCGGCGACGAGTTCACGCATGCGTGCTTCGATCTTTCCGATCCTGCTCTCCGAAACCTCTATGGCCTCCTTTGGGTTCCCGGGATCTCTGATCTCCGTGTACAAGCCCTGATTCAGCGAGTTCATTATCTCGACTCTCGTGTTCGGCATCACGTCCTCGACCGCCTTGATAAATATGAGGCTGAGACTCGCCTGGTAGATCAGGTTGGCCGACTGTGTGCGCATGTCGAGGAGCTCGACGCGGCACGGCTTTACGATCTTAGTGCTCAGT
This sequence comes from Clostridiales bacterium UBA7285, assembly GCA_002472145.1. GTDB lineage: Bacteria > Bacillota > Clostridia > Peptostreptococcales > Anaerovoracaceae > Eubacterium_B. The sequence goes on along the minus strand of DKRJ01000002.1, from coordinate 8,901 downwards.
TCCACGAGGTTGTTGTTCACCAGAGCAGCCAGTACGGTGTAAGGCAGATCGCCCGCGAGAGGGATGAGATCTTCCACACTGGTACCGCTCTCGACTTCGACTTCCCTGATATTCTTTTTAGATCCGCTGATGAGTTTTATTTTCAAAACGTACCTCCCGCAGGCGGACGTCCGGACGCCGTGAAACGCGAGGGATCGGGCACCGCGGACGCCGGCTTTGGGAGACTGTCCGTCTCAGGCTCCGGTTTCGGGAGGCTGCAGGTCTCATGCTCCGGCTTCGGGAGACTGCCCGCCTCAGGCTCCGGCTTCGGCCGACTTGTCGCGGTCTGCCAGGTAGAGGTCGACCATGATCCCCATATCCTCCTCGCGCAGCGTGATGCCGCGGCTCATGTGCTCGTGATCCGGATCCCAGTCCCTGATGTCGTACTTAGGGCCGAGGTCGTTCCACTTCACGATGTTCAGTTCTCTAGTCCAGCCCGAATCGTTCCTGCTGATTACTCCTATGTTCCTTACGATCTCGAATGTGACTTTTCTGTCTGTTTCTTTAGGCATAACGGTTCTCCTTCTCAAGGGATCTCTTCCTCGTCCTTTAAGAAAGATTTACCATTTTTACCATATATTGTCAATCGTTAAATTTCCCCATACCATTGCGATATCAAGCCGTGCCCGGCGGAACCGAGCCTTGCGCGCCTGGCTCAAAGGCCGGCCCCGCATGATCAAAGGTCGTGATTCTTCCTGTAATCGTTTATCGTGTCCGCGAGATGCTGGACGCCTCCTTTGTTCGGCTTCCTGAACGGGGCGATCCAGACCTGCCCCGGGCCCTTCGCCGCGTTCTCGCGGGCTTCCGCCTGTATCTTCTTAGGAAGCCTCGGATAATATTTTTCCGGGTCCTTCAGCGCGATGCACACCGCGGGGATGCCGTTGATCTCCGCGACCTGGACTTTTTTGATATCCTTCCATTCTATGAGCCCGAAGCCGAGAGCGCTCGTGTTATCCGTCACTCCGTTTTCGTCGACCCTGAAGAGAGGCTCGGCCTTTGCGGCTGAGATTATCTGCTTTATAAGGGACCGCCCGAACAAAACAACTCCCAATACGGCGACGGCCTTGAACGACAGCATCAGGTAGAAGCGTACGTCGCTCATGTCGATGACGAGTATCAGGACCGCGAGTCCGGTGAGGCACGCGTATCCGAGTATGTTCAGGGCTCTCCCTGTCTTTGACTGTTCGATAACTACAGCGTCGTCGTTGTTCATTCTTTTACCTTTCCTCATACATGCCCTTCAGCAAAGCGATCTCCCGGGCGTAGCCGTCGAGGTCGTTCGGCGTCTCGAGGTAGAACGGCAGACCTCTGAGCTTCGGGTGGTTGATGATCCGCCGGAAGGCTTCGAGGCCGAGGCTGCCCTCGCCGATCTTTTCGTGCCTGTCCTTATGGCTGCCGAACGGATTCTTGCTGTCGTTGATGTGCACGGCCTGAAGGCGGCCGAGGCCGATGACCTTATCGAATTCACCCAGGACGCCGTCGAGGTCGTTCACCATGTCGTAGCCGGCGTCGTATACGTGGCACGTGTCGAGCGTGACTCCGAGTTTGTCCTTAAGCTCGACGCGCGAGATGATCTCCGCTATTTCGTCGAAAGTCCTGCCTACTTCGCTGCCCTTTCCGGCCATGGTCTCAAGCAGCACCGGGGTGTGCTGTTCCGGCGTCAAAACGTCGTTCAGCACTTCGACTATCTTGGTTATCCCTATGTCCGCTCCCTGCTGCACGTGGCTGCCGGGATGGAAGTTGTACCTGCTGCCGGGAAGGTGCTCCAGGCGCGCGAGGTCGTCTGCCATGGTCTCGCGCGCGAAGTGCCGGAGGCGCTCGTCGGCGGCGCACGCATTCAGCGTGTACGGCGCATGGGCGAGTATGTCGGTGAGCCCGTGCGCCGCTGCGAAGCCCTTATACGCTTCGATGTCGGCCAGGTCCAGGGGCTTCGCGGCGCCGCCGCGCGGGTTGCGCGTGAAGAACTGGAACGTGCTGGCTCCTATCTGTACGGCCGTCTCTCCCATGGCCAGATAGCCTCCGGCCGAAGAAAGATGGCATCCTATCTTAAACATCTCTCGTCCTTTCGAAATCATCATCTGCGCGCCAAGGCGCGCGCACCGCGGTGTCTGACATGAAGCCGCGCGCGTCCGGAGCGCGGCATCCGGCCCGCGCATGCGCGCATAGCAAGACGCCCGATCTGCGCGCCCCGGATACGAAAACATACTTCATTATACTACGAAAGACCCGTACTTTGGGAGATAATAATGCATTAAAGCACGGCCCCGGGGAAGCGGGACCGTGCCGTAAAAACTGTTTAATGTTTAGAGATAGATCCGCACAGGCTTCAGAACTATTCCCCATGCCGGAAATTCTGCCTGCCGTCAGTGCCTGTTCTCCCTCCACGTTTCGTGAACGTTTTTATTCGAGAACATGAACCATGTGTCGCCGCGGTGATTCGACTGGATATACGCAAGCCGCAGGACTTCCTCGCCGGAAAGTCCGCCGCAGCTGACATGTCCGTCATAGATCGTCGCGATCTCATAATAGTCCCCAGTATAATCGTTGCTCACGCCGCGTCCCGTCGGATGGAAATACATCTTAGCGCGGACGCTGCCGCTCTGGTCGGTGTAGTACGGAACGTATCTGCCCGACGAAGTCCTGAGGCAGATCGTCCTCGTCACAACTCCGCTGTACTGCCGGACGTACAGAAGCCCTGAGTCAGAACTTTCCGAAGGAAGTCCGCTGACACCTGTGGCGGTCTCGATGTCCGAAAAATCGATCAAGGAGTTTTCTCCGTTATAGCCGACGTTCAGCGCTTTGTCGCCACTCTCCCACAGAGCCCATTCTTTTCCGTCCCTCGAGATCGATGTTCCCGCCTCGCGGTCCGCGCACGCCTCAGTCATGGTCGTGACGGCAAAGAAATCTTTGCCGCGGAAAGAGCCGAAATATTCCGGTCCGGACGATACGGCCCGGCCAAAGAAGACACCGCGGACTCGGTCCCGGCGTACGCTGTTCCTTGCACTGCGGCTAAAAGAGGCATACCCGGCAGGAGCGCGAGGGCGATCAAAAAACAAACCGCCCAGCAGATGACGACCGACGCGGATCTATTGATAACTCTGTCCATTCCTTCTCCCCCGAATTCCTTTCGACCGAGAAAAAGCGGCTCTTTTCTATTTGTATTATCAAGTCTGATGATTATTATGTCAATATATAATCGACACTCGTGCTACCCCGCAGTATCAGCAATGTGATGGACCTTATCGGCGGTTTTTCTTCTTCAGAATTTTCTTAAGGTATTGCCCCGTGTAGCTCTTTTTGCAGGCCGCGACCTCCTCAGGCGTTCCGGTGACGGTGACCATGCCACCAGCGTCTCCGCCTTCCGGCCCCAGGTCGATGATATAGTCAGCGCACTTTATGACGTCGAGGTTATGCTCGATGACGACTACGGTGTTCCCGGCGTCCACGAGCCTCTGCAGCACCTGGATGAGTTTGTCTACGTCGGCAAAGTGAAGACCCGTCGTCGGCTCATCTAAGATATACAGGGTGCTGCCCGTGTCGCGGCGCGCCAGTTCCGTCGCCAGCTTTATCCTCTGCGCCTCGCCGCCGGAGAGCTGCGTCGACGGCTGCCCGATCTTGATATATCCGAGCCCCACGTCATCTAAAGTCCTAAGATAGCGCATGATGGAAGGCTGGTTCTTAAAGAACTCAAGCCCCTCTGCCACGCTCATGTCCAGCACGTCGTAGATGCTCTTCCCCTTATACTTCACCTCAAGCGTCTCGCGGTTATACCTCTTGCCCTTGCAGACTTCGCAAGGCACGTAGACGTCGGGCAGGAAGTGCATCTCTATCTTTATGATCCCGTCGCCCTTGCAGGACTCGCAGCGGCCGCCTTTGACGTTGAAACTGAAGCGTCCCGGGCCGTAGCCGCGCATCTTTGCTTCGGGCAGGGCCGCGAACAGGTCGCGGATGCGGGTGAACATGCCGGTGTACGTGGCCGGGTTGGAGCGCGGGGTCCTGCCGATCGGGCTTTGGTCGATGGTGATGACCTTATCGATGTTCTCGAGGCCCAGTATGTCGTCGTGCTCGCCGACCGGCTCATGGGAGCGGTTGATCCGGGCGGAGGCGCCTTTGCCGAGGACCTCGTTTATCAGGCTGCTCTTTCCGGAACCGGAGACCCCGGTGACCAGAACGAATTCGCCGAGCGGGATGTCGACGTCGATGTTTTTCAGGTTATGCTCGCGGGCGCCTTTGATCGTTATCTTTTTCCCAGTCCCTTTGCGGCGCTCTTTCGGGACCTCGATCTTACGCTTTCCGGTCAGGTACTGGCCGGTGATCGAGCGCTCGCAGGCTTTTATGTCATCGACTGTCCCCTGGGCTACAAGCTCGCCGCCGTAGATCCCCGCGCCCGGGCCGATGTCCACGATGTGGTCTGCCGCGTACATGGTCTCCTCGTCGTGCTCCACGACGATCAAAGTATTCCCCATGTCGGTCAGGTCGCGCAGGGTCTTAAGGAGCTTGCCGTTATCGCGCTGGTGCAGACCGATGCTCGGCTCGTCCAGTATGTAGATGACGCCCACGAGTGAACTGCCGATCTGCGTGGCCAGCCTGATCCTCTGCGATTCGCCGCCCGAGAGCGTAGCGGCCGAGCGCGAGAGCGTCAGGTAGTCGAGGCCCACGTTCACGAGGAACGAGAGGCGCGACTTTATTTCTTTGATGATCTGTCCGGCGATCATCTCTTCTTTCTGCGTGAGTTTCAGGCCGCCGACGAACTCAAGCGCGTCGCGTGCCGACATATCGGTGAACTCCGAGATGTTCTTCCCGCCGACGGTGACCGCGAGGACCTCCGGGCGCAGGCGCCTGCCGTGGCAGGCTTCGCAAGGGTTCACCCGCATGAATTTACTCATCCATTCCTTCATCATGTCGGAGGATGATTCGCGATAGCGCCTCTCGAGGTTCGTTATCATCCCTTCGAAAGGGTGGTTCCTGTGCTGCACGCGCCCGCTCTGGGTCTTTACGTCGTATGTCAGTTTGCGCGAACCTGTGCCGTAGAGGAGGTCGTGCCTGAAATCCTCGGGCAGGTCCTTGAACGGCAAATGCAGGTCGACGTGGTATTCGGCCGCGAGGGCGTCGATCACCTGCCAGTAGAAGCTCGTGTACTGCATCGTCATGAATATCGTGCCGAGTGCGCCATCCAGTATGCTCTTATCCTTCTTTATGAGCGCGTCCTCGTCCGCGGTCTCGGTGAACCCGAGTCCGTTGCAGGCTGGGCAGGCGCCGAACGGGCTGTTGAAGCTGAACATCCTCGGCTCCAGTTCCTCGATGCCGACGCCGTGCTCGGGACACGCGAGTTTCGTGGAGAAGATCTTCTCCGCGTCGTAGTCTCTGTCGTGGAACAAAGCCGTGACCAGCCCGGAGCCTTCCTTTACGGCCAGTTCCACCGCTTCGGCGATGCGCCCCTGCTGGCCGTCTTTGATGACGATCCTGTCTATGACGATGTCTATGTTATGCTTATTGTTCTTTTCAAGTTTTATCCCGCCGTCGCCGAATTCGCGCATCTCGCCGTCTACGCGCACGCGGGTGTAGCCGTCTCGGCGTATCCTGTCCAGGACTTTCTCGTGCTCGCCCTTGCGGCCGCGCACCACAGGCGCCATGACGATCAGGCGCGTCCCCTCGGGGTACTCCATAATAGCGTCGACGATCTGGTCGACGGACTGGCTGGATATCTCGCGTCCGCAGATCGGACAGTGCGGTATGCCGATGTTCGCGTACAGCAGCCTCAGGTAGTCGTAGATCTCGGTGACTGTGCCGACCGTGGAGCGCGGGTTGCGGCTGGTGGTCTTTTGATCGATGGAGATGGCCGGCGAGAGCCCTTCTATCGACTCCACGTCAGGCTTGTCCATCTGCCCCAGGAACTGGCGGGCGTAGGATGAGAGCGACTCTACGTATCTGCGCTGTCCCTCGGCGTATATCGTGTCGAAGGCAAGCGAAGTCTTCCCGGAGCCCGAGAGTCCGGTGAACACCACGAGCTTATCGCGCGGGATGCGCAGGTCTATGTGTTTTAAGTTATTTTCGGCAGCGCCTTTTATCACTATCTCGTTTGCCATTTTTCCCTTTCGCATATATCAGAGCCGTGCCTTGTATTCGAATATCATGTCGCGCAGTTCCGCGGCGCGCTCGAACTGCAGGTCTTTGGCCGCCTGCTTCATCTCAGTCTCAAGCTGACCGACGTACGCCTTCAGTTCTTTGTCCGTCAGTTCCGAAGGCTTCCTGCCCTTATACTTCTCCTCGCCCTCGATCGGCTTTGTCGCCTCGATTACCTCACGCACCGACTTTTCGACGCTCTTCGGCGTGATGTGATGCTCCTCGTTGTATTTTTCCTGGATGCCGCGGCGCCTGTTCGTCTCGTCTATGGCGGCTTTCATCGCCGGGCTGACGCAGTCGGCGTACATGATGACGTGTCCCTTCACGTTTCTCGCCGCGCGTCCGATCGTCTGGATGAGCGACGTCTCCGTCCTAAGGAATCCTTCTTTATCGGCGTCCAGGATCGCCACCAGCATGACCTCCGGTATGTCGAGCCCTTCGCGCAGCAGGTTTATGCCGACCAAAACATCGAACTCGCCGAGGCGCAGGTCCCTGATGATCTCAAGCCTCTCCAGCGTCTGGATCTCGGAGTGCAGGTATCTGACGCGTATGCCGGCTTTGCTCAGGTAGTCGGTGAGGCTCTCAGCCATGCGCTTGGTGAGTGTGGTGACGAACGACCGTCCGCCCGCCGCGGTGACTTTATTCAGTTCTCCGATGAGGTCGTCTATCTGATTGTCCGTAGGTCTGACTGTTATCGGCGGGTCGAGCAGTCCCGTAGGCCTGATGACCTGTTCCGCTGTCACGCCGCCCGAGAGTTTTCTTTCATACTCTGCAGGCGTGGCGCTGCAGAACATTATCTGGCCGTGCATCTTTTCCCATTCCTCGAACTTCAGCGGCCTGTTGTCCAGCGCCGAAGGCAGCCTGAACCCGTAGTCGACGAGGGCCTGTTTCCTGGACCTGTCGCCGGCGTACATGGCGTGCAGCTGCGGCAGCATGACGTGCGACTCGTCTATTATCGTCAGGTAGTCATTCGGGAAGAAGTCGAGCAGCGTGAAAGGCCTCTGCCCCGGCTCGAGCCCGCTCAGGTGCCGCGTGTAGTTCTCTATCCCCTTGCAGACGCCGATCTCTCGCAGCATCTCCATGTCGTATCTGGTCCGCTGTTCGATCCTCTGCGCCTCCAGGAGTTTGCCGCGGTCTTTGAACCATTTGATCCTGTCCTCGAGTTCCTCCTCGATGGAGACGAGGGCGCGGTCCATCTTCTCCTGGTTCGTGACGTAAAAAGACGCCGGGAAGATCGCGACGTGTTCGCGCAGGCCGATGATCTCGCCCGTCACGGGGTTCATCTCTTTGATCGTGTCTATCTCGTCGCCAAAGAGTTCCACGCGGATGGCGTGGTCGGATCCGGCCGGATAGATGTCGATGATATCCCCGCGCGCGCGGAAAGACCCGCGTCCGAAGTCCACGTCGTTCCTGACATACTGTATGTCGATGAGCCTGCGCAGCAGTTCCTTCCGCGGCATCTCCATTCCCGGGCGCAGCGAAAGTATCTGCGCTTCGTATTCCTCCGGGCTCCCGATGTTATATATGCAGGAGACGGACGCGACGATGATGACGTCCCTGCGCTCGGTCAAAGCCGCCGTCGCGCTGTGGCGCAGTTTATCGATCTCATCGTTTATCGCGGAGTCCTTCTCGATATACGTGTCGGTGGACGGAACGTACGCCTCCGGCTGATAGTAGTCGTAGTAGCTGACAAAATATTCCACGGCGTTCTCGGGAAAGAATGATTTGAATTCCCCGTGAAGCTGCGCCGCCAGAGTCTTATTATGGCTGATCACCAGCGTCGGACGGTTCAAGCGCTCTATGACGTTTGCCATGGTGAAGGTCTTCCCGGAGCCAGTGACGCCGAGCAGAGTCGCCGCCTGCTGTCCGGACTCGAACGCCTCGACTATCTTATCGACCGCCTGCGGCTGGTCGCCTGTCATTTTAAAGTCTGAATGAAGTTTGAAATCCATGACCTGAATATACTGTATCTAAACTATTTTAGACGCGCCAAATACGTCGCCATTGATCTTTTTCAGCGGCCCTGGGCGCGCCGGCTCATTCGATCTTAGTCGCCTTGAATGCGCCGGCTTTTCTGACCGCCTCGGAGAGGACGTAATCGTTTATGTCAGCGTCCATGTAGACCTCGGCAAAGCCTCTTTCGGCGTCCCAGACGGCGTCCGTCACGCCCGATATCTTCCTGAATCTGCCGCAGAGCGCCTCCGCGTCTTCCTTTGTTTTCACGCCGTCCGCCCAGACCGCTTTATAGTCCAGGCGTTCGATCTTAAATATCACGGGCCTGGTGCCGTCCTGACAGCACGCGATCATGATGCGGTCGTCGTTCGTCCAGCCGTGCATGATGCTGCCTCCCTGCAGGGCGGTGTAGATGTAGCGGCTGATGCAGTCCCACGCTTCCGCGCACTGGCTGCCTCTGCCCATCGTCCAAAAATCATCCTTCCCGCCGTAGCGCTCGAAGATGAACTCGTCGCCGACGTTATAGAACGGGCACGCGCCGGACTCCGGGTCCGCCAGATATTCCCTCTGAAGTTCCGGGAACAGTTTTTTCTCCAAAACCGTCACTCTGCACTTATGCTGCATGATCCTGCCTGCCTTTCATCTGATCCGTGGATATATCATACCACATTAAAACGTAAATCCCGAACCTGAGAGTTGAACGGCGGTTATCTGACGTGCATTTCGCAAACTTTAATTTTTTTCGATTTTGCGAAGCGAGGATGTTATGATATGGTCGCCAAAAGT
>DKRJ01000008.1 GCA_002472145.1 Clostridiales bacterium UBA7285 | reverse complement strand
CAATTTGATTTTACAATTAACCTCCATACCATTATCCCCAAAAATCTATAAATAAATATTAGCACATCACCGGAACGGCTCAAGTCAAAAATAAAATCACCCTCATTACATCATTCGTAATGAGGGTGGAAATCAATCTTCTGCAGCCGCCGATCAAGTCGGACAGCGTTGTCGGGCCTCATCGCCGCGTGAAGCGGGACCAGGCGCCAGGTGAAAGATCAGTTGGCGCGGACGACCTTGCCCGATCTCAGGCATCTGGTGCAGACCTTCGCTCTTCTGACGGTGTCGCCGTCTTTAACAGTTACAGTCTGAATGTTCGCGTTCCATTTCCTTCTGGAATGTCTCATGGAATGAGATACATTATTTCCGGAGGTCTGACCTTTTCCGCAGATCTCACACTTTCTTGCCATCTTCCGCACCTCCTCTTTCAAAACGTAAACCCGCATAAAAGCGGGAAAAACTCATATTTCCGGCGGTCAGCGGCTGACCGCGAGCATTATTATATCACAGCGTCACGAAACGTGACAAGTGTTTTTCCCCGGGAACGGTAAAAATTCCCCTGAAACGCCAAAATTTCCCCCTGAGGCGGCGGAGATTCCCCTGAACTGCAGGATCCCCAGAGTCAGTGGAAAATCACCAGAGTCAGTGGAATATTACCTCCTGCCTTTAATCGATCGTGTGGATGGTGTCCAGATACTCCTCGCGCGTCATCGACTTCAACTGAAGGTCGTAATACTTACCGTTCTTTTTCGCCGCGTGGCGCATGACTCCCTCATTCTTGAAGCCCAGTTTCTCATACAGCATCGCGGCTTTCCTGTTCGCGATGAAGTGGTCGATCGTGACCCTTTCCGTATGGAGATTGAGGAATGCGTACTCGAGGACACCGCGCAGCGCCTCTGTACCGTATCCTTTATCGCGCTCCGAGACGTCGGCGATATAGATCCGCGTAATGTCCAGAGAATCGTAGTGGGGGTCTATGCGGGTGAGGATGATCCTGCCGAGGACCATGCCGTCCGGCTTGCGGGTGATAGTCAGATACATCTTGGACTCGTCGCACGACGCCTTGATGAATTCCGTAACGACGTCCTCATATGTGCGTCCGTCGTCGATCGTAAAGAATTCGGTCACCTCCGGACGTGTCTCCCAGTCGGCGAACATTCTGCAGTCGTCAAAGACGGTCGGTCTTATTACCAGATTCTTGGTCTCTATCGTTGTCGTCATTGAAATTTACCCCCTGATATGCTAATATTATATGACATTTTCCGTGCCATGCAAAGAGGATTCAGGCCTTTTATCTTGTATTTTTACACATTCAAGACGGAATGCGAAAGGTGAAATAAATTGAAATGGAAAATACTGTGCGTTTCCGCGGCGGTCGTTCTCTGCGCCGCCATCATTTGTGCGCCGCTGACGTCGTGCAGAGAGGAAGAAGCCGAGGAACCGATCGAGGAAAAAGTCGCAAAGAAGATCTCGGCATATAAAACGGACCTTCTCGACTCGGCTGAGACTATGACGGACGTCGCCGGCATTTCATCATACCTCGTCACGTGGGCCGAGGCAAAATCCATCGCCTGCAGCACTGACGCGTACGGAAACATAATCATGTCGAATCCGGGCTCCGAAGAATACGCCGAAGCCCCGCGCACTGTCGTAGTGTGCACGTTCGACCCGCTTCAGTTCGAATTCGACGTCAACGCCATCGCCCCGGCGCTTTATATCGCAAAAAACTGCAGCGGATACGGTCCTGTAGACGTGATCTTCACACCGCAGACCGGCGGCGACCTCTCCGGACCGAAAACGCTTTCGGCTTCGTATTTCCCGGAAGGTTCGAGCGTCTTCGTGCTGAGTTCGGCTTCAAAGTCTCTCTGGTCCAACAGTTCCGGCGGATACAGCAGCTACGTGTTCACCGGCGATATCGCGTACGACACGATATCTCAGGATCAGAAATCAGGCTACAGCGCGCTTAAGATCTCGATCAGCGGGCTGCCGGGTGAAGCACCGGACGCCGGCATCTCGACTTATTTCAACCCGGTAAAGGAACTCGGGACCGTCCTGGCGAATTTCAAGACGAAGGCAAAGGTCTTCCGTGTCGCGTCATTTACCGGCGGCACGGCTTCCGGTATCAACCCGTCGTCGGCCGAGGTCACCATCGTGGTGGGCAGGGACACGCTCAGCTCCGTTGAAAAGATGCTCGATAACGAGATCAGCCGCATCACCGGAAGATATGGCGAAGACCTGCCTGACCTTTTGTTCGCGTATGAAGAGACTGAAGTTCCGGACCGCGTCCTGAACGAAAGCAGCAATAATCTTTTCGTCACCGCCGTATATACCCTGCTTGATGGCATATATCAGCAGAACAACAACAGCGGCGCAGATGCGATAACCAATCTGGGGAAAGTCTCTATTTCCGACACTCAGATGATCTTCGAGGCTACGGGATGCAGCCTGGGGACATATGATCTCGTAAAACTCGATAACGACTACGCGACGCTTTGTTCGCTCACGGGCCTCTCCTACAGCGTGTCGTCGACTCACGAGATGTGGTTCTCGTCAGAGGAAAACGAGGATTACGCGTCATTCCTTTCAGACATAAAAAAGGCGCAGGACTCCTTCGGAGGTCATGATTCCGAATGGGGCGACTGCGTCCAGCCTACAGCGGCCACGATGATCTCGGACGTGGCGCGGAAATGCAATATGGTGAATTTTGTCGCGGACAGCGAAAGTTCCGAGGAATGCGCAGGCACGATAGTTCTGTATATGGCGGGCCTTCCGCACGAGTCGGATGAATAGTTTTCCGCAGATCCCGGATGATCAGCTTTTTACGAATTCGATGTTCAGATCGACTTCGGTGCTGATGCCGTCGACGGTCCCGGTGCATGAATACTGCCACATGGCGTGTTTGTACTGAAACGTATTCTCGTAAGCGTACTGAGCGTACCAGAGATCGAATCTCGTGAGCCTGGACAGGTCCAGTTTGTTTTCGAGCCACCTGGTATTACCGTAGATGAGCGCCTTCTCGCCCTGCTTTTCGACAGCCTTGCAGAACGCGTCAGTAATCTCGGTCCGCTCCTCGGTAGTCAGACCGGATATGCGATCATTCTCCGTGACCTCTTCCATATCAAAAGCGACCGGCATCGTCAGGTCGTATTTTTTTACCTTTTCCATGACGAATCTGGCCTCTTCGAGCGCTTCGTCCGTCGAGACGGCCTGAGAAAAGAAATATACGCCGACGTCGATCCCGTTCTCCGTCGCGCCCTTGATATTCTGCTCGAAATACGGGTCCTCGTTGATCACGCCCGAGGTGTAGCCGCGGTAGCCCACCCTTATCATCGCGAACTCGACGCCGCTTTCCTTTACAAGAGACCAGTCGATCTTTCCCTGGTGCTCCGAAACATCTATCCCCCTTCTGCCGCGGTAAATACCGTCGTCGTAATTCTCGAAGTTATAGACGTCGCGGAAATAATATTCGCTGCTGTACTCGCAGAGAGGATAAACGAGCGATTCGTCGGGTCCTTCATATGTGTAAAGCATGTTCTCTCTCTTTATCTGCCAGAAGATGACTGCGGCGGCGGCAATTATTATCAGAACGGCCGCTTTTTTATGCTTCTTTAGGAAGCCCAGGAATCCGGCGGCTGTCTTTTTCTGCTTCGGTTTTGGTTTCACTTTTCCGGTTTTTTTCATCTCGCACGCCCGGCGGCCGGCAGATCGGCGGTATCTTTTTTGGCGGCGGAAGTTTGGGCGTAATGGACCTCCCACCAGCTGCTCAGATCGTCGAGGATAGGGATCAGACTGTCGCAGAGTTCCGTAGTCTCATATTCGACGCGAGCCGGAACCTCGTTGTACTCTGTTCTTTTGATAAGCCCTGAGTCCTCAAGTTCCCTGAGCGCGCGGATGAGGACGGTATTCGACACGCCGTCCATCTTTCTGCGCAGAGCGTTATACCTGACAGGTCCGCTGTTGTTGAGCGTGCACAGGATCTGCATCTTCCATTTGCCGCCGATCAGGTCCATGCTCCTGTTGAGCGGACAGTTTTCCATGCATGGGCAGTCATAATGAGTTTCTATCAAAACATTTACCTCCCATCGCACCGTCCGCCCGTACAGCCTCGGACAGCTTCGGAATAAATACGCTCCGCAGCCGTACAGGAAGGGTGCTGACAATAATGTTAGTAATTGAAATCATATGCGATGCACATATAATTATATCAGGTGCTAATTTAGTAGCAAGTAGCAATATGCAGCCAAAGCGCGCCCAGGCGTGCTGTAGTAAAATCTCTTCTGATAAAGGCACAGCGGCCGCTGCCGGGATCATCCGTCGGCGGTCAGGCTGTTTTTTGTTCGAGGAAATATCGCAGATCCTCCGAAAAAATATTATTTAGCCCTTTACATTTCCGCGCTTCGGTGGTAGATTATACTTTAGTTAGCACTCGTTATTTAAGAGTGCTAACAAATACATTGCACGGAGGTTAAAAATGGCTAAAAAACAATTCAAGGCAGAATCAAAGAAACTGCTTGACATGATGATCAACTCGATCTATACACATAAAGAAATATTCCTGAGAGAAATAATCAGCAACGCGAGCGACGCTATAGATAAACTCTACTATAAGAGCCTGTCCGAAGGCGGCACCGGAGTCAGGAGAAGCGATTTCTGCATCACGATCACCCCGGATAAGGACACCCGCACTCTCACGATCTCCGATAACGGCATCGGCATGACCGCAAAAGAGCTTGAGGATAACCTCGGAACGATAGCGAGGAGCGGTTCCGGCAATTTCATGGCAGCGGCACGCGAGGCGGAAAGCGACAGCGACGAAGCGTCAGGCGCTCAGAAAAAAATAGATATCATCGGCCAGTTCGGCGTAGGCTTCTACTCCGCTTTCATGGTCTCCGACATAGTTACGGTCACCTCGCGCGCGTACGGCTCTGACGAGGCTAACGTATGGACGAGCACCGGAGCGGACGGATACACCATCAAGCCGGCGGAAAAGGATTCCTGCGGGACCGACGTCGTCCTTCACATCAAGGAAGACACCGACGGAGAAGACTATTCTCAGTACCTCGACGAATATAAACTGCGCGAACTCGTCAAAAAATATTCCGACTACATTCGCTACCCTATCAGGATGATGATGACGAAATCGCGCCAGGTGAAGACTGAAGACGGCAAGGAGCCTGCCGAGGGCGAACCGAAATACGAGACGTATCAGGAGATGGAGACGCTGAACTCCATGGAGCCGATTTGGAAGCGCCAGAAGAGCAAGGTAAAGCCGGAGGAATACTACGACTATTACAAGCAGAAATTCATGGACTACGCCGACCCGGCCAGAGTGATCCGCACGAGCGTCGAGGGCGTCACGAGTTTTACGGCTCTCCTGTTCATACCGAGCCACGCGCCGTACGATTACTACACGAAAGACTTCGAAAAAGGCCTGCAGCTCTACTCTTCCGGCGTCATGATCATGGACAAGTGCAAGGAGCTGCTGCCGGATTACTTCAACTTCGTAAGAGGTATCGTAGACAGCCAGGATCTGTCGCTTAACGTCTCGCGTGAGACCCTGCAGCAGGACAGACAGGTCCGCGCCATCGCGATGAACATCGAAAAGAAGATAAAGCGCGACCTCGAGGACTTCCTGAAGGAGGATCGCGAGGGATATGAAAAGTTCTTTGCCAACTTCGGCAAGCAGCTTAAGTTCGGCCTCTACGATGACTTCGGCGCCCATCGCGAGACTCTGCAGGATCTTGTTTTGTTCTATTCGTCGACGGAGAAAAAGCCTGTCACGTTCGCCGAGTACGTCAGCCGCATGAAAGACGACCAGAAATACATCTACTACGCCGGCGGCGAGACAGTCGATAAGATAGACATGCTCCCTCAGACGGAATACGTTAAATCGAAGGGATATGAGATCCTCTACATGACGGACGAGATCGACGAATTCGTCATCACCATGCTGCAGAACTATAAGGAGAAACCGTTCAGATCGGTCTCCGCGGGCGACAGCGAGCAGGATATGGAACAGTCCGAACGCGACCGCATCGCAGAGCTCGAAAAGGAAAATTCCGTGCTCCTGCAGGCGATCAAAGACGACCTCGGCGGCAAGGTGTCAGAGGTAAAACTCTCGCCTCGCCTCACGACCTCACCGGTCTGCCTTTCGGCGAAGGGCGAGATATCGCTTGAGATGGAGAAAGTGATAAACGAGATGCCTGTCGGACAGCGCATCACGGCGGAGAGAGTGCTCGAGATCAATCCGGATCACGACGTATTCAAGGTGCTTCAGAAAGCTGCGGACGCCGGAGATGCCGGAAAAGAGGATCTGAAGAAATACGCTTCGCTTCTGTACGACCAGGCGCTCCTCATCTCCGGGATGCAGATAGATGATCCCGTCGAGTTCAGCAGAAACGTCTGCGACCTGATCGTCGCGGGAAGCGGGAAATAGAGATCAAAACAGCGACCTGAAGACGCTTTCGGGCATGTCACGCCCGGTGAAAAGGCGGAAAGATCTCGCACCCTGACAGGCGAGCATAGCCCTGCCGTTTGCGGCGCGGGCGCCCGCCTGTTTTGCCTGCCGGATGAGCTCAGTCTCATCCGGCTTATATATTGCGTCCATTACTGAAATCCGCGGATCCAGTTCGATCCCTCCCGGCAGCGGCGGCTGCCCTTCCTTAGGGCCCATTCCCACATCAGTCATATTCAGCAAAACGTCGCCTTGCGAGAGTTCATCCGCGAGGCGTTTTTTATCGGCGATGTCGATCACCTCGCATTCGAGTCCAGTGTTCTCTTTGATTTTTCCGGCAAACTCAGCATGCTCGTCCAGCCTGCGCCCGCGCACGAACACAGACACGTGAGCCGCCTCTGCTTCCGCGCACGCCAGAAGAGACGCCCGGCCGGCCCCGCCCAGACCGAGTTGGACGACGCGCCTGCCCGCGAGCGGGAAACCTAGTATTTCCGCGGCGTCTTTAACACCGTCAACGTCAGTGTTATAGCCGGTCAGCACGCCGCCGTCGTTCACAACAGTGTTCACCGCTCCGAGTAGTTCCGCGCGGTCAGAAACGGCGTCGAGATATTTGATGATCTCCTGCTTGTTCGGCATCGAGACGTTCGCGCCCCTGATCCCCAGAGTGCGCATCGCGTCAGCCGCGCGCCCGATGTTTTCTTTGCCGACCCGGAACGCGAGATAGACGTAGTCGAGCCCCGCCGCTTCGAAGGCGGCGTTATGCATGGCGGGCGACCCCGAGTGCTCGGCGGGATCTGCGAAAAAGCATATGAGTTTGGTAGTTCCTGTTATCATTCTTTTACCAGTCTCCATGACAGCATGATATGTTTCAGCCGGACGATGCCGCGGGATTTAAAAAAATCGAAAAACATATGATCCGGCATGTCTCTATGATCATTATTAGCACATTATTCATGTCCGCGCAATGATAACCGCCCGGGATGACCGTCCGGGAGTTCGCGAGATCACGCGTTTTTGCTTTGCAGAGCATGTGCCGCAGGCGTAGAATATACATATGAAAAACATTTACCTGTACGGCTTCATGGGGACCGGCAAAACGACCGTCGCGGCGATCCTTGCCCGGAAACTCGGCGCCGGGCTCGTCGACACGGACGCTTTGATCGAGAAAAAAGAAAACAGGACGATCTCGCAGATCTTCGCCGGGAGCGGCGAGGCGTATTTCCGCGCACTTGAAAGATCCACGCTCGACGAACTCGCCTCCCGCGACGGACTCGTCGTATCATGCGGAGGCGGCATACCCCTCGCCGAGGAAAACCGCCGGATACTGAAAGGTTCCAGACGCGCCTTCTGGCTGACCGCGAGCCCCGAAGAGATATTCAGGCGCATTTCCGATGACCGCACCAGGCCTCTTTTGGCGGGCGATATGACCGTCGACCGCATCAAAGCCATGACAAACGCGCGCGAATCATGCTATGAAGCCGCCGGCGGCGTCAAAACAGCGACCGACGGGAAAACTCCCGAATCGGTCGCCGAAGAGATCATCTCTTTCTTTTCATCCGACAGATAATCTTCTCCGCCGTCAACTCAACTTCTTCTGCCGATCCACGTACTCCTCATACGCTGAGTCGACGGGACTCGCCTGGTCTTCCTTTGGCAGTTCGCGCAGGAATTTGACCGCGAAAGGGATCACGGTCAGAACGGTCAGTATATCCGCGACCATCTGGGCGGACTCGATGCCCGTAATCCCCCAGAAATGCGGCAGTATGAGAAGCGCGGGAATGTAGTACAGCCCGCTCCGCAGACACGCCAGAAAAGACGCCTGCCTGGCCATGCGCATAGACTGGAACGTCATATTAGTCACGACTATGAACGGCTGGAGCACGGATGAAACGCACCTGAACCTGAGCGCCGTGACGCCTATCTCGACGACTTCCGGATCATCGCGGAATATCGTTATGATCTCCGCCGGAAAGATCAGGCAGATGAGCGTGAGCGCACCCATCACGAGTTCACCGAGTTTCCATGTGAAAAAGTACCCGGCCCTGATCCTTCGAAATTTACCGGCGCCGGAATTATATGCCGCGACAGGCTGAAAGCCCTGCCCTATCCCGATCATGGCCGATCCCGTGAACATCATGATCCTGCCGACTATAGTCATCGCCGCGATCGCCGCGTCGCCGTACGGGTTCGCGCAGATGTTCAGAGTCATAGAGGAGAAGCTCAGAAGCATCTGGCGGAGCAGGCTCGGCAGGCCGTTTTGGATTATCCGCAGGTGGTCTCTGCCGTTATATTCCGCCCAGAATATCCTCGGCGAAATGCGCGAGATCACATGTCCGCGCATGAACATGACGAGGAGGACGATCAGGCTGACGCACTGTGATATTGCGGTTGCGAGGCCGGCCCCGGCGATCCCCATATCCATCGAGAACATCATGACAGGGTCGAGGATCATGTTCAGGACCCCGCCCGATACGAGTCCGATCATGGCGTAGAAGGCTTTGCCCTCGTAGCGCATGATGTTGTTCAGGACGCAGCTCATTGAAAGCGCAGGGCCGGATAAGATTATGTAGATCCCGTATGCCTCGGCGTACGGGAGTATGGTTTCCGTGCTTCCGAGCAGAACCATCAGCCGGTGCCTGAAGATAAAGCATATCAGCATCACCGCGCACGAGATCAGCATCGCGCTGAAAAACGCGATGGACGCGTAGCGCGACGCGCCTTTTTTATCTCCCTGCCCGAGTTTGGCGCTTATGATGCTGCCGCTGCTGTGCCCGTGCATGAAGCCGATCGCCTGATACAGAGCGTGGACCGAAAGCAGGATGCCGATCGCGGCGCTGGCGCTCGTGTTTATTTTCCCCACGAAAAAGGCGTCGACGAGGTTGTAGATCATCGACGTCATCATGCTTATGATCGTCGGCACCGCGAGGCGAGGTATCACCTTGTTCACCGGCGTCAGCACCAGTTTCCTGTATTGTTCGGCTTCGTTTCTGTCCATTTTTCTTTCTTGCTGCGCCGCGCGCCGGGGTCACGGCGGCGCGGACGCGTTCCGGCCTTTCGTCCGCGCATCGGATCCCCTGCCGCGCCGTTCGTGCGCGTCCGGGCGCGGGACTGCGCGGACGCGCCAGGGCCTCAGCCCATCTTGATCACTCTGCTGTCAGAGGTGCCCCTGTGCGAGATTGAGATCACGGTCCTCCCCTTAGACGCCTCGTCGAGAGCGCGCCTCACCTTTTCCTCGGTTTCGACGTCGAGGTTGGCGGTTATCTCGTCGCAGAGCAGTATCCTCGGGTTTGATACGGTCGCCCGGGCGATCGACAAAAGCTGGAATTCACCTTGTGAAAACAGCGACTCGTCGCAAGGCGTGTCAAGCCCCTGAGGCAGCGATTCCACTTTTTCCCACAGCAGCGCTCTCTCCAGAGCGGCCTTTACCTGGTCATCCGAGATCGAACTGTCTTTCAAAGTCACCTGGTCGCGCACGGTTCCGTCTGTCATGGCAAATCGCTGCTCGGCGCAGCATATGATGCTGCGTCTGGCGGCGTCGGCGATCTGTCCGGCCGGCGCGCCGCCAAGCTCCGCGCGCCCGGAAGACGGGGCGAGGAGCCCGAGCAGCAGCTTGAACACAGTCGACTTGCCGCAGCCAGTCCGGCCGACCAGCGTCACCCGCTCGCCTTCTCCGACCCGGAGGTCGAAATCCTTAAGCACATCCCGCTTGCCGTCGTACGAAAACGAAACGCCGCTCAGCGAGACGTCAGCCTTATCTATCGCGCTGACCGTGCCGGCCTCGCGCTCATCGGAGGCCATGAATTCGTCGAGCCGGGCGAGGCCGGCGGCGGAACTCTGAATGTTCTGAATCTCCATGCCGAGGCTCTCCAGAGGTCCGAAGATCCTCCCGACGTATGATATCAGCGCGACCGCGGTCCCGACCGACATCCCGAAAGCGTCCATCATCGAATCCTGCGAAACGCACAGAGACATCATCAGAGCGATCACAGCGGACGAGACAGTGATCACCACAGGAGAGTAGAACGAGTCGTACATCGCGTTTTTGTTCAGAGCGCGGAACATCATGTCTATCGACTCGCCGTAGCGCTTCTCCATAAAGCCCTCGGCGTCGTTATCGTGTATCGACCTGATGCAGGAGACCGTCTCAGGTATGATCTTGCTTGAGAGCGCTACGGCCTTCCGGTTTTCCTTCTGGGCGGATAGCATTCTCTTCTGGACAAACCTGGTGAAAGCGAACACGCAAGGAAGCGCGATCAGCAGTATCACGAACAGCCCCTTGCTCTTCGTGAAAATGACGGCCATGATTCCGATGATGCTTATCGCGTCGGAGAACATGCCTATCACGCCGCCCGAGAATAGCGTCTCTACGGTATCGACGTCGCTCACGAGACGCGCGGCTATGCTGCCGGTCTCGGACTCAGCCAGCAGAGAAGCGTCCATACGCCCCATTTTTTCTATCATCATGCTGCGCAGCGAATGGGTGATCTTTTCGCCGAACACGGTTATCAGCGCCTCGCGCGCAGATTCCAGAGCGCACGCCAGAAGGCTCGTGAGGAGATATTGAGCCGCGTACGTTCCGATATTTCCATTCCCGGTCGAAAAACTGTCGACGGTCTTCTCGAGCACGAGAGGAGGAAGCAGCGATATCAGCATAGCGCCGGCTACAGAGGCCGCCATGAGAATGAATACGGCTGGGAATCTCCTGATCACGTCTTTCAGAGCGAGGATGACCGCATGCTTTTTCTTCACAGCGAGCACCCCCTCTCAACCGAGGATCCGGCAGAATCACCTGCGTCATCGGACCGCGCCGTGTCCGTACTCCGCGCGCCGCTCTCCGAGGCCTGGATCTCCGCAAGGTCCCTGTAGCCCGGACATGAGCGCATCAGTTCCCCGGGAGTGCCGAACGTGCCGTGCCCGTCCTCCAGAAACAGCACCTTGTCAAGGCGCGGGAAAATATCCAGCCTGTGCGAGATGATCATGATCACCTTATCCGCATAGCGTTCACGCAGCGACTCGAAAATGCCGTCCTCCGTCGCTTTGTCCACGGACGCGAACGGGTCGTCTAAAACCAGTACGGGCCTGTCGTGGAACAGCACTCGCGCGAGGCCGCACCGCGCCCGCTGCCCTCCCGAGAGAAGAGAACCGTTTTCGCCGGTCTCGGTCGAAGCCCCGAGAGGCATGTCACGAAGATCGCGATCCAGGCACACGTCGACGATGATCTCTGAGATCGATCCTTCCCTGCCGAGCCTGACGTTGTTCTCTATCGTATCCGACAGAAGTTCCGGGTCATGGCCGAGATATCCGCAGTATTCGTACGCGTTCAGGCCGGAAAGTTCGGCCCCGTCCAACCTGACCGAACCGGAATAGCCGTACTCGCCCAGGAATACTTTGCCGAGCGTAGATTTTCCGCATGCGACCTTACCGGTCACTCCTATTATCTCGCCCTTATGAGCGCTGAAGCTTATGTCTTTCAGGATCTCCTCTCCGCCCGGATAAGCAAACGAAAGTCCGCTGACCGCGACCTCCCGCACGTTCTTCTTCTGCGGAGCGGCAAGCGATTCGTTTTCCTTCATGAACGGCCTGATGCGCTCCCATGAAACGCGAGCCTTCTGGACAGCGTTGAAAAGTTTTGCCGCGGTAGAAGATTTTTTTGAAAGCTTCAGGAAGCACGACAGAAAGGTCGAAAATGCCGCGATATTCCACGCGGTCCACCCGAGCCCCATGACGTTCCTTCCGCCGAAGTAGACTATAAAGAAAACCGCGCAGAGCGAGATCGCTCTGTAAAGCGGTTTCATCGCCGTCTCCAGGACTCCGGAAACGATATTCTTTTTCTCGTAATCCGCCAGATCTGCCTCCATCGAAGTTCTCTGAGCCTCCTCCACGCCGTATACCCTGTACGTCAAAGCGTTCTTTGCCCTGTCAAAGGCGGCGCTGTTCAGGCGGCCGGAACTTTCCTTTGCTTCCCGGGAGGCGCGCTCCACGCGCTTCTTCATGTGCTCGGCGATGAAATATGAGATCGGAGGGAAAATAAATGTGATGAGAGCGAGCCTGACGTCATATACGCAGAGCATCACTATGTATGCGGCCATGACGACGCCTGTGTCGAAGACCTCCGTCGTGAATTTCCTCATTCCCTCAACGCACGCGTCGACGTCGCTGATCGCTTTGGTCAGCAGCTCGCCCGATTTCTCGTTCCGGAGCGCCGCGGCATCCGTCCTGACGAGCGAAGCGTAGAGGTTCGTCTTCATCCGCCTGTTTACGTTGTTTGCGAAATACCTGACGAACAGGCGCTTGATGAATCTCGAAAACTGGACGACCGCGATGACGGCGACGTAAAGCAGAGACAGGCGTATCATATCGCCCGCTGTGCTTTTTCCGGCAAAAATATCCGCCAGGCACTGGGCGAGCCTGCCTTCGAACCACGGGCCGGCGATCATGCCGACGTTATATATGATCCCGAAAACCGTCACGGCAGCGAGATTTTTCTTTTCCGAAAGGAAATACGTCGAAAGTTTCTGAGGATCGCGCTTACGCAACTGCTTCGGCCTCCTTCCCGCTTTCCGTCTCTTCGCACGCGCCGCGCCCGCTCATCATAGAAACGCCTCTGTCCAGGACGCGCTTTCTCTTGAAGAAAATAACGCATGCCGTCAGGCGTGTCCACTGATCCAGCGCCATCGAAAGCCAGATCCATTTTACGTCCCAGTGAAGGATCCAACCGAAAATGACCGACACCGGGACTCGCACGCCCCATATCCCCAGGACCGAGAAATAGAACGGCTGCCGTGGGAACCCCGCCGAGCGCATAAATCCGAAATATATCTTATCCTGATCCTGCGGGACCGGACACAGAGCCATCATCAAAACATACTCCGTACCGAGTTCGCGCACGTCCGCCTTATCGGTCAGGAACTGCATGATCGCACCCGGGAAGAAGAAGAGGAGCGACGCCGTGAAAAGTCCCGTGCATAGCGCGTATATCTTCATCTTTCTATAATACATGCGGTACAGTTCCTCGTCCGACTGTCCGATCGCCCTCGCCGAGAGCGTTACCGCCGCAGTGACAAAACCCATCCCCGGCATCTCGCAGAGTACCTCCGCCTGAAGTCCGAGCTGATACGCCGCAAACGTCGCGCTCCCGTACGTGAGGATTATTTTGCTGAGAACGATAGCCGAAAGCTGCCACGTGACGTTTTCACCCGCCGCCGGCAGCCCCGCCCTGTATATTTCCTTGATGAGTTCCCTGTCCGGAGTGAAAAAGCCGATGCCGTGCTTTTCTTCGCGCAGATATCCTTTCTTATGGTACAGCAGCCACGTGCATGAAAAAGCGCCTGCCGCCTGTGAGATCAAAGTCGCGAAGCCTGCTCCGACCAGTCCGTATCCGCCGAAGGACCCGATGCCGAAGATCAAAACATACCCGGCCGCCACATTTACGGCGTTCAGGAACATTGCGTTGAACATCGGTGTTTTAGTGTTTCCGTGCCCGTTGAAGCCCGCTATCGAACAAAAATTGACCGCGGCGATCGGAAGGGCCCAGACGACTATGCGCAGATAAGCCGACGATTCGCTCACGAGAGTCGGGTCGTCGGACATAATGGTTACGAGTCTGGTGCTGAAAATAGTGAAAACTAGAGAAACGATAACGGCAAAGGGAACGAGAGTAAGATACGTCTGCTCCACCGCCCTGCGGCATTCCTTGAACTGGCCGCGCCCGTACCGGAGAGAGATCACGACCGTCGCGCCTATGCCGATGCCCTTGTAGGCGGCCCAGCAAAGGTTATACATCCGGTTGCCGATGCCCTGCGCGGCTATCTCTTCGGTCGCAAGCCTTCCTATCATGGCGGAAGTGACGATCTGCGCGAGCATCTGGAATATATTCTCGGCGATGACCGGAAGCACTATCGCCAGTATGTCTTTGTTCACACGTTCCCTGAGTCCCGTGCGCGTCGCGGATGCAGCGTTTTCCATATCTATCTCAGAATCTCAGAATACCTCTGCGGCACGTTCCCGCGCCGCAAGTTCAAGCCTTAACAGTATGATACGACAAAACGCACGGAACTTCAAAGAAAATAGTTGCTTCAGTCAGACGCTCCGTCGGACGTCGAATCTGACGTCGAATCTGACGTCGAATCGGACGTCTGACCGGACGACGCGTCGGACGCGGTCAGATCGTCGTCTGTTGTGTTCATATGCGTATAAACGCTCGGCGCTACGGTGTATATCTTATCCGAGCCCGCGACCCTGAAATAGTATTTGGCGAGTATCGTATTACGCGACCCGAACTGGAGTTCTGTCGTCGTGCCGGAGGAGTCCTTCACCTCGACTACGACCTGCGGCCTGTCGAGCCCGTATTTTGACTGATCCTCGTTTTCCCCGAGGGTTATCTCGTCGTCTCCCTCGATTTTTGCCAGATCGTCGAGGATGGACTGGACCGCCGTGGAGTCCGCCTGCGCCCCCGTCGAGACTATGTACCAGGAATCCCCTATCTTATCGATCGAGTATCCTCCTTCCGTTCCGATCCCGGATATCGATACGATGTCGTCTGCGTTGAATTCGACGGCGGTGTATGTCCGGGCCTGCTCTTCATCCTCTGATTTCTGCGCGGCGTGGCGCGCGAGAAAGTATGCGGCTATCACGGCGGCGAGGACTATGACCAGGATCACCAGCTGTTTTTTCTGCTTTGCCATTCAGATCACCTCCGGAGCCTATCGTTTGCGGCGCGAAAGCCATACGGCGAGTCCGACTACGATCAGGATCACCGGTACGGCGATCACCATCAGGATGAAATCAAAGCGCGCGTAAGCGGTCGATACCGTGATCGTCGGCGTGCTGTATTCCTTTGTCGGTATTGAAATGAGGTCGATTCCCTCGTCCGTCTTCACCAGTGACGAAACGGCTGAACTGAACAGCGATGAATTGGATCCCGCGACCATCATGTCGACGTTATCGGTGAATATGACAGCCGACCCGAATGCCGCGCATACGGATTCCCCGTTTTCCGTCTGCTTGACGGCTTTTACGCCTACCGTAAACTGGCCGGAGACGTCGCTGTCGCGTTTTGAGAAGTCCGTTGTGTTTTCGTCAAAGTCGGAACGGATGAACGCACCCTCTGACGTGGTCAGCAGATCAGTATACTCCGTGCCTTCCGCGGAGCCCTTTGTCAGTGCCTGCGAATACGGCGAGAATACGTATCCGTTCCCCGACCCCGAGACGATGGACGACGTCATTTCGTCATATCCTACAGTCGGCAGCAGATACGCTTCATTCCTGTAGTATTTATCGGAATCGCTCTCTATGACTATTCCGTCCTCGGCCGTGAGGCTGTAGAAAGCGAGCACTCTGTCCATGTTAGGCGAATCTTTGAGCGTAAAGTTCGTCGAGATGATGATACTGCCGCCCCCGTTCAGGTACTCGATGATCTTGTCGGCGTCATCGGACGAAAGATCGTTCTGAGGCGCGTTGATGATGAGTACGCCGCAGTCGTCCGGGATCGCGTCGTTCTGCATCAGGTCCAGATCGGCCGACTCGAAGTTCATCTTATCGAGCGCGCTTGTGAAGTCGGTCCCCAGAGAGACCTCGCCGTGTCCCGTGAGGACATAGGCTTTGTTGACGTTATCCGACGTGACGTACTGCAGCGCAGAAACTATTCTGCCCTCGCCGTCGTATCCGGTGATCTGGGTCTCATACGTCGTATAGTCCGTGACCTCATACTGGTAGATGTCCTCTATCCCGACTATCTTCCACCTGTTCTGCCCAACTACGAGCAGAGAATTGGTATAGACAGTCGGCGAGACGTTGTATCCCGAGAGGAAATCAGGGTTTTTCGCCGGGTCCACCCACTCGACCTTTATGTGGTCCGAAACGGATCCCATGTTCTCCAATGTTTTGTTCAAAACCTCGTCGGCGTCGGACTTGTTCTCGAGGACGTATATCGTCACGTCTTCGTCCAGACCCGAAAGGTAATCCTTTGTCTCATCGGTGAGGGAGTACAGTTTCCCGGTCGTCACGTCTATGGTAGTCGCGGACGCCGGAAGTTTGTTGAACGCGAAATTCGCAACGACGACTATCGCCGTGATCACAGCTATCGTCGCGACGGAATATGCCCCGAAGCCGATCGTCTTCCGCGACACGGTGTATCTCCTCTTCTGCAACACCTGAGCGGTGAAGAAGAGGAACAAAACAGTGATCGAGGCGAAGTAGACGACCGACGTGAGGTCTATCGCGCCGGACAGGAAGTTATAGAAATGGCTCTGCAGCGCAAAGACGTCCAGCACCTTTGTAAACGCGTTCCCGGACGATGATATCGCCGAACTGATCCTCGGGATCAGATATGTCAGGAACAAAATGCCCACAGAGATGACCGCTGCGATTATCATGCTCTCTGTCAGCGAGGATATGAAGACACAGATCGAGATCTCGGCGAGCCCGAGCAGCCAGAGCCCGAATATCGCGGCAAAGTTCGACGCGAGCGACCCTCCTCCGAGTTTGAGCAGGATGATCGGGTATACGCACGACGCTCCGCAGAGTATCGTCCAGACGGCCGCTATCGCGAGGAATTTGCCGGCGACGATCTTCCCTATCGATACAGGAGAAGTCAGGAGCAGTTGATCAGTCTTCTGCTTACGCTCTTCCTCGAATGATCTCATGCATATCACAGGGATCATTATCATCAGGATCATGATCGAATATGCGACGGCGTTCGACATGCTTCCGGAGAGCCCTACGAAACAGATGATCCAGACGTAAAGGGATATGAATGCCCATGTGACGGCCAAAAACAGCCATCCGATGAAGGAATTGAACAGTGAGTTGAGATCCTTCTTGAATATCGCTTTCATCTACTCCTCACTCCCTTTCTCTTCGGTCTCATCTTTTTCTTCATCTGCTTCAGGCGCCGCCGCAGGTTCTGCTTCAGGCGCCGCCTCAGCATCAGTCTCAGGTTCCGCTTCAGGCGCCTCCTCCGGTCTGGCTTCGGTTTCTTCCGCCGCCGGTTCTTCCGTCAGCGAGAGGAATACCTCCTCGAGCGATTTCTTCTCATTGTTCATCGAGAGTATCGCCGCTCCGGCACCGGACACGGCTCTGGACAGAGCAGGCCTGACGTCCTCCGCGGAATCCGAGGTGACCTTTACTTCCAGACTGCCGTCCGCGAGGTCAGTGATCTCTATGCCTGTGACTACGTCGAGAGGATCCAGGGCTTCCCTTATCTTTTCACTCTCTCCCTGCACCGTGATAGTAACGACCTGCGATGCCGTCATGCCGCTCGAAAGGTTTTCGATCGTATCGGACGCGATCAGTTCGCCGTTGTTGATTATCCATACATAGTCGGCGACCATGCTGATATCCGCGAGTATATGCGAGCTCAGGATGATTATCCTGTCTTCCTTGAGCCCGACTATGTAGTCGAACATTTCCTTCTGCTGTTCCGGGTCCAGACCTACCGTCGGCTCGTCGAGGATGAGTATCTCCGGGTCGCCTATCAGCGCCTGCGCGAGGCCGACCCTCTGCCTGTATCCCTTGGACAGGTTGCGGATGAGCCTCTCCGAACTTCCGTCGGTCCCTGTGGCGGCCATGACCTTCATGACCTCGCCGTTCCTGTCGGATTTTGATATTCCCTTCAGTTCCGCGGCAAAATTCAGATATTCCCTTACAGTCATATCCGGATATACGGGAGGCGTTTCCGGAAGGTATCCTATCTTTTTCTTGATGTTCTCAGGATCCTTCATGATATCCGCGCCGTCGATCAAGACCGTTCCCTCCGTAGGCGCGAGGTATCCGGTGATGATATTCATGGTCGTGGTTTTGCCGGCTCCGTTAGGCCCGAGAAATCCGTATATCTTTCCCGGTTCCGCCGTGAACGAGAGATCGTTTACCGCGACCCTGTTCCCGAAGCGCTTCGTGACGCTGCTGACTTCTATCATATTGACGAATGCCCTCCCAAATATAAATTTATCTGTCCTGAACAGACAACAAAAAAATAATCGCCGTTCAACTTGTAGTGATTGTAACCGGTTTATATGTTTTTTGTGTTTTTTGTCAGTGGTCCTTCAGAGAAGAATCGACGTGCCTGTGCCTGTCATCGCGCTCGGCGCGCGGTCCGGCAGCGTAATCCGCTCCGTCCGCGGGAACGTCGATATGCTTCAGGCGCTCGGCGCCGCCAGACGTATCCTCGGGCAGTCCCAGAGGAGGCAGAGCCTTGACTTCGGATTCAGCCTTCGCGGCATAGTGCTTCCTGATCTTAGGCTCGATCCACGCGGTGATTTTTTTGCTGAAAAGCTTATAGAACACGAGCAGGGCGGCGATGACGGCGATCAAAACGATCATCGTGCCTGAATTGTCCGTGTTTTTAATGAAAACGTCGCCGAGGCATACGCATATGATCGTCCCCGGCAGGCATCCGATCATGACGCTCCTGATGAAATACTTCTTTTCGATCTTGGTCTTTGATGCGAGGATCGGTATCATCCCGTTAGGTATCATCGGTATGGCGGCGAGCACCATTACAACGATGTTCTGGTGCTTCGTTTTTGCCAGAACGTCGTCGGCCATCGACATTTTATATTTTTTCGTGAGCTCGTCGGCGCTGTATTTCATGACGCGCGCGATGTCGAAGAGGACTATGTCCAGGACGATGTTCGTGGTGTAGCAGATGATCGTCCCGAGGACCTTGCCGTATATGATGCCGTCGACCATATATATCGGAAAAAGCGGCATCACGATCGAGATGGTCGATATTACCTGAAGGATCACGAGGATAAAAAATCCGATCTTCCCCTCGCTGCGGACGTAGCCTTCTATCTCTGATATATTCCCTGATTCTATCAGCTTGATGAGTCCCGGCGCGCGCTTTATCACCAGTATGGCGATAATGAGGAACGTCAGGACTATCAGCGTTGTTTTGACGAGGTTTTCGTATTTCTTAGGCATCGCAGATCCGGTGTCTCCGTTTTGTCAAAGTAAAATAGCAAGCGGCCGAGGCCGTCCCCGCTATTATATACCATTTTCTCCGCTCTTTCGATAACTATTTCTCCCGGTCGGAGCAGATCCGGTTCGCAGAGGTATGTATTTTTGTAAAAAGAAAACCCCGCGTTCGATCGACGCGGGGATGGTTGGTTATTGTCCTATGCTATGAGTCACTTCAGCTTAATATTACAGTAATTTCTTTTTCGGTCATATTGCCGCGGCATTCCCACGCGACTATAGTTACCTGATTTTCGCCTTTTTTAAGACCGGAAGCGTCGCCTACGCAATATTCCCTAAACGCGTCACTTACGCGGAACGAAAAACCTCCCTCTCCGGAAGCATCGCAGCGAAGCCACGGATCGCTGCAAGGCTTAAGAAGTTTCTGCCCGTCCTTCACATAAGCATGTCCTGCGGCCCCGATGGAATCGACCTTGTCCACGCGCAGTACAGGGTCGTATACGTTGAGATTTCCATCAAGGAATGTGAGAAACTTCTGTGAATCAGGCATAGCCGCGCCGACCATCATTTGCAGATGTTCATCCGGCGCTGTGATCTCCGGCCTGTACTCGTCGGCAAGGATCATTTTTACCTTGCCTCTCTTTACCGCCCCATTATATTTTACCGTTACATGCGCCGTCTGCACTTTGTTGAACAGATCCTTATCATACTGAATAGTAAACGAGGAGTCGTCAATGTTCCCTCCCTGAATGGATTAGAGTCTTAAGGCCTCATATACGGTCTTACCGGGTCCGCAAGCCATATTCAAACGCTATCGTTCGTATATGATTTATATATTTTACATATGAAAATCGCTCATTATATAATTAACTAAATTAAATAATGCGAGTTTTCCAAATAAGCGCGTTGTTTAGGAGGGATAAAAATGGAAACTCATGAAAAGAAAATGGTTAAGCCATGGCAGGCACTGCTTATGCTCGCCGTGGGTATCGCGATCATTATCGTCGGCCTGCTCGTCCTCAAGGTAAACAGCAGAATAGTCCTCGTAGTCGACGGTATCGTAATGTGCCTGATGGCATATTGCTTTGGCATCAATTACAGCGACATCCAGACGGACATAAAAAACACGATTTCGTCCATGATCGTCGCCATGCTGATCCTTCTCGCCGTCGGCATGCTCGTAGGAACGTGGATGGCTTCAGGGACCGTACCTGTAATGATCTACTACGGCATGAAGCTTATTACGCCAAGTCTGTTTCTCCCTGTCGTATGCATTCTCTGCACGATAATGTCGACCGTCGCCGGAACCTCCTGGGGTACTCTCGCCACCGTTGGCGTCGCCTGCATGGGCGTCGCTCAGGGTCTGGGGATTCCCGCTGGAGTCGCGGCAGGAGCGATAGTCGTCGGAGCATTTTTCGGCGACAAAGTATCGCCGCTTTCGGATTCTCCGGTCATCACTTCTACTGTGACCGACGTTCCGCTTATGGACGGCATCAAGCATTCTCTCATCACAACCGGTCCGGCGTGGCTGATCTCTCTCGTATTCTTCTTCATCTACGGCCTGAGATTTAAGAGCGGGACCGTCGGCGGAGAGGTATATAACGAGATAATGTCAAATGTTTCCGATAATTTCAACCTTTCACCATGGCTTCTCATTCCTGTCATCGTCGTCATAGTTATGATACTGATGAAGATGCCTACACTCCCGACATTTGTTCTCGGAATTGCCGTCGGAGCCGTAGTTGCGATGATAGCCCAGAAGACAAGTTTCGTTGAGATCCTCACGTATATGTACAGCGGATACGTCGGCAGCACCGGATCCGACGTCGTCGACTCGATGCTTTCCCGCGGCGGGTTCACCAGCATGCTGAGCACGATCGGGCTCCTGATGGCGGCAGGGATCTTCGGGGCTCCGCTGCGCACCGCGGGCGTCGTCGAGATACTTCTCGAATTTGTCAGAAAGGTCGCAAAATCCTACCGTTCGATGTCACTGGGCGTTCTCCTGCTTCACTCGCTGTTTTTCATAATCACCGGAGCATATTACGTCACATATCCTGTGGTCGGAGGCATGGTAAAGGACCTCTATCCCGAGTACGGCATCGACAAAAAGAATCTGATGCGGACACTGCTCGACACAGGCACGGGTCTGGCGCCTATGATCCCATGGTCGACGACCGGATCTTACACCGCTACCACGCTCGGAGTAGCGACGTCGGAATTCGTTCTCTACGCTCCTATGCTCTGGCTGTCGATCATATTCTCGATAATCATGTCCGTTACCGGTCTATTCGTAGCAAAACTTAAACCCGAAGATAAAGCAGCACCGGCAAAGGAGGCGGCAAAATGAGCAGAGTGACCGATCGTTGGTTTGACCTTATCCGCATAAACAGCGTCGACGGCAATGAGATCAACGCCGCGGAGTATATCTCCGCCGAGCTGGAGAAAATGGGTCTGGGGCCGCATCTGGTCTTCTTTAAGGGAGACGATGAAAAGCGGCGCCCTTCCGTATGGACTGAACTAGACAGTGGCAGGCCGGGGAAGCGCCTCCTCCTTATAGGACACATCGACACTGTCGCCATCTCCGATGGCTGGAAAACAGACCCTTTCACCCCTGTCGAGGATCCCCAAGAGAAAGGAAAAATCTACGGACGCGGAGCCATGGACATGAAGGGCGGCCTGGCCGTGATCCTAGAGACACTGGAGTATTACACGTCTCATAAGGACGAGTTCAGCGGATCGATTCTCGCATGCTTCGTCTCCGACGAAGAGATACTCTCCAGAGGTACATATTCGCTCGTGCAGGAGGGCGTCATAAAAGCCGATTACGCAATAATGGCGGAGTGCCGCTACGATAATGTCGCGATCGGATTCAGAGGGCGCTACAGTTTCGACATAACCGTGCACGGAGTCGCGGCCCACGCGAGCAAATATCCGGAGGTCGGAGAAAACGCTCTGATCTCTGCGGGTAAACTCGCCGAAGCAATCGAGAAACTCCCTACTGCGACTCACCCTACTCTTAAGCATGGAACGTGGTGCGTAAGGTATATCGAGGGCGGAAATACAAACACCCTCGTCGTCCCGGACAAGTGCTACATCTTCGTGGACAGATACCTCGTGCCGGGCGAGACAGCTGATTCGTGCATAAAACAGATGCAGGGGGCCGCTGAATCGCTGGGCCTGGGAGATAAGGTGGATATCGCTCTCAGACCTCGCGAACTTCCTTACATGCAGTCTTTCTCTCTTAAGCCTGACGATTACATCGTGAACGTACTCAGGAACAAATTCAAGGAAGTCACGGGCGAAGAACTGAAGATCGAGTACGACCCATCCGTCTGCGACTCGAATATCCTCGCAGTCGAACTCGGCATCCCGGTCGTTACCTTCGGTCCTTCCGGAGGCGGTATGCACGCATCCAACGAATACGGATACGCTTATCAGGTCGAGAACTGTGCGGAAATCTATAAGAGGACGGCTGCTGAACTGCTGAAGTGATACTGCGTCCGGAGTCAGCAGACAAAAAGTGTCGGTAAAAGCCGCTGTGATCATTGATATTTCAACGATTACAGCGGCTAAATCTTTTTATGAACAACTTACAGCTCGGACAAAAAGTGTTGGTAAAAAGTCCGTAGCACATTGATTTTTCAATGCATATTGATGCTATATCTTTCTTAGAAAGTGATTTTCAGAGGAAAATATCATGAGGTATGCGATTTGCCCTATTTGCGGAAACCCTTGCTCTAAATACGGAAAGTCAAGATCGAGATCTCAGAGATGGCGCTGCAGCAATTATTCTTTGGTTTATGCTGTGAAAAGAGGGTTATTCGCGAATGACCACCCAACAAAAGATCAGCGATTCGATACCTGCTTGGGGCGATGCCGTCGTCTGGAGTGAACTGCATAGGTCATCGGATTTTCATGTCTTTTGGGATTAGTCGACCAACACTTTTTGTCCGCTAACCCGGCGTCCGCCTCAAACGTTTCCGTAAACAGCCTTAATCTTAAACCAGATCCTCCGGGACATACCCTTTCGGTACGCTTTCCCGGAGGATCATTTATGGAAAAGATTATTTGATATGGAAAAGACTTTAGAATTTGAACGCTATCCCCACCAACGCCGAAATGGCGATGAAAACGACGGGATGAAGTTTCTTCGTAGGCCTGATCCTCGTCAATACTAGAAGGATCGCGGCAAACAGCAGAGTTCTCCAGTCGAACAGCGACGACACGGCTCCGGAAGCTTTATAAGCGTCGACGTCGAGGAAAGTGATCTTTGCTACCATCAGCCCCGCTGCTGTAATAAGAGCGGTGGAGGAAGGCCTTATTCCGTAGAACGCTCCCGTTACGAGTTTATTGCCGCGAAATTTATCCAGCACCTTACAGACGATGATCACGAGAACGGTTCCCGGAATAATAACTCCTATCGTGGCGACAGCGGATCCTAAGTGACCTCCAACTATGTAGCCTACGTATGTCGCCATATTGATGCCTATCGGGCCCGGAGTCGATTCGGAAACCGCAAGCATGTCGGCGATCTGGGAAGCGGTGAACCACCCCGTCCTGTCCGCCAGATCGTACAGGAACGGCAGAGTAGCCATCCCACCGCCGACTGCGAAGAGGCCTATCTTTAGAAATTCGAAAAACAGCCTCAGATAGATCATTTCGATGCCCCCTCTGGTCCGCCTTCAGTCCCTGCCGGCTCGGAATGAGCTCCTGTCACAGTAAGCAGTATACCGACCGCTGCGGCGATGACTACGAACAGGATCGGACTCAGGTCGGTAAAGAGTGACGCCGCGGTAACGGCGGCGAATATCAGCAGACACCATTTGTCTATCACGGAACTTTTCCAGAGTTTAAGTATGGAGTTGAATATGAGGACGCAGACGCAGACCCTTATTCCAGCGAAAGCGTGCTGCACCGCAGGATAGTCTGCAAAAGCGGTAAGCAGGGCCGCAATGACGGAAATAATTACAAACGAAGGAAACGCCGCTCCTATCGCGCTCACGACTGCGCCTGTTCTGCCGCGCCTTTTTTCTCCGACAAAGGCCATGGTATTCACCATCAGTATTCCCGGCAGACACTGTGAAAGCGCGTAAAAATCGAGTATCTCCTCTTCCGTGTTCCATTTTCTGTTCTCTACGACTTCGCGCTCCAGTATCGGGAGCATCGCGTAACCGCCTCCGAAAGTCAGCGCACCGACCTTCACCGAGGTGATAAAGATCTGAAGAAGTTCAGGCATTTTCCACTTCCTGTTTCATTTCGCAAACGACGAAAATCTACCCTTAGAATATAATTTCCTCTTAACAGATATAAGTATATAATATAGGATATCTATATGTAAAATATTATATCTATATAAAATCCAAACAGTATTCGTATAGATACCCCAGGATGAGGAAGGAGCGCCAGAGCATGGAACTCAGACAGATGAAATATTTTGTTACTGTCATGGAAGAAGGCACTATTTCCGCTGCCGCAAAAAAACTTTATATGTCCCAGCCGCCGCTTTCGGTGCAGATAAGCAAACTCGAGAAGGAGCTCGGCTGTGTTCTTTTCGAGCGCACCCGCGAGCGCATCGAACCTACGGAAACAGGCAAAATGCTCTATAAACGAGCTAAACTTCTTCTTAACATGGCGCAGGTCACCGAGGAGGAAGTCGCAGCTGCGGGGAAAAAATTCCAGAATATCATCCGGATCGGAATGATTTCATCATCAGTCGATACGCGCATCTCAAGCAGGATCTTCGAGTACTTGAACGAAAATCCCGAACTTACCGTCGACATACGTGAAGGGAACACCTATGACACAATCGAAGCTCTCAGGAACCAAATGATACATTTCGCCATAGTCAGGACTCCGTTCCCCGAATGCAAATTCAAACAGATACTTCTCTCCAGAGGCAGCATTGCGGCTGTCGGGACCGAAAAATTCCTGCCCGTTAAAAACGGCACGATCTCACTTGAGGATCTCTCGAAAAAGCCGCTGATAATCTACAGACGCTGGGAGAAAATAATACGCGATACATTCGAAGATAATCTTCTTTCCCCTCATTTCATCTGCATCAACGATGATATGCGCACCTCGATATACTACGCGCTGCTCGGCGCGGGAGTAGCTCTCGTTCCTCTCTCGTCGCGGAACATAAAATTCCACGGCCTGAACGTCTCGAGGATCGAAGGAAAGCCGTGGAAAAGCGATCTTTGCATTATTTATGACAGCAGCTGCGCCATACCGGGCTACGCGCGTAAAATGCTCGATTATATAAGCAGCGGGAGCCCTGCAGGCTGACGATCCGTCTGCTCCGGTGAAAAGGCTGGCGATCCGCCTGCCCCGGTGAGAAACTCATCCGTACTCTGACGCACCCCTCTAAAGCGCGCTGCGGGTAGCGTCGTCCTCGAACTGCCGCGTGTAAAGCCTGTAATAATATCCGCGCTTCTTCATCAGTTCCTCGTGAGTGCCCGACTCTACGATCTTCCCGTCGGAAACGGTCAGTATCTCGTCCGCTCCGGTTATCGTGGAGAGCCTGTGAGCGATTATGAACGACGTGCGTCCGCTTATCAGCACATTGATAGCGTTTTGTATCTTTTTCTCCGTCACCGTGTCTATCGAAGACGTAGCCTCATCGAGTACCAGTATCGCGGGATCGGCTATTATGGCCCTTGCGAAACTGAGGAGCTGCTTCTCCCCCGTCGAAAGAAGGTCTCCGCCCTCTCCTACCTCGCTGTCTAAGCCTTTATCCATCCTCTCTACGACGTCGGCAGCCGACACGAGTTTAAGCGCTCTCATTATCTCCTCATCAGTGGCGTCCGGTTTGCCGTAGCGGAGGTTCTCGCGCACCGTCCCGGAGAAGAGATGCGGAGTCTGCAGCACATAGCCGATATTGCTGTGCAGCCATAGCTGTGACCGCTCGCGTACGTCTCTTCCATCGATCAAAACCTGTCCCGACGTCGGTTCGTAGAACCTGCAGACGAGATTGACGAGCGTCGATTTCCCGGCGCCTGTCTCGCCGACTATCGCCACGTTAGTGCCCTTAGGGACTTTCAGATTGAAATGTTCCAGCACGGGCTCAGTCCCGTCCGGATAAGTGAACGATACGTCGCTGAATTCGACGTCTCCGTACAGCGGTTCCCAGTTCTCGCGCTTCGGAGCGAACGAATCACCGTATTTCGCGATGACCTCCGGCGTATCCTCCACATCAGGCTTCGTGTGCAGAAGTTCCATCGAGCGCTCGATATTTACCTGCACGTCGACGAGCGACGCGATGGCCTCGATGATGATCTGAATCGGATCGACCATGTTCAGAGCGTACGACATGAAAACGGAAAGCGATCCTATGCGCATGATACGATCCGCGGTCAGATCGCCTCCGCGCCAGAGGACTACCGCCAGCGCGACAGACGACATCAGCGTCACGGTCGCCGAGAACAAAGCAGAATAGTGCGTCGACCTCACAGCGAGTCCGCGCATCTTCCGGGTATCTTTCTGGAAATCGCGTTGTATCCTGTCGTGCACGACCATCGCGCGGATCGATTTTGCTCCCGTTATGCCTTCGTTGAAATCTCCGGAGATCCTGGAGTTCATCTCTCGCACTCGGCGGTTGGCCCTGAGCAGCTTTCTCTCGAAGAAGACTATCAGCACGGCGGCGGGCGGTATCAGTGCCAGCAGTATCAGGCCCAGAGAGGCGTTGATCCGCATCATGACGATAAAGTCAAAAAGTATGTATGAGACGTTCCATACCATGTCCATCAAGCGCCACGATATTATCGACGCGATACGGTCCGTGTCGCTCATAATGCGCGCGTGGATATATCCTACGTTGTGCGTGTTGAAGTATGAAAATCCGACTTCCTGAAGATGCGCGAAGCACGCGTTCTTAAGGTCCCGCCCCACGTACAGTTCGACCTTTCCGACCAGGAACATCGAGATCAGATTCGTAACGACCTGAAACATGAGCACGCCGATGTATATCCAGATGAACGCTTTGATCGTCGCGAGAGTCCCCTCTCCGACGAACGTGTCCAGAGCGTATCTGTTGAACAGCGGGTGTACTGTGTCGCAGACGCTCGACAGCAGGCCGAAGACGACCATCACGATTATCTCTTTGCGGTATACTCTGGCGAAAGGAAGTATGTCCTTCAGGCCGAAAAGGCCAGGGTTCTTTTTCACGGCCGAAGGGCGGCCTTTTGAAGAACGGCCGTTTGAAGAGCGGCCTTTGGGGAAGCGGCTTTTTGAAGAGCGGCTCTTTTTGTTCATGACGCTGTCAGTGTCAGTCATTTCTGCTGCCCTCCTTTCTCTATCCCGGCGGCCTGTATCTCACATATCCTGCTGTATATCCCGCCGCGTGCGATCAGTTCCTCGTGAGTTCCAGTCTCCGCGACTCTGCCGTGATCTAGTACGAGTATGCGGTCTGAGTGCATCAAAGTCGTTATCCTGTGCGAGATCATGATGACCGTAGAATCGCCCAGTTCGTCTTTCAGCGCACGTCTGATCTTCGCGTCCGTCTCGGTGTCCACGGCGGAAAGCGAATCGTCAAAGACCATTATCGGCGCGCGCCTGATCACGGCCTGTGCGATCGCGGTCCTCTGCTTCTGGCCTCCGGAAAGAGTTACTCCGCGCTCTCCGATCATGGTGTCGTATCCTTCGCCGAGTTTCTCGATCGTGCCGGAAAGGCTTGCGATCCCGGCTGCCCTTTCGATCTCATCCTCCGTCGCGTCTTCGCGCGCTATGCTGATGTTGTCTGATATCGAGCGCGAGAAAAGATAAGGCTCCTGAAGCACGAAGTCTATGTTGGAGCGGAGCCATTCGCCCTTGATGTTTTTGATGTCGACCCCGCCTATGGTTATGCTTCCGCAGCCCGGCTCCAGATCGTAGAGGCGTGTGAGCAGATACATCAGCGTGGATTTGCCGGAGCCCGTTCCTCCGAGTATTCCCAGCGTGGTGCCGGCTTTTACTGTGAACGAGACGTCGTGGATGACTTCCGGTGATCCCGGGGCGTATCTGAACGAGACGTGATCGAATCTGACGTCGCGGTCCATCGGCGGTTCGGACGCTCCCGGCAGATCGCGTTCCTCCGGGGAATTCATGATGTACCTGATCCTGTCGATAGACACGCCCGTTTTCGACATTTCCGAGATGACGCGTCCGAGCATCCTGATAGGCCAGCCGATCATGGAGTTGTACGATATGAAGGCGACGTATTCGCCCGGCGAGATCTCGCCCTTCACGGCCAGGCAGGCGCCGTATGCCAGCACTGTCAGGACCTGGAGCCCGGAGAAAAGGTCTCCGAACGTCCAGAAAGCGGAGATGAGCACCATTAGCCTCACCCAGATGCCGGTGTATTTTTTGTTCTGCTCCTCAAAGCGCCTGCGTTCGAAGAGTTCGCGCCCGAACGCCCTGACCACCCTGACTCCGGTCAGGTTTTCCTGGGCTATCGTGGAGAGCACTCCCTCCTCCTCGTCGGCGCGCAGGAACGTGGTGCCGATCTTGTTATGGAAGAGCACCGAGTAGATAATTATCACAGGGATATATACGGCG
The DNA here is from genome assembly GCA_002472145.1 of Clostridiales bacterium UBA7285. Lineage (GTDB taxonomy): Bacteria > Bacillota > Clostridia > Peptostreptococcales > Anaerovoracaceae > Eubacterium_B. Next base: position 67,031 of record DKRJ01000008.1, on the reverse strand, counting down.
GCCGCGGCTGCCAGCCTGACGTCCATCGAGAACATGAAATACAGCGCGATGATTATCATCAGGGTTATCCTGAACACGCTGGTTAGCTGTTCCGAAAGGAAGTTTTTGACGGTCTCCACGTCCGACGTGCACCGCTGGATGATGTCGCCTGTCGGGTTTTCCGTGTACCATGAGTATTTCAGTTTCTGGATGTGACTGAAGAGCGTGTTCCTTATCCGCTCGACGAGGTGCTCCGCGCCGATGGAATTCGTGAGCTTGAAGAAATATCTGAACAAAGCCCCGCACAGCGCGATCCCTATGACCAGGACGGCGTACCTGGCGACTTCTTCCTTGACGATGGAAAAGTCGACCGCTTCGGTGCCGAGAGCATCGCTTAAGACATCGATCGCCCTCCCGACGATCTTCGGGTTTATGAGATCAAAAAGAGACGTGAGCAATGAAAACGCTATCGCCAGAGCAAAGTAGCGCTTGCTGCCCTTCAAAAAATATAAAAGCATAGAGGCGCGTGTAGGAAATTCCTCGCGCGCCTCGTCCGTATCGGTGTTCTGTGTCCTGCCGGCTTTGTCTGGCTTTAACGTTTCTGTCTTCGCGTAAGATGTCATACGTCCTGTTCTTTGGTTATTATCGTTCCGGCGAGGCCCTCGATTGCTTTTTCGGCGAATTCCATCGACGTGACGATAGCCATTCTGTGAGCGTCGCTTTCGACGAACTTCAGGCATGCCTCGACCTTAGGCTTCATGGATTCGAATTCGAAATCGCCGGCTGCCAGATATTCGCGGGCGTCCTCCGCCGTCATCTTTTTTATCTTCTTCTCGTTTGCCTTGCCGTGATTCGTAGAGATCTGCTTGACGGCAGTCGTGATCAGCAGGATGTCTGCGTTTACCTTATCGGCCAGCAGCCCCGCCACTAAGTCTTTGTCGATCAAAGCAGACGCCCCGCGCAGGACTTCGCCCTGCCTGATGACCGGGACTCCGCCCCCGCCGCAGGCGATAACTATCTGACCCGCGTCCAGCAGAGCGTTGACAGCCGGCGCCTCTACGATCTCCTTAGGATCCGGTGACGGTACCAGCCGCCTGAAAACGCCCGGCTCGGCTTCCTTCACGTAGTTGCCGTCTTCCTCCTCGGCCCTGGCTTCCTCGGCGTTCATTTTCTTTCCGAAGATGCGGACAGGCTTGTAGAACTTTTCGTCGTACGGATCGACGACGACCTGCGTGATGACCGTCGAGGCCGTCTTCGGGATCCCGCGCCTGTAAAGCTCGGAAGTCAGAGCGTTCTGGATGTCGAATCCCTCCATGCCCTGAGTCATGGCGGAGCACACGGAGAGAGGGGCTTTGGTATAAGTGTCCGGATAGTTCTCGGAGAGGTCCTTCATGGCCGTATGGACCATGTCGAACTGCGGCAGGTTGGAAAATACGACAGCCACCTGATAGTCCTGCTTCACGAATTCAGCGATGAGGTGAGCCGTCTTTTTGACTGCCTCCTTAGTCTCCGGGAGTGTGCTGCCGAGGTCCTTATGGCCCAGGGAGATGACTATTCTCCTGCCGGTATTTTCGTTTTCTTCATTCATTCCGTTCAATTCCTTCGTCTGTAGCGTATCTGTCATTTTTCCGGGTTCCTTTCGAGGTCGGCGATGTCTACGAGCGTCATCTCCGAGGATTTGTTCTCAAGCGAGCTCACGAGCGCTTCCGCGGTGTCGATGGCGGTGATCACGTTCACGCCTGTCTCCACGGCGTTCCTCCTGATGATGAAGCCGTCTTTCGACGCCTCCGCGCCTGCCTGAGGTATGTCTATTACGATGTCCAGTTCGTGTCCGAGGACGAGGTCCAGGATGTTAGGCGATTCCTGCTCTACCTTGCGCACCCTTAGGCACGGGACCTGTCCCTCCTGCAGGGCGTTGAACGTGCCGCGCGTGGCGAATATCCTGTAACCCAGGCTCGCGAACCTCTGCGCGATCGGGATGATCTCCTGCTTGTCCTCGTCGCGCACCGTGATGACCATGTTCTTGTATTTAGGCAGCTGTATTCCCGCGCCCTGAAAGGCTTTATACAGAGCCTCGTTGAAACTCTTCGATATGCCTAGGCATTCGCCGGTGGACTTCATCTCAGGCCCCAGTGAGATGTCTGCGCCTCTGATCTTTTCGAACGAGAAGACAGGCATCTTGATTGCGTAGTAGTCGGCTTCAGGCTGCAGTCCCGGCTCGTACCCGAGTTCTCTGATCGTGTGGCCGCAGATTATCTTCGTCGCCAACGGCACGATCGGGATGCCGGTGACCTTTGATATATACGGCACGGTTCTGGATGACCTCGGGTTCACCTCGATGATGTACACGTCGTCGCCCGAGGCTATGAACTGTATGTTCACCATACCGATGACGTGCAGCGCTTTTGCGAGTTTCTCGGTGTACTCTATGACTCTGGCCTTCGCTGTCGGCGTCAGGGATTTTGACGGATATATCGATATCGAGTCCCCGGAGTGGATGCCGGTGCGCTCGATGTGCTCCATTATCCCCGGGATCAAAACGTCCTTTCCGTCGCATATCGCGTCGACTTCCAGTTCCTTGCCGAAGATGTACTTATCTATCAGGATCGGGTGTTCCTGCGTGTACTGGTTGATGACCGTCACGTATTCGCGGATATCCTCGTCGGAGATCGCTATGCGCATCCCGGCGCCGCCGAGAACGTAACTCGGCCTGACCAGGACGGGGTATCCGAGGTCATCGGCCGCCTTAACGGCTTCGTCGACCGTGAACACGGTGTGGCCGGCGGCGCGCCTGACGCCCGTTTTCTGAAGTATCTCGTCGAAACGTTCCCTGTCCTCCGCGGCGTCCACGTCGTCAGCCTGCGTTCCTAGAATCGGGACTCCCATCTTTATCAGGGCTTCCGTGAGTTTGATCGCTGTCTGTCCGCCGAACTGCACGACTGCGCCGTCAGGGTGTTCTACGTCGACTACGTTCCTCACGTCTTCAGGTGTCAGCGGCTCGAAATACAGTTTGTCCGCGATGTCGAAGTCGGTAGAGACGGTTTCCGGGTTGTTGTTGATGATTATCGTCTCATACCCTTCCTGTCTGAAAGCCCACGTGCAGTGGACCGAACAGAAATCGAACTCTATGCCCTGTCCGATCCTGATAGGCCCGGAACCGAGCACGAGGACCTTCTTCTTCGCTTTCGGCGTGCCGTCGGCCTCGTTCTCTGATCCGAACACGGAATAGTAATACGGCGTTGCGGCCTCGAATTCCGCCGCGCATGTGTCTACCATCTTAAACGCCGCGGTGATGCCGGACTCATATCGTTCTTCCCTGACCTCGTCCTCTGTCATGCCTGTCAGTTCGGCTATGACGCTGTCAGGGAACTCCATGCGCTTTGCCTCGCGCAGCAGGCTGTGGCTGAGAGGCTCGTTGCTGAGACGCTTCTCCATGTCGACGAGGGAGTTGATCTTATCGATGAACCACTCGTCGAATTTCGTTATCTCGTGGATGTCCTTCATGCTCCATCCGCGGCGGAGAGCCTCTGCGATGAACCATATCCTGCGGTCGTCGCTTCTGGACATCAGTTTGACCAGATCGTGGTCGTCGAGCGCGGAGAAATCATACGACATAAGGCTGTCGACGTGCTGCTCCAGCGACCTGATCGCCTTCATCAGAGCGCCTTCGAAGCTGTGCGCTATGGCCATGACCTCTCCCGTCGCCTGCATCTGGGTGCCGAGCATGTGGTCGGCGGTCAGGAATTTATCAAAAGGCAGACGCGGCATCTTCACGACGCAGTAGTCGAGCGCCGGTTCAAAGGACGCGTACGTCTTTCCCGTCACGGCGTTTTTTATCTCGTCCAGATCGTAGCCGAGGGCTATCTTTGCCGCCACCTTTGCGATCGGGTAGCCCGTCGCCTTCGAAGCCAGGGCGGACGAGCGCGAAACTCTCGGGTTGACTTCTATGACACAGTACTCGAAGCTCTCGGGATTCAGCGCGTACTGGACGTTGCAGCCTCCCGTGATGCCCAGTTCCGTGATGATATTGAGCGCTGAGCTCCGGAGCATCTGATATTCCTTATCGGAAAGGGTCTGCGAAGGAGCGACTACGATCGAGTCGCCCGTATGGACACCGACCGGGTCTATGTTTTCCATGTTGCAGACGGTGATGACGTTACCGGCGCCGTCGCGCATGACCTCATATTCTATCTCTTTCCATCCGGCGATGGAGCGCTCCACGAGCACCTCGTGGACGCGGGACAGCCTGAGGCCGTTTGCGAGTATTTCGGAGCATTCCAGTTCGTTCGTCGCGATGCCGCCGCCCGAACCGCCGAGAGTATACGCAGGTCTCAGGACGACCGGATAGCCTATCTTCTTTGCTACTTCCAGCCCGTCCTCCACCGTGTGGACGACTTCCGACTCCGCCACAGGCTCGTGGATCTTATTCATCGTCTCCTTGAACATCAGCCTGTCTTCGGCTTTTTTTATCGTCAGAGGAGTCGTTCCTATGAGCCTGACGTTGTGGCTCTCGAGGAATCCCGATTCGGCCAGCGCCATGGCAAGGTTCAGCCCCGCCTGTCCGCCGAGCGTCGGCAGCACCGAATCCGGCTTTTCCTTTTCTATGATCGCCTCGACGGTCTCCACCGTAAGAGGCTCGATATACACGTGGTCGGCGATGTCCTTATCCGTCATGATCGTCGCCGGGTTCGAGTTCACCAGGACGACCTCGACGCCTTCTTCTTTAAGGCTCCTGCACGCCTGTGTGCCGGCGTAGTCGAATTCCGCCGCCTGTCCGATGACGATGGGGCCGGATCCGATCATCAAGACTTTTTTAATGCTCTCGTCTCTCATTTTCAGCCCTCCATCATATTTACGAACTCGTCGAACAGGTATGAGGAATCGCGCGGTCCCGGACACGCTTCCGGGTGATACTGCACGGTGAGTATCTTTTTGCCGACGTACTCGAGCCCTTCGTTGGTCCTGTCGTTCACGTTGAACAAAGCCTCGCGCGCGACGTTCGGATCGACTGTGGAGGTGTCCACCGCATATCCGTGGTTCTGTGTCGTGATGAAGACCTTACCGGTCCGCACGTCCTTCACCGGATGGTTGCCGCCGCGATGGCCGTATTTCAGTTTATATGTGTCTGCTCCCGTCGCAAGTGCCATGAGCTGATGGCCGAGGCATATCGCAAAGATCGGAACGTCTGAGTCGTACAGTTTCCTGACCTCTTTTATGACGCAGTCGTTTTCCTTCGGATCGCCCGGGCCGTTCGAGATCAGTATGCCGTCAGGGTTTGAAGCCAGGATCATCTCGGCCGTCGTGCCGGAAGGATACACGGTCACGTCGCAGCCGCGCTTCTGCAGTTCTCTGATGATGCCGCGCTTGGCTCCTACGTCGAGCAGAGCGACGCGCCTCGGTTCTTTTTCCCCGGAATATCTCGTGCCGTCCGTGTTCTGAGCCTGCTCCTCGTAGACTTCAGGCGCGGATGTGCGCTTAACGACGCCTGTCACCTTATACGCCCTGATGCGTTCGAGCAGTTCGGGCATCTCGTCGTCGCGGTATCGCTTCGTCGTGATCATGCCGTTCATCGTGCCTCTGTCTCTGAGCATGCGCGTCAAAGCGCGCGTGTCGATGCCGGAGATCCCCGCGACGTTGTATTTCTTCATGAAGTTCTGTATGGTGTTCTGCGATCTGAAGTTCGACGGCATTCGCGAGAATTCGCGGGCTATGAAGCCGTCGAGCCACGGCAGCCTCGATTCGGTGTCCGCGTAGCAGATGCCGTAGTTGCCTATGAGAGGATAAGTCATTACGACCGCCTGTCCGGCGTAGCTCGGGTCGGTCAGGACTTCGAGGTATCCCGTCATCGAAGTGTTGAAGACTATCTCTGAGATGACCTCTTTCTTAGCCCCGACGGAGATGCCATTGAAAACAGTGCCGTTTTCTAAAATGAGAAATGCTTCCAAGTTGTGCCGCCTTTTCAAATATCAAAGAAAACAGTTTTAGATATTTTATCATACGGAGGCGCTTTCCTCAATCGCAGCTTCACCTGAAGCGGGCATAAAAATACGGCCGGATCGTTCTCCTCCAGCCGCTCGTAATGATCCAACGGACTAATGTCATAGACGCGCTCTCATCAGGATCTCGCGTCTGGATCATTTCTTTCCTGCTTTGATTTCTTTACTTTGTTTACGATAAATGATATATCGGCGATCAGGAATACGACAACTCCGCAGAGCAGGAACAGGAATCCTATCGGCAGCAGGAAGAAGTTCTCGTGCAGGATCCCGTCCGCGTCGATATACTCCACGGAATTTGCTTTGATGATGAAGCACGCTGCCCCTGCCAGCATCAGCAGAGCTCCGATTATCGCCGTGATCATGTTCCGTTTGGCTCTCCTGCCCTCGCTGCCGTCGTCGATTATCTTTTCTGTCATGTTATTCATCGTTTCTCCTCCTTTTATCAGTTCGTCGAGCGAAACGTCGAATTCGTCCGATATCCTGATGAGCATCTCGATGTCGGGAAGGTTCCGGTCGTTCTCCCAGTTCGAGACGGCCTGACGTGTGACGTTCAGTTTCTCCGCCAGCTGCTCCTGAGTCAGATCGTTCTTCTTCCTGAGTTCCGTTATCTCTGATCCGAAATTCATTTTTTCTCTTTCGCTCTTTTCGATTTCCGATAAAATCATATGAAACGATGAGCCGCCAAATCAAGCAAGCGTATCTTGCATCGGCTGATTTTTAAGGGAAAGCGTCCCTTGCTCTATCTGTCTATCCTGAACCTGATGCTCATGTCTGAGGTGTCCATCGCGCAGACAGCGCCCATCGGCAGAGTCATGTTTTGTTCGCCGTGCCCCGACTGCAGTCCGTACATCACAGGGAAATCATACCCCTCGAAGACGTCGCTGTACAGGGCGAGATGATCGTATGACGGCAGCACGTTGTCGATGTTCGTGAACTGGCCGAGCAGAACGCCCCTGCACTTTTTAAAGAGCCCGGCGTTCCTCATCTGATAAGACCACTTCTCGAGTCTGTCGATCCTCTCGTTGACTTCCTCGATGAAAATTATCTTTCCTTCGGCGTCCATCTCATACGGTGTGCCCATCGAGGCGGATATCAGTGAGAGATTGCCTCCGATCAGTTCCCCCTCGGCTCTGCCCTCTTTCAGCGTTCTGATCTTAAAGCCTTCCGGATTGCGATAGACGTACTCGCCGTCGCCGTTTATGCAGTCGTAGAACGACTTCTCCTCAGCAGGGGTCATACCGTCTGCGATGTTCGAAGAGACCATCGGGCCGTGGAACGTCACGAACCCGCACTCTTTGGTGAACAAAAGATGCCACGGCGTGACATCGCTGTATCCGACGAATATCTTCGGATTGCGTCTGACCGTGTCGAGGTCGACGTACTCCATGTCCCGTGCGACTCCGTCGCCTCCTCTGACACAGATCACGGCCTTTACCTCCGGATCGGCGAACATCCTGTTTATCCACTCGCCTCTCACCTCTCCGCTGCCGGCCATGTATCCGCCGAGGTCCGAGGAGAGATTGTCCGCTGTCTTCACCTTATATCCCATCTCCTCGAGTTTTTCGACGCAGAGCTTTGCGCGCTCCGGCGAGACGCCGGAACTCGGGGCGATGATCCCTACTGTGTCTCCTTTTTTCAGTTTCGCTGGATACTTCATATCCGTTCCCCCTTTCATAGAATATATATTTCCTGCGGATGAAAATGCTTCGTCCGCCTCCTGCGCGGGTCTACGATGCGGTGTCCGCAGCCGTCTCATCGCCTGCCGCGGCGATATCCCCGGTCAGGCCTGATTTTTTCAGCAGGATCAGCGCGACGACGAGAGAGAGCGCTTCGGATGCCGGGACAGCCCACCAGACCGAGCCCACGTCGCTGAACAGCGCCGAAAGCCCGAAGAACAGCGGCACCGGGAATACAAACTGGCGCAGGACGTTTATCGCCAGCGCGTATGAGCTTTTGTTCATAGCCTGCATCTGGGAAGCGAGCACTATGCTCGTCACTCCGGCCGTAAGCGAAAGGACACATATCCTGAGCGCTTTGACGCCGATGCTCATCATGTTATCCGACGCGCTGAACAGTACGAGCAGCCTGTACGGTATGAGTTCGAAAACGCACGTCTCGACAGCCATCAGCACGAGGATGAGCACAATCGAGAATTTCATGGTGTGATGGACCCTGTCCGTGTTTCCTTTGGAATGATTATATGACAAAACAGGTATGAGCGCGTTGTTCATCCCGAACGAAGGCATGTAGCAGAAGTTCTGGAGTTTCTGCCATATCCCGTACACCGCCGTCGCCGTTATGCTGTACGCGAGGAGCGCCTGATTGATGCAGAATCCCGAGACAGACGCCAGTCCTATAGTTACGGTGGAAGGGAAGCCGACCGACGCGATCGCGCCGGCCGCTTCGCCGGAAGGTCTCAGGATGTCGTGGGCTGACACGGTCCACTCGCGCTTTAGTTTTTTGTTGAACACGAATGCCGTCAGAGCGGCGAACACCTGCCCCGCCACTGTGGCGGCCGCGGCTCCGGCGATGCCCAACTCAGGGAACGGACCTATGCCGAATATCAGCAGAGGATCGAAAACGATGTTGAAAACTGCGCCGCACGCCATGCTGATCATCGCTTTTACGGAATCTCCTGACGCCAGCAGCATCTTTTCGAAGTACTGGCCGAACAGGACGCCTCCCGAGATGATCCAGCAGATCCGGAGATATACAGTGCCGCCCCTTTCGATCTCTTCTATGTCTGTCTGCCACGAAAAATACCGCCCTGCGACGAAGATCCCCAGCACGGCGAAAACCGCCCAGCACGAAAGGTTGAGGAAAATGCCTGTTCCGGCGATCCTGCCCGCCTTATCCGGCCTTCCCGCTCCGACCGCGCGAGGTATGGCCGCGCTCATGCCGACAGCGGCTCCTACCGCTATCGCGTTCACTGCCCCCTGGAGCGGAAATGCCAGCGACACAGCCGCGAGGGCGTTTTCCGATATCCTCGCGACGAACATGGAATCGACGATGTTATACAGAGCCTGAATAAAAAAAGACAGCATCATCGGGGCCGACATCGAGACGACAAGCCGTCCCACCGGCATGCTTCCGAGTTTGCTGTTATCCGCGCCGCCTGCTTTGCCGCCCGCGCCGACTGCTTTGCCGACCGCGCCGCCTGCTTTGCCGCCCGCGCCGCTTGTTTTGATATCCGTATCTCTTCCGTTATACTTTTCGTTTTCTGACATGTCGGACCACTCCGGTCAGCGCCTCATACGCGAGATGCTCGGCCAGGATCACCGCGAACGCCAGGATCGCGTAGCCAGCCAGATATCCCGGATCTCCCATGAACGACGCCAGCCATTCGAGCGGTGTATCGGGTACAGGCACAGTTAAGAACATATAGTTGCAGTTATATTTTACATCAAAAATATACACCGCGGGAACGACGGCCGCAAGGAAAACGACCTGATACCATATGTGCCTGATCGACGGCCTGCAGACCCCCGCCGCCAGGAGCATCAGCGGGTACACGCACAGAAGCGTGTGCCAGACGTAACTGTTTATGCTCATGTAGCTGAAAGGCTGGTAAAGCCTGTTCCAGTCCGGGAACAGCAGAGCGAAGACCGACCCCGGGAAGATCAGGAACAAAGCCACCTCGGCAAAAAACGCTCTCGCCTTCTCGCTCGGAAGATACGCCGCCAGAAGGAACACGAATATGCCCAGACCGCAGAGATGCAGCGGCAGGTACCAGAGAATATTCACGCCGTGAATGACGACGTTCAGTTCTTTGAACGCCTCCATGCACGCCATTATCACAGGGATCGAGCGGATCATCCGGCGCCTGTTTTTTTCGCCGGATCTGTAAAACGCAGCGAACAAAACAGCCCCGAGCGCGGCGCAAGCGAGCAGCGTCAGCACGTGGGTCATACTGAAATGTTCGTACCCTTCCGGTACGTATCTGCTGTGTATCTCCCAGAATCCGCCCATATCGGTAAAGCGGCCCGTCATTCGCCGTCCGGACCGCTTTTTTCCATCTCCTATAACAGTCTTCTAAAGCAGTTTATCGTTCATCAGGATATCGAACGCGTACCCCACGGAGCGCTTCACGGCGCCGGACTCGAAAGGCACTGACAGATTGGCGGCGCAAAGAGTGTCCAGATACCCCAGGCTTCCTCCGACCTTGCAGAGCGTGAGATAATCCTGCCAGGCCGCGGCTTTGTTCTCCGCCGCCTTCTTCTTGAATTCCATGGCGCCCATCGTCGTCAGCGTGTAGTTGATGTAGTACATCGGGTGCTGGAATATGTGCAGCTTATGATACCAGTAGCCTCCGCGGTCGAAGAAATCGTCCGGGTCGTAGTGCCTCCAAGGCATGTACTTCTCTTCGAGTTTCTTCCACTCCAGAGTGCGTTCCTTAGGAGTGAGATCTTCCTTCTCGTAGCAGATGTGCTGGAACTCATCTACGGCGACTCCGAAAGGCACGAACGTCAGAGCGTCCTGCAGATGTCCGAAGCGGAACTTATCTGCCTCGTCTCCGAAGAACCACTCGGCGTAAGGATATGCGAACTGCTCCATCGACATGGAATGTATCTCCGCGATGTCGGTCGACTCGCTGTAGTAATCAGAAATAGGCTGCGTGCGCATCGCCATGTACCCGGCGAATGCGTGTCCGAACTCGTGCGTGAGTACCTGCATGTCTCCTATCGTGCCGTTGAAGCACGAGAACACAAACGGCGATTTCAGCGAAGGCAGTTCGGTCATATACCCGGTGGAAGCTTTATGCGGGCGGTTTTTCAGGTCAAAAGTCTTATGTTCGACCATGAAATCCACGAATTCAGCTGTTTCCGGACTCATGTCGTGATACATCCTGACGGCGGCGTCCATCATCACGTCGTCGTCTCCCGCCGGATGCGCGTTCCCGTCGGCGAACACCCTCTGTTCGTCATAGGCCATAACGTGATCCAGTCCGAGGCGCTCTGCCTGCGCTTCGTAGATTTTCACGCACATAGGGACCATGACTTCGCGCACCTGCTCGCGGAACGACGCGACCTCTCTCTGGCCGTAGTCGACGCGTCCCTGCCTCATGTAGCCGAGAGGGATGTAGTTCTTGAATCCGAGGTTCCTGCCCTGCTCATTGCGGTTTTTGATCAGAGCGTCCCAGATCTCCTCGAGGCGTTCCTCGTTGGAATGATAAAAGTCCGAATACGCCTTGAAGGCAGCGGCGCGGACGTTCCTGTCGTCATCCTCGAAATACTTCTGGATGCCGTACAGGTTGAGTTCCTTACCGTCAAAATCGATCTTGCAGGAAGCCATGAGTTTCTCGTAATCGCTCGAGAGTTTGTTCTCCTCCTGCATGAGAGGGATGTTCTTTTCGCAGAAGCTCTTCTTCTGGAGGTCGATCTGAGTGAATATCTGCTTTCCGTATTTCTTTTCAATCTCCGGGCGGAACCTGCTCTCGGAAAGCGCGACGCTGTACTCGACCCGGTATGGATCCAGTTCCGGAAGAGCAGCGTCGAAATAGTCGCTCTCCTGCTCATAGAATTTGTCCGACGTATCGACGGTGTGACGGATAAAAGCGATCGTGAACGATGAATAGAGTTTCTTTCCCTCTTCATCCACGCGGCCGATGACGTCAAAGACTTCCCCAGCGGATGAAGCCGCCTTTATCTTTTCCGCTGCCTCGCGCAGCATTTCCTTTGCTTTCCCGAGATCGGGCCTCTCGTACTTCAGTGTGTCAAATGTCCAGTTTTCCATTTTACCCTCCTGACATGGAATCAGATATTCTCAACATGAGGCTTAAAGTTCCGCGAATCTGCGGACGCCCCACCCCTTCAGCAGAACAAACATGATGACGTCGGATGCTGCCACGGCGGCAGCGGCGGCAGGGAGCGTATACACCCATCCGTCGAAGTACACGTAGGCGACGGTCAACAGTATATTGATACCCAGCGGGACGACCACCGCGATCAGGGACGAGACCGACTGCTGGATCGCCTGCGCCTCGTTCTCGAAGTCCAGACGCGGGAACCTGAGGTTCATCAAAAGCCCGAAAAGCCCTGTGAACACGGAGACCAGCAGGATGTAGACAATCGCGAGCAGGGTCGATGCGAGAGATGCTCTGAAGCCGATCGACATGAGCAGTGCCACCGCTTCTCCCGGTATTATCGTGACGGCGAAATTCACGATGAATTTCGCGAGGAAGATCTGACCTGTGGTGAAAGGCATCGATTTCAGTATCCACAGAGATTTTCCCTCCAGCGATATCGAAGCCGCCGTCGTGCATGACATGCCTACCATGGCGCCTGTAACCAGTGTGATCACAGTCATGATCGAGGAAGAGTCGACCCCTGCCGCCGCGAGTTCTTCCGCGATCGTGGCGCGCATGACGAGGACGACGACAGCGGCGATGATGAGTATGATCATCCCGATCACCGTGTTTATGACGTAGAGGAAATTCTTGAAATATGAATGGAATTCTTTGGCTCTGAGCGCGCCGAAAGGCGACTTTGCCTCCTGCCTCGCGGCCTTGAAGTTTTTCTCGTGGTACGCCTGTTTAGTAAGAGCTCCCGTGCGGAGCATTATCCCCGAAAATACGAAGATGAAGAAGATCAGAGCCGCTGCGTTCACCGCCACAAATATCAGGAAGTAAAGCATATTGCCGTCCAGCAGCGCTGAAGCGAACAGCCCGGACGGGAGGTAGTTCTTGAAATTCAACTCTGCTCCCGAAGACATGAACCCGGAAGCGAAGCACAGGATGAAGATCGCGAGGAACGTGATCCCGTTCCTGATGGTGTCCTCGTGTTTTTTCCCTGCGGATATCTTCGTGAGCCAGAGTCCCAGCAGCGCCGCGATCGTCGCCGGCAGCATGGGAACGAAAAGTGATCCCACGACCGAGAGCACGTAGAACAGCGGCCCTTCACCGGCGGCCGCTCCGTGTATCACCAGATAAGGGATCAGGATGGCGAGCAGATATGAATATATGGTGACCAGGAAGACGATCAGCTTAGAGGCGGCTATCTCCCTGTCGGTGAAAGGCATCGATCTGAGCAGGTCCCCGTCTTTATACGTGAACAGGATCCCCTGAGACAGCGAAATGCCCATCACCATGACCATCATCGAAAAAATGGTGACGTAGTATCTGATCGACTGCTCGCCGCGGCTCAAAGCGAAAAAATACACGGACATCGCGGCAAGCAATATCAGGCTCGTCAAGACCCTGCTGTGCTTGCTCGTTTTGCCTTTTCGGGTGGAGCGTTCCTCGAAGACATTGCGCAGCTGGATCTTCGTCAGGAGTTTGAATCTGTCCATCATCTGTCCTCCACAGAGAGGAAGACCTGCTCCAGCGTCTCTCCGCTCTGCTTTATCTCATTTACCGTGCCTTCCATGGCGATGACGCCGTGGTTCAGGATGACGACTCTGTCGCACAGGTTTTCGACTATCTCCAGGACGTGTGAGGAGAAAAAGACTGTAGAGCCGCGGGAACAGAGTTCGCGCAGTTTCTGCTTCACTATGAACGTCGCCTTAGGGTCGAGCCCCACGAAAGGTTCGTCCATTATGAGCAGCTTCGGTTCGTGTACGAGCGCCGAGATGACCGCTACCTTCTGTTTTTGACCGTGCGAGAGTCCTTTGATCCTGTCGCCCAGATATTCGTAGATCTCGAGTTCTTTCCCGAGCTGCTCGATGCGCTGGAGCCGCGTGTCCGAATCGACCCCGAAGACATCCGAGACGAAGTTCAGGTATTCCATCCCCGTCAGGTTCTCGTAGAGATCCGGATTGTCAGGCAGATACGCCGTCTTTGATTTGACGCCGATGGGATCGGCTTTTATGTCGACGCCGTCGATGGTTATCTGGCCTTTCTCGAACTCGAGCAGGCCGGTCACGCATTTGATCGTCGTCGTCTTGCCCGCGCCGTTGTGGCCGATGAAGCCGAGTATCTCCCCATCCCTGACCGTCAGGTCTATCCCCTTGAGGACTTCGTTTTCGCCGTATGATTTATGCAGATCTCTGATTTCAAGCATGTGCGCCTCCGATCGAAATCAATAATCAGATATTATATATAGTTCAGATCAAAGTCTGTTCGTTGATGATGAGATGGAACTCGAGCCCGAGGAATTCCGCGGCTTTTTTGCAGAGCAGCATGCGTTCCATGAATATCTCGAAATATTCTCCCACCTTGCTGTATCTCGTGTCTACGGTGAGTTTGAGTTTGATCGCGCTGTGCTCCTGATTTATCTTGAATTCCGTTTCCGTGACTGAATAATTGACCCGGTCGTGTATATCGAAGTTGGTGGCGTCCTTATCCTGCACGCGGTTGCGGCGGACGTCCGACTTATCGGCGAGTATGAGAGCGGCGCTGATCCTGTCGACGGGCACGCCCGTTCCTTCGTCATGGTTCCCGATCGCGCTCATCACCGGGGCGATGTCCTCCGCCGGGGCGGAGAGCCTGCTCAGGATGTGGAAAGCCATGATCGCTCCCGACTGGCTGTGATCGACTCTGTTTACGATATTCCCTATATCGTGAAGCCACGCCGCCGTCATCGCCAGATCGATAGTGTGATCGTCCGTGTCAAGCGTCTCCAGCACGTATCTGGTCCGCTGAGTAACGAGGCCGACGTGCGCGAAGCTGTGCTCCGTATACCCGAGGGCCTTCATCGACTCGTTCTGGTGCCTGATGAACGCGGTCACCTCTTCGTCGTGCCGCACAGCGTCAAAAAGCGGGAACCGCGAACCGTCCACGGCGCCGAAAACCCTCTCGACGTCCCCTGCGTTCCTGATTCCGTTGATCTCGTCTGTTTCCATGGAATTGCCTATGCTGTTTATGTCGTTTCGGCTGTTTGCGCCGTTTATGTCGTTTCTGTCGTTCATCGTCATGCTGCTGTACCGTTCCGCCCTGTCTTTCCCTTCCCGCGGCGCCGCGCGGAAAAACGCCCTGCGCGTTGAAAATAGTTCCGTTTCCAATATATCACTAATCACGCCTTCTATCAGCAAAAAAAATTAAATATGTTATACTTTGTTTGTAAGAAATCAGATGATTGGAGACTGAAACAAAGAAATGACCGAACTTCTTAAAGGCGCGCCGGTGGCCGCCGAAATCGACGCGAGGACCGTAGAACTCATATCGTCGTCCGCAGTGACGCCTTGCCTCGCCGTTCTCCGTATCGGAGAAAGACCGGACGATCTCAGTTACGAGCGCTCCGCCATCAAAAAGGCCGCAAAGGTCGGGATCGCCTTAAAGAGCGTAGTTCTGCCGTCCTCTGCGAGTCAGCGCGAACTGATGGAAGCGATAAAAGCGCTGAACTGCGACGATTCCGTGCACGGGATCCTCATGTTCAGGCCTCTGCCCGGAGGCTTCGATGAGGATGAGGCTGTAATGACGCTTTCGCCGGCAAAGGATGTGGACGGCATAACGCCGGGCTCCATGGCGCGCGTATATTCCGGGTCCGGGGAAGGGTTCCCGCCGTGCACCGCTCAGTCTGTCATCGAGATCCTCGACTATTACGGCATAGAAACAAAAGGCAGAAGCGTCGCGGTCATCGGCAGGAGCCTCGTGATCGGGCGCCCCGTCTCCATGCTCCTCATGCAGAGAGACGCGACAGTAACGATCTGCCATACGAAGACATCTGACGTGAGCGGGATATCCAGGCGTTCGGATATCGTCATCGCGGCTGCCGGAAGGCCTGAATCCGTGGACGGGGAATACTTGAGTGCAGGGCAGGTAGTCATAGACGTCGGGATAAACTGGTCGGAGTCAAAGGGACGTATCGTCGGAGACGTCGATCCTGAAACTGCAGAAAGAGCCGGAGTCAGGGCTTTGGCGCCTGTTCCCGGCGGTGTCGGCGCTGTCACGACGTCTGTCCTGATGGATCACACAGCTCGTGCCGCGTTGGAGGCAAAGGCGTGATCACAGGCCCGGGCGGGCTCATTCTACGATTTTTCGATTTTTCGGGGGAGAGATCAGGGATAAATGTATCAGGAAAATGAGAACAGGCGTTGGCTGGTAAAAGGCCTGCGCGACGGTATTCCTATCGCTTTGGGGTACTTTGCCGTTTCGATAGCGCTCGGGATAACGGCAAAAAATTCGGGTCTTAACGCGCTTCAGGCAGCGCTTTCAAGCATCCTCTGCTACGCAAGCGCCGGTGAGTACGCGGGCTTCAGGGTAATAGCCGAAAATGCCCCGTACATAGAGATGGCGCTCATTACTCTTATCATCAACGCCAGATACGCGCTGATGTCTACGTCTCTGTCGCAGAAGCTCCCCGAGAGCGCATCGCTCCGGAGCCGCTTCCTCGTCGGTCTTACGATCACTGACGAGATCTTCGGCGCGTCCTGCACGCGTCCCGGCTATCTCAACCCGTATTACAGCTACGGCCTGGCGATGGCCGCTCTGCCGTTCTGGTGGCTCGGCACCGCGCTCGGCGTCGTTATGGGGAACGTGCTCCCCGCGCCGCTCGTCAGCGCTCTCTCAGTCAGCCTCTACGGCATGTTCCTGGCGATCATAATGCCCGTCGCGCGCAGGGACAAAGTGATACGCGGGGTCGTATTCATCTCCATGGCCGCGAGCTGGGCCGCTTCCGCCGCCCCTGTGATCTCAAATCTTTCTGAAGGGACGAGGATCATCATCCTCACTGTCGCGATATCAATGGCTGCCGCCGTCATATTCCCCGTCGACGAGGAAAAGACCGGCGCGGCGGCCGAGCCTGACAGAGGAGGCGAAGGAAGATGATGAGGAACACTTACGTCTATATACTCGTCATGGCGGCCGTATCTATCCTGATACGAACCATGCCTCTCACGCTCATCAGGCGTCCGATCAAAAACAGGATCATACGGTCATTCCTCTATTACGTTCCGTACGTGACGCTCGCCGTCATGACTTTCCCGGCGATACTGGACGCCACCGGATCTCCGGCCGCGGGCGGATGTGCCCTCATCGTGGGCATGATATTCGCGTGGAGAGGAGCTGGCCTGTTCCCCACGGCGATCGCCGCGACTGGGACCGTGCTGCTGCTGGAGGTCTTCATATAGATCAGGGTCTATACGGATCCAGTTTTGACTATTGCCGGACTTCCTACTGCAGGATCTCGTCGAGCAGGCCTCTCACGCCATCTTCGTCATATATGTCCCTGTAATAGTCGAGTTCGGAACCGATGATGCCGTCTATGGCGCGCATACCGAGAAGTTCCACCGGGGCTTTGTCGTCAGTCATCACACGGTCTCCCGTCTCCGGCCGGGTCAGCCCTGCGCACGTCTTCTTCATGAGTTCCCGGCACCTCGCGTTCTCTACATTTTCTGCGCCCGCTTCCAGGTTTTGAAGCATATCGCCGTTTTCAGAGGCGAACAGTTCCCTGTTCGTGGCGCCCGGCACGTCTATCGTATATATCTCCGGGAACACGGATGATATCGTATCCGTGAGGTATTGATTTATCCCGTCCTCTCCCTCGTTTCTCATATTCATGTTCACGACCATGACTCCGCCCGGGACCAGGTGATCTCTGACGAGTTCGAAGAATTCGACCGACGACATCTGGAACGGGATCGTTATATCCTGATACGCGTCGACCATTATGACGTCGTATTTTTCGTCCGTGAGAGCGATGAAAGCGCGTCCGTCGCACGTCGTGACGGGTACGTCGTCCGACAGTTTGAAATACTCGTGCGCCAGGTCGGTTATCTTATCGTCTATCTCCACGCCTTCGATATTTTTTGTTCCGAAAAAGCGCCTGCACTGCGTCGCGTACGTTCCGGTACCCATCCCGAGGATCAAAACATCGACGTCGGCGGGGTCCTTTCCTGTCATCAGAGGCGCGGCCATCGCGTAGTCATAGTACATTCCGGTCAGACTATCGTTCTTCATGAGGACGGACTGCAC
This sequence comes from Clostridiales bacterium UBA7285, assembly GCA_002472145.1. GTDB lineage: Bacteria > Bacillota > Clostridia > Peptostreptococcales > Anaerovoracaceae > Eubacterium_B. The sequence continues at coordinate 49,205 of DKRJ01000008.1, read as the reverse complement.
GCCGAAGAGCACGTTGGTCGAAAGCGCGACCGAATCGTCGTCTTCCTTCACCTGCAGGTAGTTGTAGACCGATTCCCCCTCGTACGCGAGGTCCTTCTCCCAGAAAGCGAAGCTGTCAGACCTTCCGGACACGCAGCAGACGGCGAATATCGCCGCGAATATCCAAATGCGCGTTCTGTGCCTTTTAATGCTCAGGAAATATACAGCGGAGAGAAGTATCAGGATCCCGGCGAATATCAAAAATGTCACGCTCGTTCCGACAGCCGGGATCGTCACGAACGTAGGAGTGAAAGTGCCGATGATGCTGCCGACCGTGTTTGCGGCTCCCAGTCTGCCAATGACGCGGCCGTTCTCCTCGAGGCTCTCCGTAGTGTACTTTGCCAGCGAAGGTGTGACAGTCCCGAGCAGGAAGAGTGGAAATACGAACACGACTAGGCACGCGGCCAGCGCGGCCCAGACGAGATACGCTCCGGAGACGGACAGGATCACGAGACCCGAGATACCCACGATGACGTATTTGCCGAGAACTGGTATCAGAGCGAGCCAGATCCCCGCCGCGAGGATCCTCAGATACAGCCTGTCGGGATCGGGTCTTCTGTCTGCGCTGCGACCTCCGTATATGTTCCCCAGCGCCATGGCGATCATTATCGTTCCGATTATTATCGTCCAGACGATCTGAGAAGAGCTGAAATACGGCGCCAGGAGCCTGCTCGCCCCGAGTTCCGCCGCCATTACGGACATCCCCGAAAAGAATTCCGTCATGTACAGGAATTTTCTGCTCTTCAGGATCGGCGCGCCATGCATCGTTTTGTTCCCGGCCTCAGCCGGCTTCTTTTCCGTATCGATCATTTCGTTCGTGCTGTCGTTCGTGCTGTCGTTCATCTTTTACCGTTCCGCCCTTTCGGATCTCGTTTTTTCTCAATTGATATTGTACCAAAACAGCGACATCGCGAGTGAAAAATATGTGCTCTGACTATGAGGCCCAGAAAATCCGAATTTTGTCAGCGAAAACGCCCGTAAAATTCGCCTTCAGCATGATTATATGTGATTCTGCACAAATATTTTATAATTTTTTTGTTGTTAATCTAACAAAAAACTCTTGAAATCCGTTTTTACCGGTATTATCATATCGTGTATACAGAACGGCGGCACGATCGCCTTAAGGAAAGGAGAAGCGCAGAAACAAGCGCGTCAGGACATGGCCGACATCAGAGATCCACAGACGTATCTGGACCACATAATCGCGAAATACGCGGCATACTTCGACATCACCAAAGAGTTCAGCGCAGCCGGACGTACGTTCCCCGCCTACGGGTTCTTCGCTGAGCAGGATGAGAAATACGTCCTGTCGAGAAAGGCCAATCTCTGGACGGCAAAGCGCACCGAGCACATCCTCTTCACTATCGAGGACACATGCACTCCGGAGACGGTCGAAAAGGCGCGCTCAGTCATAGAGGACTTCATGGAGCCCGAACTTGTGAGGCACGGAAAGAAGTATCCGGAAAAGGACCACATGAGTTCCATCCTGAACTTCGCCGTCCTCGCCCGACGCGGCGTCACCGCGGACGCTGTCAGGGCGATAAGGAAATTTTCATTTGACCGCGGCTACATGTTCAGCATCAGAGGTTTCTCGCGCGGCAGACTCATAGTCGTCGATCTGGCGGGAGGAAAGGTCTACACCGACAAAGCCGCCGGAGCGGTCAGGAAGAGTTTCGAGAAGACGTTCGAGGATCTCGAACACGGCAGAAAAGGCTTTAACGAGCTATATGGCGCGACGCCTGAGCCCGTTGGCATAAGGTAATTATTTCTATTTATTATTATGAAAGGGGTATTCATAATATGAACGCAGCATTGATCTTAATTGTTGCGATCGTTGTCCTCGTGCTGGGCTACATCTTCTACGGAGGGTGGCTGGCAAAACAGTGGGGCATCGATCCATCGAGGCCGACACCTGCTCATACCATGGAAGACGGTGTCGACTACGTACCGGCTAAAGCTCCTGTCCTCATGGGACACCACTTCTCGTCCATCGCCGGCGCGGGACCTATCAACGGGCCTATTCAGGCAGCCGTATTCGGATGGGTCCCTGTGCTTCTATGGATCCTGGTCGGAGGCATTTTCTTCGGCGGAATGCACGACTTCGGCGCGCTTTTCGCATCGATCCGTCATAAAGGCCAGTCCATCGGTGAAGTCATCGCCGACTCCATGGGCGTCAAAGCGAAGAGGCTGTTCATCGTCTTCTCGTTCGTTACGCTTCTTCTGGTAGTAGCCGCCTTTGCGTCCATCGTCGCAAGCACGTTCGGTACCACGAACGCGGCCGGCAAAGCGCTGGAAGGCGCGGCGCTTGAAGCTAACGAGTCCACCGCAATGATTTCGCTGCTGTTCATTCTGCTGGCTATCCTCTTCGGCTTCCTCGTCTACAGGAAGAACATGAACATAGGGCCTGCCACGGTCATCGGTGTTATCGGCATCGTGGTGATCGTCCTCATTGGACTGAATTTCCACCCTATCGCTCTGTCTTACTCAGCGTGGATGTGGCTGCTCGGAGCCTACATTCTGGTAGCGTCGGTCACGCCGGTCTGGATCCTGCTCCAGCCTCGTGACTACCTCAGTTCGTTCCTGCTCTACTTCATGATCGCCGTATCTGTAGTCGGCATCATCGGAGCCACGATCACCGGCAACGGCAATCTCGACATCCCTGCGTGGGGCGCTTCTGAATTCAAGGGCAACGGACTGTTCACAACGGGCACCGTATTCCCTGCTCTGTTCGTAACGATCGCGTGCGGCGCTATCTCCGGATTCCACTCGCTGGTCTCCTCAGGTACGACGGCAAAGCAGATAGATAACGAAAAAGACGCAAAGCCTATCGGCTACGGCGCTATGCTCATCGAGTGCGCTGTCGCTGTCATCAGCCTCTGCGCTGTAGGATACGTCTGGGCCAGAGTCGGCAAAACAGAATCCGAGCTCGCTTCCCCGACGGCAGTGTTCGCGTCAGGCATCTCGAGCATGCTCGGCACCTTCTCAAGCGAAAAGGTCCAGAACGTGATGTATCAGATGCTCGTCCTGGCAGTCTCCGTATTCTGCCTCACGTCGCTCGATACGGCGACCAGACTCGCCCGCTACATGTTCCAGGAATTCTGGCTCGACGAGGGTGAGACCGTGAAAGACGCAAAAGGCTGGAAGAAAGTCCTCTGCAATCCGTTCGTCGCGACCCTCATCACCGTAGTCCTGGGCATCGCTCTGGGCATGACCGGCTACACGAAGATATGGCCGCTCTTCGGAGCATCAAACCAACTCCTTGCCGCGCTCGGACTCCTCGCAGTCTGCGCATGGCTCGGAAAGATCGGACGCAACAACAAGATGTTCTACGTCCCTATGGTCTTCATGCTCTGCGTGACGATCTGCTCGCTGATCCAGACGATCACGGCCAAACTCTCCAATCCGGTCGACGGATGGTCATACGTACAGGCCGTTCTCGCTATCATCCTCGTAGCTCTGGCGGTAGTACTCGCGGTCACCTCTTTCAAGACGCTGTCCGCGCAGGCCAAAGCAAAGAAAGCGAACGCGGAGGCAGGGAACTGATCAACTTGATTATGTGGTTTAAGACAATTCTCTTAAGCATACTATAATTGACCCAACAAAATACAAATCACTTCACATTTGCGGCGTGTCCTCTCTCCTGGCACACCGCTTTCTTTTTCCTCTTCTGCCTGGGCACCCGCATATCCGCTGTCTCTTCTGACTTAGAGCGCCTGCGTATCCGTGCCGGCCTGCAGCCTCGGCGCCGTCTTTGATAATGCCGTTATTACAAACTCTTAATTTGGTCTCGTCGGATCCTCCTGTTTTGTCATATTTCACGAATTCAGCGACAATTAAATTGACAATTACTGTCCAAAAGCATAACATACTGTTATGAAAATATGGATAGAAAGTATCAACTTTAGTCCACTTTAACGCCATCATCGTCCGCGGCAGCCCGCGGGCACTCGATATCAAACGGCACAAGGAGGTTTTTATGCTTTTTACATGCACCGAAGCACAGGAAAAACTAAGAGCGGAAGTCCGCGAGTTCGCGGAAAAAGAAGTAAAGCCTTACGCTTTCCAGTGGGATCGTGAAAACAAGTTCCCGCGTGAAGTGATCGAAAAGATCGGCAGGCGCGGCTGGCTCGGGATCCCCTACCCTAAGAAATACGGCGGCGCAGGCCTGGACGTGCTGAGCTACGCCATCGTCGTGGAAGAACTCTCGCGCGTCGACGGAGGCACGGGCGTGATCGTATCCGCGCACACCTCGCTCGGCAGCTGGCCAATCTATGCTTATGGGACCGAAGAGCAGAAAATGAAATATCTCGTCCCTCTCGCCAAAGGCGAAAAGATCGGCGCCTTCGGCCTGACCGAGCCTAACGCCGGATCTGACGCGGGCGGCACGGAGACGACGGCTGTCCTCGAAGGAGACCACTACGTTCTAAACGGCGAAAAGATATTCATCACGAACGGTGGCGAAGCCGACACATATATCATATTTGCCGTGACAACTCCGGGAATCGGAACAAAGGGGATAAGCGCCTTCATAGTCGAAAAAGGCATGAAGGGTTTCACGATCGGAGACCATTACGATAAGCTGGGGATCAGGTCTTCCGCCACTTCGCAGCTTCTCTTTGAGGACGTGAAGGTCCCTAAGGAAAACCTGCTCGGCTCAGAAGGGCAGGGCTTCAAGATCGCGATGGCCACCCTCGATGGCGGACGCATCGGGATCGCTTCGCAGGCGCTCGGCATCGCGCAGGGAGCTTTCGAGAGCTGCAAAGAATACGCGCTGGACAGAGAACAGTTCGGGAAACCGGTCGCCTTCCAGCAGGTGATATCGTTCAAGATCGCCGACATGGCCATACAGATCCGCGCCGCGAGAATGCTCGTCTACAGCGCGGCCGAACTTAAGGAAGCACACGAGCCTTACAGTGCAGAAGCCGCAATGGCAAAGGCTTTCGCTTCTGACACGGCTGTGAAAACCACACAGGAAGCGATCCAGATCTTCGGCGGCAACGGCTACCTGAAGGGCATGGACGTAGAGCGCATGTACCGCGATGCTAAGATCACCCAGATCTACGAGGGCACCAACGAGATCATGCGCGTCGTGGTATCCTCTGCTCTCCTCGGCAAACCGCCTAAGCAGACGGTCGCGGCGTTCACCGGACAGGCCAGAAAGAACATCACCGGTCCGCGCAAAAAGATCATCTACAAGTCCGGAACGGCAAAGGAAAAGGTCGACGAACTCGTCGCCGCTCTGAAGTCGGACGGATACGACTTCACCGTCGGCATCCCGGCCGACACTCCGATCACTCAGGCTGAGCGCGTAGTCTCCGCCGGCAAAGGGATCGGCAGCAAAGAGAACATGAAACTTATCGAGGACCTCGCGCACGCCGCTGGAGCGGCCATCGGTTCATCGAGGCCTGTTGCAGAGACTCTGCAGTACGTCCCGATCGAGCGCTACGTCGGCATGTCCGGCCAGAAGTTCCGCGGCAATCTCTACATCGCGTGCGGCATCTCAGGCGCCATCCAGCATCTGAAGGGCATCATAGACGCCGGAACGATAGTCGCGATCAACAAAAACGCGAACGCGCCGATTTTCAAGAACTGCGATTACGGCATCGTCGGAGATCTGAACGAGATACTCCCTGTCCTCACCGAAGCGCTCGGCACAGGCGAAAAGAAGCCTGCCCCGCCTATGAAGAAGGTAAGACGCGCCACACCGAAGAAAGAGAGACCGCCGTATAAGATCATGGTCTGCGACGGCTGCGGATACGAATATGACCCGATGATCGGAGATCCTTCCGCGGACGTCGCTCCGGGTACGCTCTTCGAGAATCTGCCTGAAGACTGGGTATGCCCTAACTGCGCCGAACCGAAGACGAACTTCGAGGAAGCGTGAGGCGCGCCGGTCAGCGATATACGCGATAAACGTTCAAACTTCGAATCATATGCAGAACAGGAGGCATTAAATGTATAACGTACGGGAAATAACAGACGGTCTTTACTGGATCGGCGCAAACGACCACAGGCTCGCTTTGTTCGAGAACATCCACCCTATTCCGGAAGGAGTCAGCTATAACGCATACGTGCTGCTCGACAAGCAGACGGTCCTGTTTGACACGGTCGACTGGGACGCGTGCCGTCAGATGATGGAGAATCTGGAGCACTTGCTCGCCGGCAGAGACCTGGACGTGGTCGTGGTCGATCATTGGGAGCCTGACCATGCGGCGTCGCTTCAGGTCGTGCTCGATCACTATCCTAAGGCAAAAGTCGTCAGCACCGAAAAGGGTTTCATGATAATGAAGCAGTTCGGATTCAGCGCCGAAGGCCACGAAACAGTGACGGTCGGAGACGGCGACACGATGAGTTTCGGCGATCACACGGTAGCTTTCCTCACCGCTCCGATGGTCCACTGGCCTGAGCCTATGGTCACGTTCGACGTGACAAACGGCGTCCTGTTCTCCGCGGACGCATTCGGATCGTTCAAAGCGCTCGACGGCAAACTCTTCAATGACGAAGTCGATTACGACCACGACTGGATCGAATCCAACAGGCGCTACCTTACGAACATCGTCGGCAAATACGGTCCTCACATCAGAAAACTTCTGAAGAAGGCCGAGCCTCACCTCGGAGACATCAAATACATCTGCCCGCTCCACGGACTCGTCTGGAGAAACGACTTCGGCTATCTCCTCGACAAATACACGCACTGGGCGACGTACGAGCCGGAGGAAAAAGGCGTCCTGATCGTTTACGCGTCCATGTACGGCAACACCGAGCAGGCCGCGCAGGCGCTCGCTTCCAAACTCGTGCAGAAGGGCGTGACAAACGTCCAGGTCCGCGACGTTTCGAGCACGCACGTCTCGTATCTGATCTCGGACGTATTCAAATACAGCCACGTCGTACTGGCGTCCGTGACGTATAATCTCGGGATATTTCCGCCTATGCTTGATTTCCTCGAGGACATGAAGGCTCTGAACGTGCAGAACCGCACGTTCGCGCTCATCGAAAACGGATCGTGGGCGATCACGTCGGGCGATCTGATGTATAAGTTCCTGGATGAAGAGATGAAACAGATAACCGTCCTGAACGAACGCCTGTCCGTGGCTTCGCATCTCGGCGGCGACAAAGAAGAAGAACTCGACTCGCTTGCCGATTCGATCAAAGACTCGATGCAGCAGAGTTAGAAACGCGACGCTGATCGAAACAGAAACGCGGCGTCGAAAGAGCCAGAAACGCCGCGCTGATAGAAACAGAAACGCGGCGTCGATCGGACCGTCTCCCGGGCCCGGCCTGCGCCGCGCTTTTATATTTCTTTTATCTCCCGATCAGTATCTCCGCGATCTGGACGGCGTTCGTAGCGGCTCCCTTGCGGACCTGATCGCCGCAGCACCAGATGCACAGTCCGTCGTCATATACGAGGTCCCGGCGGATCCTCCCTACGTACACGAGATCCTGGTTGCTCGTGTCAAGCGGCGTCGGGCAGATGTCGTTCGCCAGATCGTCGACGAGTTTAACGCCGGGTGCAGACGCAATCACCTCGCGCGCCTTTTCGACGGTGATCTTTTCTTTTGTTCTCAGTTCTATCGATACGCTGTGGCTGCGTACGACCGGCACGCGCACACACGTGCAGCTGACCTTCAGATCCGGGAGGTGCATGATCTTCCGTCCCTCGTTCTGCAGCTTCATCTCCTCGGAAGTATATCCCTCGTACTGCTCGCCGCCTATCTGCGCTATCACGTTATACGCTATCTGCTTTTTAAATACCTCGGGCTTCACGGTCCTGCCCTCGAGGCCTGCTTTTACCTCTTCCATGAGCTCGACCGGGCCGCCCGCGCCGGCGCCGGAAACGGCCTGATACGAGGACGCTATCATCGACGTTATCTGGCTCACCGAATTCAGGGCGTTCACTGCCGTGCAGGAAATGATCGTCGTGCAGTTAGGATTGGCTATGATCCCTTTCTGGAGTTTCACGTCCTCCGGATTTATCTCCGGCACGACGAGAGGTACGTCCGGGTCGAGTCTGAATGCGCTTGAATTATCGATAAATACGGCACCTGATCTGCGTATCGCCGGGGCGAAACGTTTGGCGACGTCGTTTTCCGCGGCGCCGAGTACGATGTCGAGCCCGTCGAACGAGTTTTCCGTCGTTTCCCTGACAGTTGCTTTCATACCGCCGAGATCCAACTCTGTTCCGGCGCTTCGTCCGCTCGCGAACAGGCGGAGTTCAGACACCGGGAAATTCCTCTCGCGGAGGATCCTGCACATCTCGCGGCCAACCATCCCGGTTGCCCCGAGGATGCCTACCTTGTATCCGTTAGAACCGTTATTTACGCTGTTTCCGTTCATTTCACCATTACCCCTTTATTTGACGATTTTCCTTACGAGCGAGTCGTAGATGACCCGCACGCACCTGTCAAAGTCCTCATTGTTCACACCTACGATGATACAAACTTCCTCCGGCTCCTGCGTGATGAGCCTCACGTTTATCCCGTTTTTGCCGAGTGCGTCGAACAAAGCCCCTGACGAGCCGGGAACAAAACACATCCTTCTGCCGACCGCGGCGACGAGAGATATCCCCTCGTTCACCTCTATGCCGTCAGGCTCGAGGTTATTTTCTATCTCTCCCAGGATGCCGTAAAACGACGTACGGTTGATATCGGACGAGATCGCGAACGACACCGAATCTATGCCGGTGGTCACGTGCTCCACGTTTATCCCGGCTTCCGCGAACGGCTCGAGCAGTTCGCAGAAAACGCCCGGCCTTCCCGACATGCCGCTTATCTTGATCGTGACGAGCGTGAAATCGCGGCGTCCGGCTATCCCGGTGAGAAGATTCCTGTCGCCGATGTTCTCCTCGAACTTTTCCATTATCACGGTCCCCTCGTCAGAAGGATCATTCGTGTTGAGTATTTTTAGCGGTATGCGCTTTTCCCGCACCGGGGTGATCGACGCCTCGTGCAGCACGTCGGCTCCCATGTAAGAGAGAGCGCGCAGCTCCGGGTACGTGAGGTGCCTGATGGTTTCCGGATCGGGCACTATCCTCGGGTCCGCCCTGAGTATTCCCGATACGTCCGTCCAATTCTCGTAAACGTCCGCGCAGAGCGCCGCCGCGGCCAGTGCGCCCGTGATATCGCTTCCCCCGCGCGACATCAGTCTGATCCTGCCGTCAGGAAGAGCTCCGTAGAATCCCGGCACGACTACGTTCAGCCGGCTGGCGATCGCGCGGAGCGACGCGTAGGAACTTTCTTTGTCGAGAGTGCCGTCGAGCCTGAATCTGACCCATTCCGTGCTGTCGACAAAATCATACCCGATGTAGTCGGCGAGCATTTTCGCGGAGAAATATTCGCCGCGGGAGACGAGCCAGTCCAGTTCCACGCCTTTTTTCAGAGAAGAGCGAAGCTCCGAAAGTTCTTTCTCGATATCAAAACTCAGGCCGAGTTCGCTGCATATCCCCCTGTATCTTTCGGCTATCATGTCGAAGATCTCGGACGGATCCACGCCGTATTTTACGTGTGAATAGCAGAGATAAAGGAGATCGGTTATTTTATGATCGTCCTTGTTTCTCTTGCCCGCCGCCGAAACGACGACTACCCTGCGGCTCGGATCGGAAAGGATGATATCCTTCACTTTTCTGTACTGCCCGGCGTCCGCCATCGACGAACCGCCGAACTTCGCTACTTTAAGCATTTCTCTAAAACCCCTTTGTAATATTTTTTCGATCGGTGTGATCTGTTTGATCTTTGCTGTCTTCCCCGGATTTTTCGCGCTTCGCTATCCCCTTACTCCGGCGAAAAAAACGTTACTGCCTGACTTTCTTAATTCTTTGGCCAGAGCGTGCGCCTCCGAAACGCAAAGCGGTCCGGTCAGCACTCCGGCGCCCCATTTTTCGGCGACGGCTTCGGCAGGCATTCCTGCCTCCTCATCCGTCCTGAAATACCAGCGCATCGTCTCCGATCCGTTTTCGACCGGCAGAGCCTTGAGACTCTTCGTGTAGAAGCCCTTCGCTCCGTCCCGCACCGCTATCAGATCCGCGACGACGTTCGCCGCCGTAGGATATTTTCCGGCTCCCTGACCGTAGAAACTCATCGTTCCCGTCTCCACGCTCTCGAGCGAGATCAGGTTGAAGTTCTTCCTTACGGATGCCTCTATCCTGCCCGCCGGGAGGAATTCCGGCTGTACGAACAAAGCCGCGCCAGACGCAGTCCTGATGCCCTCTGCAATGAGCCTGCACGTCATCCCGTGCTCGCCCGCGGTCTTTATATCCTCCGGCATGATATATCTGATGCCCTCCGCCAGGGCGTCCTTCTCGGAGAAGACGCCGCCAAAGGCGATATTCGCCGATATCACGCATTTGCGCAGCGCGTCGAGGCCGTCCACGTCAGCGGAAGGATCCGCCTCGGCGTACCCGAGCCTCTGCGCCTCCGCGAGCGCGTCCACAAAATCCCGTCCGCCAGACGTCATAGCGTCAAGGATGAAGTTCGTCGTGCCGTTCATGATCCCGCTGAAACTCCTGACCTGATACATTTCCGCGACGCGGCTCAGGTTCACGAGCCACGGGATCCCGCCGCCGACCGCCGCGGTGCACCTCAGCGCGACGGCGTTCTCTTCCGCGGAAGACACGAGCTCCGCGTAAGCCTCCGCGATCATCTGTTTGTTCGCTGTGACGACGTTTTTGCCGTTTGCGAGCGCGCGCCTGACGTAGTCGAGCGCGGGCTCTGTACCGCCCATGACCTCGACGACCGTGTCGATCTCAGGGTCGTCTAATATCGCTTCAGGCTCACGGACCGAAAGTTTTCCGAGTTCCGGGTGAGGGCCCCGCGTGAGTATCCCTTTTATCGCCATGTCAGACCTTCTGCTGACAGTTTCGAGGACGCCGCTGCCTACAGTTCCGCATCCGAGCATTCCGATTTTCATCATAGCAAAACACGCCTTTCCGTTTCGGCAGATGACAGCCGTATTTGTTATTGTATCACTTAAACGAACTTTATGGGGAATTTTTATGAAAAATTACAAAAAATGAATAACTATTCTCCGGCGTCTGTCCGGCTTTTTTACGCATGTGTCTGATCGCCAGTATGCAGCCGACAGGAACCCTCCGCCTACTTTTCTTCGTACTGCGGCTTGATCGAAGCGTACTGGTCGAGCTGCTCGTCCGTGCGGTAATAGTACCTCGCGTTCTTATCGAGTTTCGCTATGGCGCTCATCTCCTCCTCCGTGAGGCGGAAGTCGAGAATGTCGAGGTTGGCTTTGATGTGCTCTACGCTGCGGCTGCCCGGGACCACGACGAATCCCATCTGCGTGTGCCATCTGAGGATCACCTGTGCCGGGGTTTTTCCGTATTTCTTTCCGATCTCGGCAAAGACAGGCTCATCGATCAGCGATCTGTCACCGTGGCCGAGAGGATACCACGACATGAGGCGGATGCCGTATTTATCGAGCGCTTTTCTGAGTTCCTTCTGCGTGTAGTACGGATGGCACTCGACCTGCATGAACTGCGGGACTATCTCCCATTCAGTCTGAAGCTCGTCGAGGTATTTTCCTTCGAAGTTCGAGATCCCGATGCTCTTTGCCTTTCCTTCCCTGTATGCCTTTTCGAGCAGACGATAGCCGGCGAGCCAGTTCCCGGCAGGCTGGTGGATGTAGAGAAGGTCTGCGTAGTCTGTGCCGAGGCGCTCCAGGGTCTGGTCTACCGCGTCCGGGTTTTCGTACTCGCTGGGCCAGAGTTTTGTCGAGAGGAAAACGTCCTCGCGCTTCACGCCGCTCTCCTTCATTCCGCGTCCGACAGCGCGCTCATTAACGTATGCGTTAGCCGTGTCGACGAGCCTGTATCCTGCCTTCAACGCCTCTATGACGCTGTTCTCGGCGTCGGCCGGCGAGAAAGTGAACGTTCCGATCCCTATTACCGGGCACTCCTTCCCGTTGTTGAGTTTTACAGTTTCCATATCGATTCCTCCTGATATCTTTGCTTTTCGATCATATTTGATCATCGATGTTTATCTGCCGTAGATCTGCGGGCTATTCGAACAAAGCCCTGAACTGCGGGAAATCCGAGTTTCTGCACACCAGATAGTACGTCACGTTCACCTCCGGATCAGAGACGGGGACCTTTACGCGCGCCTGCATGCTTTGATCGGTATCGGACGCCGCCATGTCGGTCGTAAAGCACGGCAGCACTGAATTAGCGATGAGTTCCGCGAACGTGTATCTGTCGCTCTGCACCAGAAAACGCGAATGCGGCATCTTCCGGCGCGCTATCTGCTCCCAGAACCCGATCCTGGAAAAGAGCAGCATGTTTTCGCCATCCATCTCGGAGAGCGAAAGAGATTTACGCCGCGCGAATCTATGACATTTCGGGAGGGCGAACATCAGATGCTCCTCGCCTATGACGCGGGTCCTGCACCCCTCGACGGCAAAACCTTCCTTTACCTTATCCGCTCCCGCGGGGAGGATTATCATCTGGTAGATGCCTCTTTGAAAGCCGTCGACCAGTTCGGAAGGAAGCTTCTGCTCCATCGAGATCGCCTTTTCAGGATAAAGCGTGCCCATCCTGGCCACGAGGTCAGGCAGCTGCACGGCCGCCGCGGTCCCGACCGAGATCGTCCGCTTAGACTTATCGTACGCCCTGACGCGTTCGAACATCTCCTCGGTCTGCTTCAGTAGAAGAGAGACCTCGCGGGCCGCGACCTTTCCGTTTTCGTTCAGTCTTATGCTGTTCTTCGTCCTGTCAAAGAGCGGAACGCCGAACTCGTCCTCGACTTTTTTCATCGCCCTGGTGATCGTGGGCTGTGAGATATTGAATTTTTCGGCGACCTCCGTCAAAGTCCCGCATTCCGCGAACTCCGCGAAGTAGCGCATTTCCTCATTTATGTCCGTCATATCGTTTTGCCGCATTTTCCGCCGTATCCGGCTGTGGTGTATTTTCTGCCCGCAGACGGCAGACTAATTGCCTGCGTACTGCGAAGCCCATTCGGCGATCTCGTCGGCGCCTGCGCCGGATGAGAATCTCATTCCCTCCTGCCAGTCGCCGGTTCCCGCCTTTTCTGCAAGAAGTCTGCCGCTGTCGCCTATCCCCGATGACGCGGACGTGCAGAACGGGATCACAGTCTTTCCTGTGAAGTCGTTTGACGTCACGAACTGGTTGACAGGCCAAGCGGCGTTTCCCCACCAGATCGGATATCCGAAGAATACCGTGTCGTACTGATCCCAGTCCGGGACCTCTGTAGTCTCAAGTTCGACCTGATCCTGGAGCGATTCGTCTTCGTGCTCTCTCGATACGCGGCTGTCAGCGTTATTGTAGTTGAGGTCTTCCGACGTGTAAGGCTCCTTAGGAGTGATGACGAAAGTATCAGCGCCGAGCGTCTCGGCGATAGTCTGCGCCGCAGTCCCCGCTTCCGCCCGATCCGCAGCCGGCGAGCGCCAGAGCCAGAACCAGGATCAGCCCGATGCAAATGATCCTAAAAAATCTGCGTGAAGTTTTCATATCATGTAACCTGTCCTTTCTGAATAGCGGCCGGTCCCGCCGAAGCCGCGGGATGTTCCCGGCATCGTCTGTATCTTCGATTTCTTGAGCATATTATCGCACGTCAAAATACGGATGTACAATATCAATTCTGCAATGTGCTATTCAAAAAGAGAAAAGTGAGGTATCAAAAATCATTTTGCACTTACGCGGGACGTCAAAGGCGGCAAAATACTTTTCCTCGAGAGGGATCCACTTTGACTCGAACGCATCAAATTTTTCAGGATCTCTGGAGGCGATCCTCTGCCGCTGGACCTCCGGGCTGACGTCCATGAAAACGCGGAGATCGTAATATCCGAAGAGATCGGGATGGCAGCAGTATGAGCCCTCGACTATGTTCACACGCGAAGGAAAGGCTTTGACCGGAGCAAGCAGGCTGAACGTCGAGCAGTCGAACGGGCGATACGAAAAAGCCTTCCCCCGGCTGAGGGGAAGCAGGACTTCGTTCAGGAAGCGCTCTCTATCGACGTTGCCGCCCGGCTCCGCCAGACGCTCTTCGGTGCGCTGCTCCGGGCGCAGGAAAAAATCGTCCATATGAAAGATAGACGCACCGTACTTTTTATTCATTGCGCTTGCCAGTGCTCTGGCAGCGGTTGTTTTGCCCGATGCGCACCTTCCGTCTATAGCGATGATCATTCTGTCTCTGCCGCGCAGAAGTTCGTCCGCCCGGGACGATATTTCGGATACTATGTCCTTTATTTCCATTTTGCCGGCCATACCGCCATGATCGTTCGGCGCGCTCATATGCGTGATATCTACGCGCGCACCGTTTTTACGGCGTTTTTCTCGCGTCTGAACGGAACGAGCTTGGCTCTGTCGAGCGCCACCATTATGACAGGGATGAGTATCAACTGGATAACGATCCCCGGTATCGCGTTGATGAACGCTCCGGAGAGGAAAGCCTGAAACGTGAATTGGTTGCCTTTGATCCCGAGCAGTATCAGCATGGCGACGCCCCAGACGGCGCGTCCGGCCAGCATCGCGATGATTATGCACTTATACAGGGCTTTCACGCACTGCCAGCGGGATCTCTCATACAGCAGTCCGGCCACCAGCGCGTACGTCGCAAGTTCGAAGGCCATCGCTACCGCGACGGGATACATCGGAGGCATGGTAAATATCGCGGACCTGAAGAGCGGCAGTATGAAAGCCATCACAACTCCGTACTTCCATCCGCAGATAAGCGCGCAGAGGAAAACAGGGAGATGCATCGGCAGAAGCATGCTGCCGATCTGAGGGATCTGTCCCGTAAAGAACGGCAGGATCATTCCAATCGCGAGGAACATTGCGGTCAGGGTCATATTCCTGACGCTTGAGCCTGTTCCCGGTTTTCTGTTTTTTTCGTCAGCCATCTGTCTTTCCTTTCGTTTTGTTCGCCTTTTCCGAACTCTGCCCGGGCCTTTTATTCGAACTCAGCCGCGACCTTCTCCAGGAGCTCGCGGATCGGAAGGTGCTGAGGGCATACGTTTTCGCAGCCTCCGCACTTTACGCATTCGCTCGGCTTGCCTTTGCCGTTCCCCGTATAGAACTGACTGAAGAAGCGCTCCTGCTTTTTATCGCCGAATGCCGTCTTTTGATTCATGGCGTCAAAGAGATCGGGTATCTGGATGTTCATCGGGCATTTATTCTCCTCGATGCAGTAGCTGCAGCCTGTGCACGGTATCAGGTCCATGCCGCGGAAGATCTCCACGACCTTCGAGACCGCCTTCTGTTCGTCGTCGTTAAGCGGCTTGAAATCACGCATGAACGAGACGTTGTCGCGCATCTGATCCATGTCGCTCATCCCGGAGAGCACCATCCTCATACCGTCAAACCCCGCTGCGTAGCGGATGGCGTAGCTGGCATTGGAGCCGCCGTGCAGTTCATCGAAGATCTTCTGCGCTTCCGGAGGCAGGTTCACGAGGTTGCCTCCCTTGACCGGTTCCATGATGATAAGCGGCTTGCCGTGCTTTCTGGCGACCTCATAGACGCCGCGGCTCTGGACTGAAGGATCGTCGTAATCGTAATAGTTGAACTGTATCTGTACGATCTCGATCTCCGGATACTCCGTCAGGATCTTGTCGAGGACCTCCGGAGTGTCGTGGAACGAAAGACCTACATGACGCACTTTGCCCTCTTTCTTCAGTTCGAAGGCGGTCTCGTATCCGCGGCAGGCCTTGAATTTCTCGAAGACCTTTGCGTTCTGAGAGTGCATCAGGTAGAAGTCGAAATATTCCACGCCGCAAGCCTCAAGCTGTGACTCGAACAGCGGCCTTATCTCTTCTTCCTTGTTGAAGCATGAGCCTGTAAGTTTATTCGTCAGGACGTACTCATTCCTGCCGTAGCGCGACGTCAAAGCCGCCTTGAGCGCCGTCTCTGACTTTCCGTTCAGATATACGTGCGCTGTATCGAAATAGTTGAACCCGCTGTCGAGGAAATAGTCGACCATCTCCTTAAACTGCTCGATGTCGACGGCCTTCTCCGGGTTCCCGTCCTTATCTTTATTGTCTGTTTCCACCATCGGCAGCCTCATGCAGCCGAATCCGAAATTGCGTTTTACTTCGGGGAAATCTTTGAATTCCATGCTCTGCTCCCTTCGTTCCGTTAAGTTTCCGAATCTTTTCCTCTATGCCTGCCTATGCCCACGGGTCGGCTGAAGCCGGCTGTTTGATCCCGAGCATGACGCTGGAATACTCCCACGCGTACCACTTGCCGTCCTTTGCCAGACGGAGCGTGAGCGGCCTGGCGGCGGCTTCAGGATCGCAGCCGCTGGAAGTGACGTTCAGAACGGTCATGGTGTCGTCGTTCGTCGTGCGGTTCCCGCTGCGGATGGTTATCGTGAGCGGCTCGGAAGGCTTATATCCGTTATCCTGAGCTGCCCCGGCAAAGTACGAACCGAGCATGTACTCCTTGCCTCTTAACCTGTCGGATACGAACTGCCTGTCGCGCTCTGTTATCGGACGAGGGCTGCGCAGAAAGTCGAGCGCCTTAAAACACAGATCCTTGTTTGTCGGGAACAGATACAGAGCCAGCATCGTGAGAGCCGCCGTATCGTAAGGTGAAGCCAGCTGCGCTTCCGGAAGAGCTTTGAATTCCTCGATAGTTCCAGGGATCGCGTTGAAGATGATAGTCTTTGAGCCTGTATTATCTGTGACAGCCATTTTTCTCCTCCTTCCGCGGGCTTCCGCGGATCATGCGAAGTGCGGTAGATAAAGCACCGTCTGAGAAAAGCTACGATTGTAAATATTATATCATACTAATCCCGCCTTCCCGCAGGCGTGCGGGCGTGCTTTTAAATATTTTTAGATCGGATCGTTCAAGGGTTGCGAAAAACGGCGAGATCGAGCGTGTAAAAACCGATATCGCGGGGAACGAATAAAGTATACGGCTGATACAGATCGGCTGTTCGATGACCCTGGTTCGGGAAAGAAGAACGTTTGAAGCATCCGGAGGCATGGAAATGAGCGAGAAAACTCAGATCAGCGCGGGAGGAAAAACAATTGAGATTTTTACCGGCGCGCCGGGAAGCCCCGTCATATATCTGAACACATTCGAGGGAGAAGGCGAGGCTGTCTTCGAAGCGATGAAGAAGTCGGGAGCGCCGGACTGCACTCTGGCCGCCGTAAGTGGAGTCTACTGGAACGTGGAGATGTCGCCGTGGCCGATGCCGCCTCTCTTCAAGGATGAGCCGGAATATACGGGCGGCGCGGACGACTACTTATCCGTGCTCACAGACACCATCGTGCCCGCTGTCGAACAAAAAATACCGGCAAAGCCGCGTTTCCGCGCGGTCGCCGGATATTCACTCTCCGGGCTTTTCGCAGTCTACACGCTGTATAAGACCGATGTCTTCTCACGCGCGGTGAGCGCGTCCGGTTCCCTCTGGTATCCCGATTTTCTCGAATATGCGCGATCGCATGAGTTCGCGGGAAAGCCGGAGTATGTATATTTCTCTTTAGGCGATAAAGAAAGCCGCACGCGCCACCCTCTGATGAGGACGGTCGAAGAGCGCACGATCGAGACGGAAAAACTTTTCGCGTCACGCGGCGTTGATACGACGTACGTCTCTAACCCGGGGAACCATTTCAGGGACAGCGATCTGCGCACCGCTATGGGGATCAAATGGATCCTGGAGCAGTGACCGCCTGATCGGAGACGCGCCTTCCCCTCTCGTAATATGCCCTCATCTCTTTTTCAGGCACCATACCGCCGCCGGTCGCCCAGACGACGTGAGCGGCGTTTTTCATTTTGTCCGAAAGGCCGTTTGCCCGCAGGTATTCTTTTGCCGACGAAATCAAAGCGGGCCCCGGGAACCCGGCGCATGCCGAAGGTTCGACGAATATCCCCTCGCTGTCGGCGAGCTCCGCGAGGTACCCGAACAAAGGCTCGCCCTGCACCGTGAAGCAGCCGTCGACGAGTTCGGAGGCGATCCCGCTCACGAGAGCCGAAGGACGTCCCACCGCAAGGCCGTCGGCCTCTGTCCTTCCGTCGAGTCCGATATCCCTGACGGAAATGTCGTGCCCGAGTCCCGTCGCGAGCCCGAGAGTCATGCAAGGCGCGTGGGTCGGCTCGGCAAAGAAGACGTGCGCGTTCTTTCCGAAGACTTCGCGGAATCCGAACATGATCCCGCCCGGCGCGCCCCCGACTCCGCACGGCACGTAGACGAAGAGAGGATGGTCGTCATCGACAGTGACTCCGTTCTCATCGAACTGGCTGCGGATCCTGCGTGCCGCGACCGAGTATCCGAGGAAGAGGTCGGCAGAGTTTTCGTCGTCGACGAAATGGCACATAGGGTCTGATTCGGCCAGTTTCCTGCCTTCGGCCACTGCGCGCTGATAATCGTCCTGATATTCCACTACCTCCGCGCCTTTAGCCCTCAGCATATCCTTTTTCCACTGTCTCGCGTCTGCTGACATATGTACCGTCGGGCGGAACCCCAGCGCGGCGCTCATGATGCCGATGCTCAATCCGAGGTTTCCCGTGGAGCCGACGGAAACGCTGTATCTGCCGAAGAGTTCTTTGAACCTGTCTTCCGCGAGGATCGAATAGTCGTCGGTCTCGGTCAGCATGCCGTTTTTGATCGCCGTATCCTCGGCGAATTTCAGCACCTCGTAGATGCCGCCGCGGGCTTTTACTGAGCCGGATATGGCCAGATGGCTGTCGCATTTCAGGAAAAGCCTGCCGTCTATTCTCCCCTGGTCACCCGATCTTTCCAGGACCTCTTTCATCTTCGGGATCTCGCGCAGCGGAGATTCGATCAGACCGCCCTGAGGTTTCGTCTCCGGGAATTGTTTTGATATATACGGGGCAAAGCGTCTGAGCCTTTCCTCTGCGTCCTCTATATCGCTCATACCGTACGGAAGGTCGTCCGGACACGACGCCCGAACGTCAGGATTCAGCCAGAATACTTCCCTGTATTCCGCCATGTCGCGCACGATTTTTTTGTTCATGACTTCTTTGTTTATCGGCATTTCAGTTTTCCCTTTCATGGCACGCGATGAAAGTCTCGGTCTCCGCGCGCCTCGTGCAGTGCCGCTCCAGATACTCCCGGTGCGAGAGAAAATCCGGATCGTCGAAATATTTCGCCTTTTTCGGGCATTTCAAAACACAGGCCTGGCATTTGATGCAGATGCCGTCGACGACGGCCGGGTCATCGGCGGATACTGAGCCCATGGGGCAGACTTCGGAACAGATCCCGCAGCCGTCGCACAGCGAGGCGTCCGTCACGGGTTTTGCCTTCAGGAACTTCGCGGGCGTTCCATCCGCTTTCATCGGTACGTAATACGGCTTTACGTCGTCGTGTCCGTCGAGATGAAGCTTCTCTTCTCCGGGCACGAAAGATGCGTCGCAGAGCATCTCCGCGGCGTCAGAAGCAAATTTTCTCAGGATCGCGATATCTCTGTCGTCCGGGCGTCCCGTACCGATCTCCGCGAACGCGTGTCTGCACGATACAGCGGCTCCCGCGATCGGAACGAAACCGCACGCGGCGAGTGTGTCGCGCAGCTCGGCGAGTGAACTGTCGTAATCCCTGTTCCCGAACGTGACGATCGGGACAGCGGGTGTCCCGCTCCCGCGGAAAAGTTCCGGGATGAACGGAAGGATCTTGTTCGGCACGCGTCCGGCATACGTGGGCACGCCGAAAACCACGAGGTCGTCTTCGTTATAGCAGCGTACGACGCTCCGATCCTTTGGAAGTGTGAAATCGTCGTATTCGATTTTGACGCGGCTGCCGCAGCACTTTTCGAGTTCCGACGCAAGATACCCGGCTGACTCAGTGCAGACCTTCCCCGTTTCGCCTGCGGGGCTGAAGTATACGGCACAGATCCTCAACACTCTTACGCTCATATTATCCGCATCTTTCGCTGAACGGGATGTATCTTCCGAGCCTGTCGTTCACGGTCTCATCATCCGCGATCGCGATCCTTCCGCCGACGAGGACCCAGCAGATGCCTTCCGGCCTGCGCAACGTGATGAAATCGGCTTTGTCGATTATAGTTTCGGGGTCGAACACTGTGATATCGGCGTCCGCGCCGACCTCTATCCTGCCCTTTTTCTCCAGTCCGAGCCGTTCGGCCGGGCGGAGAGTCATCTTCTCAAGCGCCGTGATGAGCGGGAGTTTCTTCTCCTCGCGCACGTTTTTTCCGAGGACCCTCGGGAAAGTCCCGGCGGCCCGCGGATGTCCGTTGCCGTTCTGGACTATGGCGTCGCTGGCGATCATGCCGTTTTTATCGCATATCGCTTCGGCTATCTCGTTTTCGTTCATCATGAAGGCTACGGCGTACATCGAAGGGTAATTCGCGCGCACATCTTCGAATATCTCTTTAGTGCAGCGCATCCCCTTATATTGCTCGCCGGTGATCAGAATGTCGTTGTACGTCTTGCCTTTCCAGTTGTCAAAGCATCCGTCCTCAAAAACGGTCGAGCCCATAGTCGTGGAGAACGCGTCGTACGGATACGTGTCAAAGTCGAGCCTCATGCCGTTCTTTTTCGCTTCGTCGATGGCTTCCAGCGAATCGTCCATGCATCCCATGGCGCTGCAGCTGCTCAGATGCGAGATCTGGATCTTCTGATCTATGCGGGAACCGAGTTCGATGACTTCCTTTACCGATTTAGTGCCGTTCGGGCCGTCGTCGCGGGCGTGCACGGATACGATGTGATCGCGCTCTTTCGAAAGCGAGACCGCCTTTACCATCTCGTCCATGTCCATCGCAGGGTCGTACTCTATGCCGAAAGAAATGCCGAAAGCGTCTTCCGCAAGTTCACCTTCGAGTTCGGCGTAGATCTGCCGGAACTGCTCTGGCGTCGGGATCTCGTGGTGGCCGACGCCCGCGCTCGTCCTGCAGTAGTTGTATCCGGCGAGCATCACGTAGTTTACCGGGCTGCCGCCGAGTTCGTCGATCGTCTTCCGGAATTCCCTGATGCTCTGGCGCTGCAGTCCGCAGTTGCCGCCGACGGCCGTGGTGACTCCCATCTCGAGCATCATCTGCGCTATGACGTACTTTTTCCCTTCTGTTCCGAAGTTTTCCTCGTGCATGTGGATGTCGATGAAGCCGGGCGAGACGACTTTCCACGAAGCGTCTATTACGAGTTTGGAATCCGGGGAAATATCGCCTACATAGGCGATCTTTCCGTTTTCGACGCCGATGTTCATCTTTCTCATCTCTCCGGAGGCGAAATCCGGATAAACGCCGTTGCGAATCAAAATATCAAGCATTGCGGTGGACCTGCTGACCGGAAAATAAACGGTGGAATATCTCTTTGCCCATATTATACACCGTGGCGGCGGATCAGGCTGAAGAAAAAGGCGGGGCAACTGCCTCGCCTTGATACATCACGTTCGTTTTGTTTTGTTATATTATCTCTATCTTTCCCGAATTAGTCCTTGCTTCCACGTACGGCCCGACCGGGCTGCCGAGTCCGCGGGATCTACCGGGCTAGATTCCCTTAGTCTTCCTGTAATGCCTGAACATATCCTCTATTATCGATACGATCTCTTCGAAGTGAGCGACTTCATCGACCGAGTACGATTCGAGTTTTTCTTCCACGCGCTCGTAGAGATCGTTGAAGAACGCCGCATGGCCGTCGTATACCTTTTTCCCGGCACGAGTAAGTTTAAAGTGCATGGCTCTGCCGTCCCTGTCCGACCTCTGACGCTTTACGAGCCCTTTTCCCTCAAGTTCTTTCACCATCTGAGAGACAGCGCCCTTGGTAATGCCGAGGTTCTGCGCGATTTCGGTCATGTTCGCGTCTGGATGGTTCTGGATCTCGTCGATAAGATGAATTGATGCCGGGCGGAGCGGGATCGACCCGTTGAAGCTCAGCGGTATGTTCTGGAAACGGATTATCGTGTTCGATATCCTGTAGTACTGTTCGAGAAATTTTAAGTATATATCTTTCATGCTCAAAAACTCCTTTTGCTAATAGAATAGCCCTAAACGCAAAAGAATGCACGAAAAATTTTATCTGAAAACGTAAAATCGAAATCGCTGTCCGGAAAAGATATCTTAACGGCGCGGCAGGCAGCGCCTGTTGAAATGCTACGATCCCTTGGCGCGTTAGGTTCATAGCTGCGCTGCCCCGATGATGCCGCACCAGATGCGAAAGGCTGAATTGCGTTTAAGTGCGCTGAAATGCGCCGGATTGCATCGTCTAAAATAATTTAGTGCTAAACTATTATCAGTATATGACCTCGTCCCGGATAATGCAAGTGAATATTGACTTTCCGGGAAAATTTCATACAGAGTGCGGATTCTGTCAGGCCCCCCTGATACGCGGCGCACCGGCCGGATCCGGGGCAAATCAAAAAACCGGGGCGAATGCGCTTCCCCCGGCCCTCGCGGCTACTGACTGATCTTTCTTCCGAATTCCTCGGCGCGCTTCAGGTCTTCCTCTGTCGGCCTGCTCCTGATGAACAGAGTCTCATCCGCGACCTCTATCCCCTTTTCCCGCAGCGCGTTCCCGATGAGATCAAGCGCGTGCTTTGAAAGCCACGCGGTCGAAAAAACCGCGGCTCTGCCGACCATGACGGGATCGATGCCGCTCAGATACTCTTTCAGGTGTTTATCGAGCCCGTACGCGTATAGCGCTCCTCCCACGAACAAAACATCGACCTTTTCGGTGAGTGCCGCCCCGGCGTCGTCCACAGACACCGCTGTCGTCCCGGCTCCTTCCGCTATCGCTTCCGCTGCTGCCTTCGTGTGTCCGGAACGTGAATAATACCTTACTGCTGATGACATTTCAGACCCCTCCTTCGGTTCTCTGCAAAGGCACAGCTCCGGCCGGGGCATGCCCATTCTTACTCTTTTATTATACCCTTTATTTATTTTGGCGCATTATGATATATAATAACCTCACGGCATATTGATGAAAGGAAAAAGACTTCATGAAAAAAATTTCGAGAAAAAAGGCGGCGGTTATGCTCGCGGTCATTCTGGCCCTCTCGCTCTTTGCCACGGGCTGCGGGGGAAGTGAGGAAAACAGCGCCGGCGGCGGAAACACGCAGACGGAACAGTCTTCTTCAGGCGACGGCGCGCAGACTGACCAGAATACTTCGTCAGAAGGAAGCGCATCAGGGTCAGGCAGTCTCACGTCATTTTCAGGTAAGACGACAGACGGCGGCACATTCACTCAGGATGACCTCGCCGGAAAGGACGTTACAGTCATCAACTTCTGGGCCACGTGGTGCGGGCCGTGTGTGAGCGAACTTCCGGAACTGGCGGAACTTGAAAAAGAACTGCCTGATAACGTGCAGCTTATCACTGTCTGCATAGATGGCCCCGACGCTGCTGAAGACGCCGAAAGGATCCTCTCCGAAGCAGGATTTGAAGGCACAGCCCTTATTTCGACCGAAGGCGGTCTGACCGATATCATCAACGGCATTCAGTATATCCCGACGACGGTCGTTTCAGACAGCAGCGGCACCCTGCTCGGAGACGCCCTTATCGGCTCACCCGAGAACCTGACGGAGACATACGCCGATATGATCAATTCCGCTCTTCAATCTTTAGGGAAGGAACCTGTCGACATTGGATAAGCGAGTAAAGATACTGAGAACATGCATCCTCGTCCTTGCGGTCTGCATGATCGCGTTCGGTCTGGCGCGGGGCGAGTCGGGCACGGTTCTCCAGAAGGCGGTGAGGATATGTCTGGAATGCATCGGGATCGGCTGAGATCCGGCCGCGGAAAGATCTCCACGCGCGTTTTGATACAGACTGCCTTTGCCGTTTTGTTCAACGGATATTTTGCCGGCTTCACGGGTAAAAAACTTTACTCGGGACCGCTGAAGGCTGTATGCGTGCCCGTTCTCAACTGCTATTCGTGCCCCGGCGCGCTTGGCGCATGCCCTGTCGGCTCACTCCAGGCCGTCCTGAACCACAGGAAATTCCCGTTCTATGTTCTCGGAACGCTGATGCTCTTCGGGATCATCTTCGGGAGGATCGCGTGCGGACTGCTTTGTCCGTTCGGTTTCCTGCAGGATCTCCTTTCGAAGATCCCTCATCCGGCGCCTGATAAAAAGCCGGTGACGCTCGAAAAAGCCGACCGCGCGGCCAGATACATAAAATATTTCGTGCTGGCGCTGCTCGTATTCATTCTGCCTGCGTTCGGAGCGGATGAAAACGGCATCCTTCCGCCGTGGTTCTGCAAGTATCTCTGCCCCGCCGGAACGCTGGAGGGCGGCGTTTTTCAGATGATGCTGCAGCCGGAACTGAGGACTCTCGCCGGCGCGATTTTCAACTGGAAGATGGGCGTGCTCGCGGTGATCGTCGTCATGTCGATATTCATCCGCAGGCCTTTCTGCAGATACCTCTGCCCGCTCGGCGCTTTATATTCCCTTTTCAACAGGTTCAGCTTCTACCGGATGACCGTTGACATGGAAAAATGCGTCGGATGCGGCAGATGCGAGACCGTCTGCCCTATGGCCGTTAAGATCACGTCTTCAGACGCTGCGCGCGCCGCGACATCTTCCGGAGGCGCCACGCACTGCATCGGCAGCGGAGAATGCATACGCTGCGGAAAATGCCGCGAAATCTGTCCGGTGGCGGCTGTCAGGTCCGGATTCAAGCCTGTCCCGGGAGCATCCGGGCCTGAAGGAAAAGAAGAAATGCAGGAGAACGCATGAAGTATATCGAAGGAATCAGCACAGACCCGTATTTTAATCTCGCGGCGGAACAGTACGTTTTCGACGTATTCCCGTCAAGCGAGGAGTATTTCATGCTCTGGCAGAACGACAACGCCATCATCGTGGGCAAATATCAAAACACCGTCGAGGAGATCAACGCGCCTTTTGTCGAAGAGCACGGGATCCGCGTCGCGCGCAGGCTCTCCGGCGGAGGCGCCGTCTACCACGACCTCGGGAACCTGAATTACACGCTCATATGCGACGCCGGAAGCGACGTGTCGATCAACATGGAAAAGTTCTGCGTACCGGTAGTCAGAGCGCTTGAATCCATCGGCGTCAAAGCCGAGATAAGCGGACGTAACGACATGACGATCGACGGCCTTAAATTTTCCGGTAATTCTCAGTACGTCAAGCGAGGCCGCGTTATGCACCACGGCACTCTCATGTTCGATTCCGACCTGGAAGTCGTCGGCCGCGCATTGAACGTATCGCAGGATAAGATCAGATCCAAAGGCGTGAAATCGGTCAAAAGCCGCGTGACAAACATCCGCGGTCATCTTCCTCGCGATATGGAACTCTCGGATTTCAAAGATGCCCTGCTGCGCTCCATGGGGCTTGACAGCGAAAGTTCCCGTATCTGTTTCTCCGACTCGGACCGCGCGAAGATCCAAAAACTCTGTGACGAAAAATACAGCACGTGGGAATGGAACTACGGAAGTTCCCCGGCCTGCAGCATCAGAAAGGAGCGCAGGATCGAGGGCTGCGGCATAGTTCAGATCTCTATGGACGTGAATAAGGGATTGATTTCCGGCATCTCGATCAGCGGAGACTTCTTCGGCTCCGGCGAGATATCCGACATCGAACAAAAACTGCTCGGCTGCAGAGCGGAGAGATCGGCGCTTGAAAATGCCCTCTCCGGGACCGATGTCGACTATTACTTTAAAAACCTGACAAAGGACAGACTCATCGACGTCATACTGCAGTGATCAGGATCGGAGGCATACTATGGACTATGAAAAAGTAAAGGGATCCGCGGACTATCTTTCGCGGCGTATCAAAGAAAAGCCGTCCGTCGGCATCATCCTGGGCAGCGGGCTCGGAGGACTTGCCGACGAGATAGAAGACAAAACAGTCATACGCTACTCGGATATCCCTCATTTCCCGACCGCGTCGCTCGCCGGCCACGCCGGTAATTTCGTATTCGGTCGTATCGGAACGACCCGCGTCGCAGCGATGCAGGGCCGCTTCCATTATTATCAGGGGCTGGGCCTCGATCAGGTGACCTATCCGGTATTCGTCATGAAGATGCTCGGCTGCCGCGACATGATCGTCACGAACGCCTGCGGCGGGATAAACGAGACGTTCGTACCGGGTGATCTGATGATAATAACCGACTATATCAACCTGTTCGGTGAAAATCCCCTGAAGGGCGATAACGACGAGCGTTTCGGAGTCCGTTTCCCCGATATGTCAGAGCCGTATTCCCGCGATCTGATCGCCAAAGCCGGGACCTGCGCGGAGAAGCTCGGGATCTCCTGCAAAAAAGGCGTTTACGTCTTCTATCCGGGGCCGAGTTATGAGACAGCCGCCGAAATACGCGCGATGAAAGTACTCGGCGCGGACGCGACCGGAATGTCGACGGTCCCCGAGACTATTGCAGCTAACTACCTCTGCATGCGGGTCCTCGGCATCTCGTGCATCACCAACATGGCGACAGGTATCGCAAAGACAAAGCACACTCACGAGGAGGTCGTAAGGATCGCGAACGAGAGCAGCGAAAAACTATGCAGATGGGTCGCCGAACTGGTCGGCGAATGGTCATGATAAGTGCTGCTCAGTTATGCTTCCTTTCGGCCTTAAATATCCCGTCTTCCTGCATATTCGCCTCCAGGTCTGCGAGCCTGTCCTCATATGCCTCGAGGATCTCTTTCTCGAAGCACAGATCTCCCGGCAGCCCTGTTTTAACGAGCAGTTCTTTCGTAAACAGCGGGTTCAGGATCAGGAAAGGCCCCAGCGAATACGTGGCGTAGAAGTTGTGTATGTGCAGGCCCTCTTTCTTCGTCTCAGGGTTCATGCCGATGCCTTTTTCTATCTCGATGAAAGGATGGTCGAATTCTCCGTACGAGAACGAGAACTGGCTCCTGTGCCCAATCATCTTCAGTCCGTTATAGGTTCCCACGAACTGGGAATTATGCCGGTCACGGTCCATGTAGCGCACTGAAGTGAAATCGAAAAGTCCCAGCGCTTCGATGTGCTCGTCCGCGTCGACGATCTTCTTTCCGAAGAGTTCTATGGCGTTCCCTGTCACCATGAACACCACATCGTCGTCGATCAACTCGCGGATCCTTTCCTTATACGGCATAAGAGCCTTCAAAGCGATCTGCTGTTTGCTCTCAAACATGCTTCCGATGTAGATCAAGTCGACTCTCTCTCTGGCGAACGCGGGTACGCTTTTATGGTTTGTCTTTATGAGTCGAACATCTTCAGGAGCGCATCGCTGAAAATACGTCATATTGTAACTGTCCCCGAAGAGGTTGCAAAGTTCTGGGAAAAGGAATTCCGCGTTTTTCATGCTTTTCCGTCCTCCTCTTTATGCTTCTTTACGATGGCGTCCCGTACGTTTCGTGCCTCACTCAGATGGTCGACCTCGAAAAGCACATATACCTTCTCTATACCTTCCCGGTCTACATGATCCGGTATCTCGCTCTGCTCCCTGATGCAGACCATCTTATCATCCGGTATGCCAGCAAGAAGCAGCCTCACCCTGTGATTAAGGTACATGCGGCCGGCAACGATGATCTTTTTAATATACGGGCTGTTTAAAAACTCGAAGTCAGCATCGTAGAGCCATGTTAATGGTTCCGTTGGATGATCGGAACTCCACCTGTCGTCCATCAGCAGAACCAGTTCCTTATTCACGGGCTCCTTCGCCATGTACTCGAACACCGTCGAAGAAGCGCTCACTGTCTGGCTCTTTGCCGCGTAGGTGTAGTATTTGATACCGTTGTATTCGACACATGTTTCGCGGATCCGGGTGACATGCTGTGTCTTAAGGAATTCCGCGATGTCCTTTCTTGATCTCCCGAGTTCGCGAAGGACAGCCACAAATGCAAGGACGTTGAATACGTTATACGCGGCTCCGGAGACCAGCGGATAAACCGTCTCCTCTCCGCTTTCCTTCACGGTCATGCTGCGATTTTCCAGATCGGCCGAAGTCACGAAATATTTCGCCCCGGGTGTGCGGAAATCGCATGACGGACAGTAATAGTCCCCTATGTGCCGGTAGATCCGGTAGTTGTACTTTATCTCGTCGCCGCAGTAAGGACAGATCGTCATCTCCTTCACTGCGTTCTCCATCGGATCCGTGTGTATGTCAGAAACGCCGAAATATACGCGTTTGTTGTTTTTGGCCAGTCTGGAACTGATAGGATCGTTCGCGTTCAGGATCGCGACTGTATTATCGCCGAGTTCGTCGAACGTACGGTCGATGATGCTGAATATGAACTCCGTGTTTCCGTTACGCTTTATCGAATCTTTTCCTATGTTCGTCACTAGGATATAGTTCGGCTTTATCATCTTCATGGACCTGTCCAGATACCGCTCGTCGGCCTCCAGCACAGAAGCATCAAAGCGGCAGCGGTTAAAGACGTCCACGCAGCGCATTAGATTGATACAATAGCCGGCGAATGTGTTGGCGCCCCAGTCGTTGAACGAGACCTTAAGGCCTTCCGCCGAGAGTTTGTCAGCGATGAGAGCCGACGTCGTGGACTTTCCCGAAGTCCCCGTTACGCAGATGACGAGCGGAGGTTTCTTTATTCTCTCCAGAAAGTCCGGGCAAAATTTATACGCCAGAAGACCTGGACGGTCGTCGCGGCTCCGGCCCGTTTTCTTATACAGCCAGGCGAAGAACTTTGCCGCCCAGAAGACGATGAAAAATCTGATCATAAAAGTGCCTCCAGTCTCTATCAGTATGTGAAGCCGCACTTAGGATCGCTGTATTCCGCTATTCGCGCCTCGTACGCCTCCATCGCCTGTTTTTCAAACGCCGGCTTAACTTCGCCGGATCCGAGTTCGGACAGGATCCGTGTCATGAGTCTGGGGTTCAGAATGAAAAGAGGCCCTATCACGTACGAAGCCATGAAATTTTTATAACGGATCCCCTCGTTTTCGAGTCCCGGGCCGAATCCCGGTCCGCGTATGGTGCGGAACATCGGGTCGTAGTCCTTGTCATAATACGACTGCGTGAACTGGCTCTTATATCCGGCGACCTCGATGTCCTCGTACTGCCCCAGATAGAGCGAATTAAACCTGTGCAGCATATCGCGCGTGGTGTGGAAATCGAAGATGCCCAGTCCCTCTACGACCGTCCCGTCCACATCCTCGATCTTCTTTCCGAAGACCTCCAGAGCGTTGCCGGTGATCAAAAAAGCCTTTCCGCTTTCAACGGACTCTCTGATCTCCTCTTTATATTCGGAGAGTGCCTTTATCACGATTTCCTGGCTGTGCTCGGTCATGGTCCCCATATATGTCAGATCGACGTGTTCCGTCAAAAAAACCGGTTTTTCCAGAAGTGATGTTTCCGTCACCTCGCACGAAGGACACGATCTGCGGACGTATTCGATATTCGAGAGTTCGCCGTAAAGGTTTGCGACTTCGGGGAAAAGCACTTCTATCCTCATTTTGACGACTCCTTTCCTTCCGCTTTTGACGGCTTCCTTCCGTCCGTCCCGGCGCCCGCTTCTTCAAGCGCTTTCTCAGGGCGGACGCCCGGTTCCATACCGCTTTCCATGCGGCGTCTCATTTCTTCCGCTGCCATATCGAAGATCCTGCTGCCAACTTCGACCGGAGCCGTCCCGTAGATGACATAGACAGTCTCGCCGGGCAGCCCGAGCAGATGGCTCACGCCGTCCTCAGGTTCTTTCACAACGACTATTCTCTCTTCAGGCACTCCCGCCGTCATCAGCCTCAGCTTATAATCTAAAGCCCTGTCGCCGAAGACGATGACCTGTTTCACTTTATCGTCTGCGAGCAACTCGAAATCACAGTCGTACAGCCAGCATGTGTTCTCCGACCAGTGGCGTGCGTCGTCGAGGTTGTTATTATACATCATCACTTCTTTATCGCCCGGATCGTCGTGGATCAGTTCGAATACGCGGGAAGTGGCATATGCGTTGCGGTCTTTCCCGAGCACCTTAAGGATGGTGACGTCCCCGACCTTGACTTCACCGAAACGCGACTCGGTAACGTGCATCTTTTCCATGACAGGTTCGCTTCTGTCAAAGCCGTACCCCAGCAGGTCGAGCAAAGTTATCACCGCAAGCTCGTTATACAGGTTGAAAATAGTCGGACTGATCTGTGGGAACACCGCTTCCCGCTTGGAAGGGCCCTCTCTGACCACTTTGATGGTCCCGTTTTCGTGATCGACGACGGAGATGTGATAATCGCTTTCAGGCGACGTGAGTCCGCAACCCGGACATCTCACCTTTCCGACGTTGCTGTAGCGGATATACGAAAATTCCATCCTGGTGCTGCAGTTCGGACAGATCTGAAAATCATTTATGCGGTTATGAGGGACGACAGGGTCGCCCGGCTGACGGTCTATGCTGAAATATACCCTCGGATTTTTCGGCGCGACCAGCGTGGATATGAGATTATCGGAATTGATGACCAAAGTCGTCGCATCCGGCATATAGCGCGTCAAGATGTCCCTGATATATTCAGGGTGTCCGTTGCGCATTATGGAATCGCGTGTGAGATTAGTGATGATGAGGTAGTCGGGACTGACGAACGGATAAACGAGTCTGGCAGATCTTTCGTCGATCTCCAGGACCGCAGTCTTGTATTTCTCCTTCCCGGAGAGAGTGACCCCGTGTATGAAGCATGTGGCGATGCCGGTGTATGTGTTCGAGCCTGCACTGTTGTTCAGTACGTCTTCGCCGAACGCCGCAAGCGAGTCTTTGATGAGATTTGAAACGGTCGTCTTCCCATTGGTACCCGTGACGGCATATATCTTCTCCGGCTTGGGAACGTACTTAAGGAAGTCCGGGCAGATTTTTTCGGCGACCCTTCCCGGAAAATCCGTGCCTTTATGTCCGGTGACGCGCAGCGCAACGACTGAAAACTTAGCCGTCAGCAGCGCCAGTCTGTATCGGAAATTGCTCATGACGAAATAATTTTTCCTTTTGCTGAAATATTACGGTTTAGATTATACCATATTTTTCAGCGAAGGAAATCACTCGTTCCACAGCGACAGTGTCAACTTGTTGTTGGTTTTTCTTGTCGCCTCCTGAATAATGGTAAATCCTGACGCTAGTTCAGCAGGCTGCCTGCTGAGTGATTCTCCCGTGACGTTCCAGTTCGCTTCTGCACACGATACTTCCGCCGTCTGATTCATCAGTTCGGCAATTAACGCATCGCCGACGCGTCCGGATTTGCGGATCCCTTAGGCCTCATCGATGAGATATCGGGATGTCCCGCTGTCCTTCTCGTGCAGATGATCTTTCTTGCTCAATGAGTGGCGGTTGCCTGATCGCCATTATACAAGGGATGATTTCTTTTTTTCTAATACACCAGCAATTATATTACGCTAACTTCCGCAGCTGCTTATCTAAGCCGCTATTCAGTAATCGGAACGCGCTTTTCAAGATCCATATTGTACTTTTCCGGCAGTCCTCATTAAAATTGTAAATGATAAGGAGGCGACAACCATGAAATCATTTCAGTATTCAGGTATGCCAAAGGTATATTTCGGCGAAGACGCGCTCCGGCGGGCACTCTCCGCGGAACTTCCGAATGTCGGGACGAACGTGATGCTCGCCTACGGCGGCGGCTCGATCAAAAGAAACGGAATTTACGGCAATGTCCGCGCAATGCTGACGGAAGCTGGGAAGACGATAACCGAATTCACCGGCATAATGGCGAACCCGACCTATGCGAAGGTCCGGGAAGGCGCAAAGCTGGCGCGCGATAACAATATCGACTTCATCCTCGCGGTCGGCGGCGGCTCTGTTATCGACTGCTGCAAGATCGTATCCGCTCAGGCGAAGACGGACGCCGACATCTGGGATTCGGAGTTCAAAGAGCATAAGCTCCCGACGGAATTCATCCCTCTCGGCGCCGTCACGACCGTTTCCGGCACAGGCTCGGAAATGAACTCCGGAGCGGTCATAACCAACGAAGAGACAAAGCAGAAAAGCGGCATGGCGGGCGCGCTCGCGAACTTTGCCGTGCTGGACCCTTCATATACGCTGACGGTCCCGATGATGCAGGCAGTTTCCGGAGCGTTCGACACGCTATCTCACTGCATGGAAACGTATTTCGGCAAACCGTCGGATACGAACGTTTCAGACGAGATGAACGAAGCCGTCATGCGCAACGTCATCGCCAGCACGCGAGCCATGATCCGGGATCCGGAGGACCTGTCCGTGCGCTCGGAGCTCATGTGGGATTCATCGATGGCTGAAAACGGCGTTTTAAAAATCGGCAAGCAGACCGATTTCCAGGTGCATATGATCGAGCACCAGCTCGGGGCCTACACAGACTGCAATCACGGCCAGGGGCTTGCTGTCATCCACCCGGTTTTCTATCGCCGCATCGTCAGCGACAACCTGCCTAAGTTCACGCGTTTCGCAAAAGAAGTCTGGCATCTGTCGCCTGACGGAAGGACAGACGAAGAACTCGCGCTCGCCGGCATCGAGCAGCTCGCGGCCTTTATCCACGAGACAGGACTTCCGACTACTCTCACCGAACTGAAAAGGAACATGCGCCCGGGCAGCCCGGATCCGACAGACAGGGCTTTGCTGCGCAAGGTCGCGGACAGCACTGTAGTAACGGACGGATGCGCGAGGCAGCTTGCACCTGAGGAGATCTACGAGATCCTGACGGAGTGCATCTGACACCGCGCTGCCGCGTCAATTTTGTCGTATATCGTGATGTATTAATAGATTTTACAAAGGATTTTCAACGCCGCAGTAGAAATGATAAAGCACCTGGCATAGTATTAAAATAATTATCTAACCAGGGAGGCTCGGATCGTTGTTCTTTCGGATCGGCGGAGTAGTCGTCATAGCCGTCTTCTACGGCGTGTATTTTCTGAAAATGTTCAGTCAGCACAGAGCCGGGATCAGGACTGACCAGCTCGGCGCAGGCAAAAAAGGGCGAGAGAAGATGATCGAGATCTGCCTTAAGGCTTCAACGCTCGCTGCGGCCGCATCAGAGATCATCAGCCTGATCATGGATACGGCACTCTTCTCCCTGCCCGTCAGGGCAGCCGGATTTATTCTAGCGTCGGCAGGGACGGTTTTGTTTATCGCGGCGGTCACAGCCATGGGAGACAGTTGGCGCGCCGGTGTTTCCACAGGCAGCCATACCGATCTGGTGACAGGCGGCATCTTCCGAATCAGCCGCAATCCCGCGTTTCTCGGTTTTGACCTCGTGTACGTTGGATTTTTCCTCATGTTCGGAAATCTTCCTCTCGGCGTGATATCAGCGGTCTGCGTTTTGATGTTCCACCTGCAGATCATATATGTAGAAGAGAAATTTCTTCCTGTTAACTTCGGCGAGGATTACAGAAAATACAGTGAAAAAGTGTGCAGATATCTTGGATGCCGAGGCGTGGGAAAATCCGACATGGCTGCGGTATTCCTTCTGGCGGTCTGCGGCATCTCCGGCCTCTTGTCCTTCCCGCGCAGCGCGCAGGACAGCCTTGAAGTCGTAAATCAGTACGGCAGGAGCGTGACGCTCTGGGGATGCGGTGTCTATGCAAGAGACTCTGTCCTCAAGGCGGCCGGATATATCGGATCCGATCTGATCGTTCTGACCGTTCAGGTCCCTCTTTTCATAAGTGTTCTCGTTAAGAACTTCAAGGACAGCAGCCGGATCAATAAATTGAAATTGTCGGCTCTGTACAGTGCTTCACTGTATTACGCGGCAAGTATGTCGTTCGGCGCGGCGTACAACCGCCTGATGCTCATATATATCGCTTTGTTCGGATTGAGCTTTTTCCGTTATCTCTTACTCGCATGCGAAATAAAAATTCCTGCCGTTCGGGCAGGAAAAGGATTGAAAGCGTTTCTCATCGTGTTAGGCATAGCACTGTGTGCGGCATGGCTTCCGGACATCCTGACATCTCTGACGCGAGGCGAGCCTCTTTCTTCAATCGAAGTCTACACTACCGAGGTCACGTATGTCATCGATATCGGGATCATGTGCCCTATGTGTTTTCTGAGCCTCAGTCTGATCAGGCGTCAAAACCCGCTCGGCGCGGTTTTCGCATCATCTATGCTGATGATCTGCTTTATGGCAGGTCTTATGGTTATCTCGCAAAGCGTCTTTCAGCATCTGGCAGGCATCGAGATTCCTGCCGCGCAGCTCGCATCTAAGGTTTTGATATTCGCCACGCTGAGCGTTTTTTCTCTGGTCCTTCAGAGAAATTGGTACGCACGCGTCAGGCAGTCTTGATCCTCGCCTCGATATTATCGCAGACCTCCTGCAGGGTATGCGAGGCGAGGTCTTTTTCGAAGTCGGACTGGATCTCCTTCAGAGAACTTTCAAGCGCGCCGTGGATATTCCTCCCCACGGGACATTTCGGGTTCGGGTTCTCATGGAAGCGGAACAGATCCTCATCGCTGTTCGTCTCCACGGCTTTGTATATATCCAGAAAAGTGATATCGGACAGTTTGTGGTTCACCGTAATTCCGCCCGGACCGCGCTTCACGTCGATGATCCCGGCCTCATGCAGCTGGAGCATGATATTGCGGATGATCACCGGGTTGCTGCCTATGCTCCCCGCGAGGAACTCGCTTGTTATTTTTTGGTCTTCGCCGAAATATTCGGCTGCCGCTATTATATGAACGGCAATCGTAAATTTTGTTGAAATCTGCATATTATCTCACTCAATTCATAGCGCTTGCCGCGGACGGCTCGATACCTCACGCCGCGCGGCTGAACTCACACTTGATGAAATTTATTACACCGAGTGTCCACTTAGCCGATTTTCTGTATTCGCTGATGAGATGTTTATTTCGCATTCTTTGCGGCACTATCCGGGATAAATTCGAGTTTGAGCCTCATGCCAAGGCCTTTTGCCAGACGTTTTACCATTCTAAGAGAAGGATTTCTTGTGCCATTTTCGATGCGACTAATATCCGCTTGTGTGATTCCTGTCCGTTCGGACAGTTCTTTTTGCGTTAACCCTTCATTGTTTCGCGCATCGATCATAGCCTGGATAATATCATATTCCGTCTGAAGAGCATCATATTCCGCCTTCACTGCCGGGTCCGTAAGTGCTTTTCTTTTATAGTCATTATAGCTGCTCATTGTCCAAACCTTCTTTCATAGTCAGCCTTATATTTCCTTGCCAGTTCGATCACTGCCGGAGGAGTCTTCTGCGTCTTCTTTACGAAACCATTTGTCAGGACTGCCTTCTTACCAATAAAGAAAAAGTAGAGAACCCACGTAATGTCCGAACCCTGTTTCGTCCGCAACTCATAAATACCATCTCCAAGCGGCCTTGAATATGGCAGCCTGAGTGCTGGTCCATTTTGCATTATATGTCGTATTAAACATATCGTCAACAGGCGACTCTCATTTGATGAATTTCTCTAATTCGTTGAGATCATCAGGTTCCAGCATCATCTCATAGATTCTCAGGTCGCTGTCCTTGAAGAGATTAAAAACTGTGTTTGCTGAAAGTGCCGTATTTATGCGGTTTTCAGCCACTCCACACGCCAATTTTATACCCTCACACCGCCGAAAAATCAACAGAAAATCAACAGACCCCCGAAAATCACCGCCGCCGGGTGTGATCGCCGGGAGTGAAATAATATCGGTGTGTTATATCAATTTTACAGTTCCATTAGTACCACGACAAGCTACAACAAGTTAGCTCGTGTCCACAAGAAACTACAACAGGCAAAAATGGAACAAAGCACCAGTGACAAAGCAGTGACAACGGAACTAATTTAGTACCACCAAATTATTTTTTAGGTCGGAAAGATGCGCCGATCTTTAAGAAATGTGTTGACAACATAATCATTATCGTGTATAATCTAATCAGAAACGAAAGATAATATCTTTCAGAGAGGAGATACACGACAATGAAACGGACAGTTACTTACACAACACCGCCGGGAGAACTGCTCACAGCTACCCCGGAAAGTAGTTATCAGCCGATCAGCGGCACAGCGATTGCTAATATAATCAGTGCGGCGGGGCTTGATTGCCGTTGTGCTAATACCGTTGTAGCACCTCAGCTTGTACACTATGATATGAACCTCACAGACATATTACAGTACAATGAGACAAAGCTCAACAAGATCATGAAAGCCATAGGCGCAAGATATCACGGTATAGCAACTCTGACAAGCTCCAATATCGCAGATTTCGGCGTTGATATCTCAAGAACAGAAAGAGCGTTTATAAACCTCAGAAGTGGACTTTATACCACAGATTTTAACAACGCAAGCCGCAGTAGTGCTTGTATTGGTGTGGACACGACAAATCACGCTGTTGTGGTAGATATAGCCAATGCGCCGCATATTTTAATAGCTGGTACAACCGGGAGCGGTAAATCAGTGCTGTTAAACTCTCTGCTTTGCTCACTGCTCTACAAGATCACGCCTGTTGAGGGAAAATTGATCTTGATAGACCCGAAAATGATTGAGTTAGGTAGATATAAGAATTTGCCGCATCTATATTGTCCGATTATCACAGATAGTAGCGTTGCGGTCAAAATGCTTGCCGATCTCTGCGTTGAAATGGACGAAAGATATCAAGAAATGAACAGATTAGGCGTTAAGGATATCTCAGAAACAGATTATCCGAGATTGTACGTTGTGATTGACGAATTAGCCGATTTGATGCTTACCAGTAAGAAAAGCGTTGAGCACAGTATAGTGAGAATAGCATCTAAGGCAAGAGCCGCCGGAATACACCTCATTATAGCTACTCAAAGACCGAGCGTGAACGTTGTAACAGGGCTGATAAAGGCAAATATCCCTTGTAAGATAAGTTTAGCGGTTAGCAACGTTCATGATAGTATGGTTATACTCGATCACGGCGGCGCTGAAAAGCTCACAGGAAGAGGAGACGCAATTATCAAGACCGGGAACAGCATTATAGAAAGACGCTTTCAAGCTCTATTTACCCCGGACAGCGATATAGATAATATTGTTAGCTACTACGCCGCTATGAAGCAAGAACCGCCCAAAAGAAAAGGATTATTCGGACTGTTAGCCGGATAATCACCAGTAGAGAGGATAAAGCCCCGGTTGAGTAAGCCGGGGTTTTATTATGCCTATTTTTAAGGCTCTGAGAGCCAATATAAAAGCCCGTAGAACTGTTTACAGGCTGTTAAGCTATAAACGGCTCTACGGGCGTTCTGTGTGCTCTCAGAGGGCTTTATTTGTCGCTGTGATCGTTAATCAGATCATTTAATAGTGTGTCGCTGTATTCGCTTGCAAGCTGTATCACTCTCGGTAATTCCCGGACAGCATCGGCGTTATCTTCATCGACAGCGGCAAGCACCTTTAACAGTGCGTTGAGGTTGGTAGCTTTCTCTACTAATGTTTTGTTCATGGTGTGATCTCCTTTCGTTTATGCCTGTTTCTTAATATAAATTGCTTCGGCTAATACTTCATTTGCCCGTTTCTGTGCTTCTTCGTTAGCGTGACTGTAAACATTAAGCGTTATTGCTGTATTAGCGTGTCCGAGCTTCTTTGATACGCTGACGATATCAGCACCGTTAGCAATGCTGATTGTTGCCATTGTATGGCGCAGTGCGTGAGGGTGAATACCGGGAAGATTATATTTCTTTCCGAACTTCTGTAAATACGCTGTAAAAGCGTGTACGTGCATCGGCTCAACATCTTCATGAGTGAACACATAACCGTTAATAGGTTTACCCAATCGGAAAGCGTTTATCTGCTGTTCCCGTTTCCACTCTTTAAGGATTTGTAGAACCGGGGGATTTAAGAAGATCGTTCTACCTTTGCCGTTTTTCGGTGTAGTAATATAATCGCTGTGAGTGTCCGGGTTATATTGCCTGTTACGGAATATCTCACAAGCCCCGGTCTTGAGGTCTACTTTATCCCATTTAAGACCCATGATCTCACCCCGGCGGCAACCCGTATCAATGGCAAAGAGCATCATAGCACGCCACTTTAACGGCTCTTTGTTCAAACAATCCATGATATAAGCAACTTGCTTTTCATCATATACGAGTGAGGTTTTTAGCTTTTCCTCTTTTCTCTGTTTCGGACAGCGCAAGCCCTCCATAGGGTTATGTTGTATAATGCCGTTTTCAATCGCTATAGAGAAAAGCCCGTGTAATAACATCCATGTACGAGATAAAACAGCGTGAGAATAGGGCTTGCCGTTCTTTTCGTTTACTGCTTCGCTCTGAAAACGTGTCACAGCTTCTTTGATGTGGTACGGCTGTATCTCCGATATTTTCAGATCATCAAAGAACGGCTTTATGTGGGAGAACTGATTTTTATAATTGAGCAGTGTTCCCGGTGCGATTGTCAAAGCCTTTTCAGCAAGAAAAATATCAATATACTGTGCAAAAGTAGGGTTTTTCAATTCCTGTTCCCTTGCTTCTCTTGCCGCCGCTTTCTGTTCCTCTTTTGTGAGGATTTCACCACGATTACAAGCCGCTTCAAATTCTCCGGCAACCTTTATCAAGTCACGTTCTATAGCTTTCTTGCTCCACCCCTCCGGCGGCGTGTAAGTCATGGTATAGGGTGTAAGCTGTTTTCCTGTGAGCTTATCCCTACCACGAGAGACTTTTATTTGATAACTGATTGTCTCTCCGGCTTTATTCTTCCTTGGAGTCCACGAAGCCATTGTGATACCATCCTTTCATCATTCTATGTATCTGTTCCCATTCATCACCGCTATAGTATTTAGGCGTTGTCCATTCGTTCGGGTGGTCGGTATAATGCGCCATTTGCAAGAAATAACACGCTATATAGCGGTACATTTCCGCAAGCTCTCCCGGCTCAGTACCGCTAACGTAAAGCGGCTCTTTTCGCCGGGTGTCTGTAAACGTGGCTTTGTTCTCAGACTGGTTAAAAGTGATCTTGTAAGTAATTCCCTTGTTCATTGTGCGTTTTCTCCTTTCGGTATAGATTAGCAATCTTTCGATTACGATTAGATTATACACTTTATAGATTATGCTTGTCAATACCCTTGCATAACTTTTTTGATTATTTTCTTTTCGTGATTGTTGACATATCTAATCAAATGCGTTATAATGCAATAGCAGTATAAAGAGAGGAGTATAACCGTAATGGCAATATCAAGCAAAGTAAAAGCATTACTCAATCTTTCCGGGAAAGATCACGCCGGGCTTGCTTCATATCTTGAAATCAGTAGCCAAGCGTTAAGTAATAAGTTCTATCGTGATAGCTTTTCTGCCGCCGATCTAATCAAGATCGCAGATTATACAGGCTGTCCGCTTGCTTTTGTTTCTAATGATGGTAACAAAATTTCTTTCGATATATCCGATATCAAGAAAGAGTCTTGATATATACTTTTGTCCTCCCTTGATTTCCAAGTGTCATTGTGCCATGTGAGACGGTTCTCAAAGAGAACGCCCCGCCCTTGTGAGAGGGTAGGGCGTTTTTAGTTTGCCGTGTTTACTCTGCGTGATCGCCTGTATCAGTATCGCCGTTGTTCTCTTCCTGTTTCATCCGCTCTACCGCCATAACATAAGGCGCATACTCTGAGAGATTTAACAGCGGTGCAACATCCGGGGTTTTTTCCATAAGCTCACGAGTGCGCTGTAATTTTTCTGTATCGTCCTCAGTATCTCTAAAGAGCCAATCAAGTTTTGTTTTTTCAACCGGGGTAAGCTGTGTTTTCTCCGTCTCAACTTCCTGTAACTGTGGTACATGATCGAAGAAAGCCACATAATTTTTATACTCCGGGCTATAAATCTCATCCGGCATATCTTTGTTATAAGCGTAGAACTGGTTATACAAGATATTGCGCTGTGCTTTAGGCTTTGCCATATCATCACAAGCCGCTAACAAGTAGCTTTCTGCCTTGTCGAGAGTGTCATACATAGTTCTAATATTAAGCTGTACCGGGAGAGTAACAGTAATACCGTTGCTTTCTGCGATAGACTCAAGAGCCTTAACAGCTTGATAGTTGCCAAAGAAAGACGGTAAAAGAGTCTGCACCTCAACATCTGAGATATTGTCTCTCATTCTCAGCACCTCAAGCAGTCTGACCGTGTCAGCACTTGGGGGAGTCTCCAACATTTCAATAATTTTGTCTTTCTTTGCATCAATAAGCTGTCTGATTTCTTTTCTTGTTTCCCCTGTGAGCTTTGTAAATACTTCGTTCTGTTCCTTTTCAAGCTCTACACGCTGTTTAGCGATATAATCACCGCTGTATGTTTTCTTGTAGTCCTCAAGCTGACTATCAAGGGTGCGCCGCTCATTATCCATAAAGTGGCGGCTATCTCTCATTTTCTTGTGCATAGCGGCGAATGTGTCCACAGTGCCGCCGTTGCTGTTCCATTTCTCACCAGTGCGCTTGATACTGTTAAGAAGTGCATCAAAAGATTGTCCGTTGTTTCCGTTCTTGCTCATTTTCTTTTATCCTCCTGTGCATATAATTGTGAGTGTATAGCAAACTCTCTCAAGAGCTTGTCTAACCGTGATCGTTTTCCCCGGAAACCACCGGGGAGACTGTCTAACCCGTCTTTAGTAGTCCAACACTCATATTT
Source organism: Clostridiales bacterium UBA7285 (assembly GCA_002472145.1). Classification (GTDB taxonomy): domain Bacteria; phylum Bacillota; class Clostridia; order Peptostreptococcales; family Anaerovoracaceae; genus Eubacterium_B. The sequence continues at coordinate 8,825 of DKRJ01000008.1, read as the reverse complement.
GAAAACCTCTTTAATAAAGGCTTGATCTTCTGCGGACTGGTTATCAATCCATTGTCGGGCTACAGCTTGCCAATGTGCCGAAACATCATCTTTTATTGCCGGACTTCTCACGGCAAGCCTTAAATAATGCTCTGTAAGCTGTGTATAATACATGATCTCACCCCCGTTACTCGTCCTCTGTGTTTTCGTCCAAGAGATAACGCCGCCTTATTTCCTCTACACTCGGTTTGTATTCTTCCTCTGTGGTATGAGGTGTAATAACAAGTTCGCTTGTCTCTCTCATTTCATACAGTGCTTTATTGAGGAAAATAGCCATGATGTTATTAGCGTTGTTCTTTAACGCTGACTGACTAAGGATATCAGCGCACATATCATTGAACATTTCCAACCATTGAGCTATTTTGCTCTCCGGGTTTCTGCTTCTCCAATAGCGCAAGGCTCTATCAGAGTAGCCAAGCGACCGGGCAAGCCCTAAAGAGGTGGGGAAAGTTCCCGTTTCCTCACACGCTTTCATGTAATAAACTGTTCGCCGCTGTACCTCTTCAAGATCATGTAGAGAAACACGCTCTTTAGTAGCCACCTCTGCAAGCTCTTTCAAGTTCATAGAAATAAGGCTTTTAAGCTTTTCCTCTTGGTATTCCCCCGACTCTTTTTTATAAATGCTCTGACCCCGGCGAGTAGATAGCCCACGCTCTTTAGCTTCGTTCATATCCTCTACCATTTCACCCATTGTCTGAGCTTCATTTTTGCCGTGTTTCATCATTCGTCTGTCACCTCCTCCGCATCAAGAGCCGCCGCCCGTAGCCATAAAAACCGGGAGCGTTTGCCCTGTATGCGCTTTAGTTTTGTTGTCTGTCCGTTCCCGGTTTCTATAAGCGTATCCGTTGCAAGCTGTTGAAACAGTGCGCTTTTACCAAGTGGGAAACTCTTATCTTGTGCGGCATAAAACTTTCTAACCTCTGAGTAAACGCTATCCGGGTAACAATAATAAAATTCACTGTCTTTGAACCCTATAACCTTTTCAGAGGTAAAGCCGCTGTTATCATCAACACCCATAAAACGAACCGTTCCCCGGTCGATCATTTCTTTAAGTGCATCAATAAAGAGTTTCACGGGCTTTTCATCTGCTATGCGCTTGTTTTGCTGTTCCGCAAGCTCCACGAACACCGACCACGAACGAGCCTTGATATTATCGGCGGCGTTCTGATCGATCACCCCAACCGATATAAGCCACTCACACATGATAGATATACCTATTTGCAAGTGAGCCACGCACTCAACAAGCCGCCCGTGTCCTCCGTTCTGTGCTTTTGCTCTAAGCTCTATAAACATCGGCTTTAGCTCTTCCTGTAGCCTGTCCCATTCCTTTAGAACATACTGGATATAATCGCCCATGCACTCATTGAGGTGTATAGCCTTTTGCTGTATCTCTGTGAGTGCTTCAAGGTTTATATCTCCCGGCTTTAGCTCTACCGATATAGACCGGGCTATAGCACTCTCACCCACGTTAGAAAAGCTCTCTTCTGCCGTGATAATCAAATTACAATTAGGGCGGTAAGTAGGTTTCAAGCTACCGTCTGCGTTCATTCTTGCACGCCCCGACCTATCACCAATTTGACGGGCTACAGATTGCTCCATGCTCTCCATCTGCGCCCGTACCTTTGCCGTTGTACTTGGTATACGATCATCAAGCAAAACAAGTGTGGAGTCTGTGAGAGCAAATTTCTTTTCTACAGCATTAGCAGTATCTCTAAATCCCGCAGGGGGAGCAGTACCGTTATCAAACGCCCCAAAGAAATTAAGAAAAAGCGTTGCCATAGTCGTTTTGCGTGTTCCCGTTTTACCAGTGAAATACAGAATAAACCGAGGTTCTATACCGACCTCACGCAAGAGAGCATTTAACGGGGTTAGAAACGAAAGCCCCAACCCGGCATATATCAAAGAAACGGGAGCGGTTGAAGGTAACAGCTTCAAGAGTGTGTTATATCTCTCTTCGTGTCTCTCAGCCGAAAAGCGATAATTTGAAAGCTGACCGCCAAATACAACATTGTATTTATCTGTCATTCCCTCCGCTGTTACGCTGTTATTTCCGTTAAGAAAAACCCTCTCACCGTCTATAACGGTATAGCCTGTATGCTGATATACAGTAGAGCAAGGCGCAGTTTCACATTGAATTTGCATTGCTTCGCTGTACCTTGACTTTGCGCCACGCCCTAAAAAGATACGGCAAGCCGCCCCAAACTTTGCTTGTGGTGTCTGCCCTAAGATTTCTTTAAGGGTAACGGCTGTATCAACACCCCTGTGAAAGTCTCTCAGCACGTTAAAAACAAGCTCTTCGTTTGTCTCAATGCCGTTATCAATAATCCGCTGTTCTTTCAGTATCGGCGTGTGATTAGCTATTGCGGTTGTTGTCTCTCCTACCGTTTCACCGTCTTTTACAATCGGCTCACAATAATACAGCGTGCCGTTATCGGTGTAATAGTAGTGATCTCCTATAAAATGCTTTTTTTCTTTTGTCTCACTCATTGCCGCCGCTACCTCCCTCAAGCTGTTCTATTAGCCGGGGAACGTTAACAAAAACTTTGTTACCGCTCTTGATATGGGGTAGCTGTCCGGCTTTAAGCAGTTTCCTTAAAAAGAAATCTGATAAACCCGTTGTTTTTACAGTGTCCTTTATCGACTGATAAACCGGGAAAATAGTATTATTGTCGCTCATTCTTCCCGACCTCCTTTGTTTTCCTGTTCCTGTGCCTTTTTATAAGCTCTGTGTTGAGCCTTTATCTTGTCTTTATTAGCAAGATAGTATTTGTGCCGCTGTTCTTTATAGTGTTCTTTGTGTGCTTCATAGTAGGCTTTATAGTATTCACGCCTACGCTTTGCGGAATAAGCCTTGATCTCTTCATCAATCCCCATTGCCGCCACTTTCTTTATTGTTTTTTCTCTCAGCCGCTTTTTTTAACCAGTATCTTTCATTTGCGGCTTTGACTTTCTCCGGGTTCTTTTTAGCCCACTCTCTTTCATAGGCTCGTATCTTTTCCCGGTTCTTTTTTCGCCACTCTGAACGATAAGCCCGGCGTGCTTCTTTGATCTTCTCTTGTTCGTTCTCTGCCATGCTCTAACCTCCTGTTTCGGCGCAACAAAAAAGCGCCTTGATTATTCGCTCAAGACTGAGCCAAACAACCAAGGCGCTTAATAGCCCTTAAAATTGCACCGACCAACAAAACACTTTTTTACACGTCGGATTTCTTTTGTGTAATGCTATAATATCATTTCTTCTTTATCTTGTCAATGAAAAAATTGAAGAAAACCACAATATATTGTGTCCAATAAGAATAAGAACAATAAATATTGAGGTATCAGATAAACCAGTAAATGTCATTCTCTGCGCCATTTCCCCGGCTCTGTTTCTTTCTTCTCCGTCTCCCAATAAGCCACAGCGGAATATAAAGAGGGAAATACAGTATCTTACAGACAAATACAGATATAGAGGTATGCAAGAACAGATCACACAGCACGATAATACCAAGGACAACACCAACACCCATAAGATCATCAGAGTATGCGCCCATATCTTGAGTAAAGAACACGATTATAGGAAGTATCAGCAGAATAATACAAAACAGCTTCTTCATAGCTACGCCCCCGGTACTAAAGTTGTACTAATGGTACACAAGCGGTACTGCTTCATTGTACCACATTTTTGTGAATTGTCTACCCCTAAACGAAAGATAGCTAATCAATATCGTGTAACATCTCTATATGGAACTAATGGAACTGCTAAATTGCTATAACAACGCTTTATTTTTAAGCCTTTTTCAATTTTGGGGGTATTTAAGCCACTTCCCCCGTTTCACCCGGTGCGCCTATATCCCCCACCGGGTAGCCGCCGAACTGGTTAAACTCAGCCGGAAGAAATCAACAGGAAATCAACCAACCAAGATAAACCACGGAAAAAATCATCACAAAACGATACAGGAAGATACAGCAAGTCAGATTGTCAGAAATCGCCGGAAGTGCTGAAAACAAGCGACAAAATACACCACGTTTCAAGACAATAAATCACGATACAAAAGGTAGTCCACATTTTTGAAGACATTGAAGATCACTTTCTTCATACAACTGTCCTGATGTTCATCCAGCCACTTCTTTACGGTCTTTACGGCGATCTCAGCAGCCTTATCCTGCGGGAACATGAATACTCCCGTTGAGATGCAGCAGAACGCTATGTCCTCACATCCGTACTCCGCCGCAAGATCGAGGCTTGCCCGGTAGCACTCGGCCAGTTTCTCTCTGTGTTCCGGCATCAGGAACGGAGACACGATCGGCCCGACGACATGGACGATGTATCTCGACGGCAGGTTGAACGCCGGGCTGATCATCGGGACCGCCGTCGGCTGTTCGTATCCCTCGCCATACTGTTCTCTCTTCTTTTCCATCTGCTCGGCCATGTAGTTTCGAAGCTGTACGCCGGCATAGGTATTTTCAATGTTATCTATGCAGTTATGAAGAGAGCGGAAACAGCCCAGCATCTGGCTGTTGGCCGCATTCACGATCGCATCGCACTTCAATGTGGTGATGTCGCCCTGCCAGAGAAAGATACGGCGGTCAGAGGATGCCGGCTTCAGGGTATGGCTGTCCGTAATGCCCTTCTTCTGAGTTTCTTCCTTCAGATACGCATCCTGTATATCCAGGAACTCGTTCGACACAGTTCCCGGCATCCTAACATTGCATAATGCCCGGAAGAGATCAAAAGCTTCCTGATCATCGTCCGGAACTTCCCGGCTGCCGTATTCAGGCATCTCCTGTTCCAGATACTTGATCAGCCATGCGGCTCTTTCTTTCTGATCCATTGTCTTTTTCCCCTCTTCTTACCGTTCTTTCCCATCTTCACCAAACGTATTTTTATTATAACAGGTGAGGTGTATGAGGAAATTCCTTCCCAAATCATAAAGAGTAAATGATTTCTCCGATATCCCCGTCGATACAGACGGATCTCTCTGCGATCTCCTCCGGGCAGTACGCCTCGCCTTTGTTGATGCAGGCGTAGAATGCCTCAGGATTCTCGGCCGTGTACTTCCAGAACGGATACTTGATGATCACAGGGGTATTTAATTTATTGCGCACCAGCGATACATGTGTTCTCTTTCTCTGCCTGCTCAAGCAACTTGTTATCACGTCGCATCCCCGGAGCAAACAAAGAGCCGCCACTATCATCACCGATATTTCCGACAAAGCGATAGTAAATATCCACACGCATAGCCACCTGCCCATTTATTACCTCTTTCTCATGAACCACGATCTTTTCAATCAGTGTGTTTAAGAGTTCTTCGGTAAGTTCGGTGATGTTAACATACGGCTCAATCATTTCTGTAAACCGCTCAATTGCTACGCTCTCTTTTCGGGTGTCCAGCAGCGCATTCTGCAATTCGGTGAATCTCTCCTTCACGCTTTTTTGCTCTTTTTCGTAATCGGCAGACATCACCATAAAGCGCTCATCGGAGATCACGCCAAATACCTTATCTTCATAAAGTTTTTTCAAGATGGTATCTAAATCCTCCATCCGCTTTTGGCATTTCGCAAGTTCTTTCTGATTCGCCTCTGTTTCCCCATCACTGTTTCTCATTGACAGTTCCTTGAGGTGTTCAGCGTATTTTTCTTTGTCTTCAGAAGCAAGCGAAGCATGTTTCCGAATAGGATGTCACGACAACTGATTCTCCAGAGGGCTTGTCAGGATATTCCGGGATGTCGGGCTTTTCCGGCTCTTCAGGGGTTATAGGCTTATCTGGATCAACCGGTAGCCCTTCTTTTATAAACTTGGCATAGATATCTGTTGCAGATGTAAATACAGAACTCGAATCATAGCGGTTACCGTTAGCATCAACCCAGCCCCACCAGCGGTATTCTTTACCAGGGGATTCGGGTTGCACTGGCCAATTTGCAACAGAACACTTTGTCTTTACCGTTTCACGATAAAACTCAGTTCCCTCCATATCAAAGAACACTACATCAAATTTAGCCGGGTAAATACTGACCTGTGCAGCCTCCTGCCAGTCAGCAGGGTCAGCTAAAAAGCCTTCTTCGATGTTTACGACAGCCTGTTCTTCCAATTCAAATGCCTTGCCGTCAGACTGATTGATAAAAGTACCGCCGCTGAGGTTGATTTGCACATTTTCATCTGCGTAAACTGCATTGGTATCGGATGTGAAAATACCATTGCTTATATTGACCACCGAGTTATCAGCTACACGGATGGTGTTAGAGGTTGAAGCGAAAGTACCGCCATCAATATTTACCGTAGCGCTTGGCTTGTCACCATTCTCGTAAATATCGAAGCAGTAATACTCATTTTCTGTATTGCCTGCTGTAAAATTCCCACCTTTGATGGTTACAGTTCCACTGTAAATGCAGTCAAAACAATCCTCGATTGATTGAAACGTTCCTGCCTCAATCAAAATTTGGCCGTAGGTTCCAGAAACAATATAATTTTCAACTGTATAGCTGCCATTCTTGATATACAGGCTGCATCCTGCATCCTCAAGGTATCCAATAACACAGCCCTCTGTTTCCATGTCAGCATTTTCGATTATGACTTCGGCAGTTCCATAGCATTCATATACCACAGAATAACCAAGGCTGAACGTTCCATCTTTGATGTAAACCTTGCCATAGTTATTCGCAATGAAATCATCGTTCGTTACAATTCCATCGCCAAAGGTGGATACAATCGTAAGTGCGCCGCCGGCCTGAATCGTATCAATAATATCATCGTCTGTAGCCTCAATCTGTGCATTTACTATGGTCAACTTCCCATCTTCTGCAATCTCAAAGAGAGCGTCATCAACTGTGATTTTGTACTCGTTGCAGTCCAGTGTAATATCTTTGGATACTGTAATCGTTTTTAATATACTTTGATCATAGGCGATATCCGCACCAAGAGTAACGATATCGCCTGTCTCAGCAGCATCAAAGGCCGCTTTCAGTTCTTCGGCAGTGGTTACTTCGATATCAGAATCAGAGGCATAAAAGCTGGTCTCCTCTAAATCGCAAATCAGCTCGCCGCCCTTGGCATAGCAATCTTCACCGTGGGTGTGACTCTCACTTTCATCTTTGCCGCAGATCAGCTCTCCACCGGGACAGACGCACTCCTCCGTATGGGTATGTCCTGCAGATTCTTCCTCACCACAAATGAGTTTTGGGGAAGAAGCATTTGACGGTGAAGCATTTTCATCATCATATTCATAGCAGCTTTCATCATGAACATGGCCTTCGGATTCTATTTGCCCGCAGATATATTCTCCGCCAGGACACTTGCAATCATCTGTATGGGTATGTCCCTCATTCTCGGAAAGGTCGCAAAGCAAATCTCCCTTCGCAGCATAGCATGCTTCGGAATGGCTATGATTTTCTTCTCCCAACGCATATACTGTAAATCCGTTAGGAAATATACCGACTATCATCAAAACAGTAAGAAGCAAAGAGAGATGCTTTTTTAAAGTTTTAATCTTCATTCTCTTTTCCTCCAGTATTCGATAACTTGTTTGCGTAAACCCGTTTTTTCACAATTATGATTGCCATTGCAAGCCAAGACAGGCATGCAATGGCAGCCCAACGTCCAATATGGCTGATATCGCCTGTTTGCGGTGACGGTTCAGGTGTGTCATTCTTTTCATAGGTATTCGTAAAAGCGACAGAAGCCGGGGCAGGCTTCTCTCCCTTGGATTCAAAAATCAGTTGGAATCCGAAATCATAATACCGGAACTGATTCCAGGCATTCGGAACCTCGATATAGCCCTTGACGTTATCCAGCGTAATGCTGTCACCCTCTTCGATTGCCGCACCATTGTTCATTGTTTTCAGCACATTGGCGGTTGCCGCATCGGTGCGATTCATGTAATCCTTGATACCGCCGACGCTATCGTTCGAGGTCGCACTGTTGTCGATTGCGGTGGAAATGGGGCGGTCATCCGCGTCAAGCGTAAAACGGATGCAGCGGTCATACAGATACTCATAGGCCATGCTCAGAACTTCCGGATCAGTTTCCATCAGATAATAGTCCGGCTGATACGCATAAAGCGCTGCATCGTCCGCGCTGAATATCTGCCCACCGGATTGCAGCTTTTTGCCTTCCTCGATTCGGGTATCACTGAAGCCCCAAGTTTTGAAATAGTCCAGCGTACCGTCATTTAGAACCTCATAGGGGATGCACCAGTTGGCCATGTTGCCTGCGGTATTGGCGTAATATGTTGTGATATGGCTCTGCCCGGCGTAAGGCATGGCAGGCGAACCTTTATAGCCCGTGCCAAACACATTATATTTCTGCGCCACAGTCAACTCATTCAGCGACTGTACCCCATAGAACGCGCAGATAAAGTCTGCATAGGTACGACTGTCATCCGCAGTCAGGCTGATTTCTGTTCCTTCACAGTTCTCAAAGGTGAAAGCTTGCTTGATGAGTTCAGGCAGCGCATTCATCTGTAGCAGCGTGATAGTCTGTGCGCTGTTGGTATTACTGTTACCTGTCAGCGTTCCGTTTCCGGGGTTGCTCTTGAAATAGGAAACCACAGCAGGGTTAATGCAACGCAGCGGTGCAACCGCAACGCGGATTTGCTTTCCATCAAATCCAGTTGCATTCAATGTCGCCGTGGTGAGCTTCTGCCCAATCAGCATGGGATACATCTGCTGCCAAACTTCGCCCCAGCCATAACCGGCAGAATAACTGCCTGCACCTTCATTGGTGTTCAGCATAGAAGGATTCGTAGATGGCACATAAGTGTCGCCGACCGGCAGCCAGTTCACCGTGTCAAAGGGGGGTGCGGACAAAAACC
>DKRJ01000032.1 GCA_002472145.1 Clostridiales bacterium UBA7285 | reverse complement strand
AGAAAAACGTCCGCACCCCCATTACATGAACCCAATCTTTCTCTTTTTTCGCATTTTTCTTCGCCCAATTGCAGATTTTTTTATATTTCCCAGGTTCGTACCCTTCCACATCATATTCTTTTGAGAACCGCACCATGAAATGGCATTTGCAGTTCGGATGGATATGATCTGCATGTTCCCCGTGTGCAGTGTCCATCCTTGCCGGCTGCCATCAAGTACTGGCAATATCAAGACAAAAAGCGCATGTTCCCGTTCCTCCCGGAATCCATGCATATTCCGCCCGATCTCGCACAGCGTTTTGCAGGATCGTATCCTCTCCGGTCTGCTTCACAAGTGGTTCGACTGCATTAGTTGCCCTGTCTGGTGTTCCGCCAATCAAAGAAGTCTCTCATCTCCTCGAAGGTCTCCGTCGCTGTCTTCTGCAGGTGCGCCGTGTAGATTACCTGGTCGTTGAACATCACCATCCCAGCCTCTGCACGACCTTGCACCAGCAGACTTTTGCCGTTCTGGCGAGGCACCGAGCCTCCGCACGTCGATGATGTCCATTCGAGGATGTACGGACAAAAATGAAAATATATGTCAAAAAGGGATTGCAGTAGGGATTGCAGTTTAGTGGTCAAATGTGGGCTATTTGGAGTAGATGATCCCCTCCAAAGAGAAAAACAAAAACCCTCGAACTGTTTGAAATTCAAGGGTTTCGAGGTGGTGCGTCATGGGAGACTCGAACTCCCAACCTACTGATTCGTAGTCAGGCACTCTATCCAATTGAGCTAATGACGCATGCCGGCAAACCAACCGTGCCCTATTATTATATAGGTGCAGGTTGTTTTTGTAAAGTGCAAAAACGGCGCAGAAGCGCAGTTTCCAAATTACCAGCATGGCTCCCGGATCCACCCGGGAGTCATGCTGATAGTATTATGTTCCGACATATGTGAACTGATCAGTCGATCTTGATCTTAAAGGCCGCCTCCTCGTCAAACAGGCTGTTCGAGTAATAGTTAAGCTTCAGCCCGGCGTCTCCGACAGGCTCCTCGAATGCGACCGTTCCTTCGACAACTCCTCCCGGATTCAGATCTCCGCTGCCGAGAGTGGTATCAGAATTTATTGTCGTAAATACCATGTCAGTTTCCTGGCCGTTGCTGTTTTCCATCTTCCAGTCAAATTCATTATATGAGATCTTTTCATCAGAGTTGTTTTCGATCTTAAGGCTGACGATGACATACTCACAGCCTTCCTTTGGCGTATCAAAATCATCGCCTGCGGATCTCTCAACGCTCGTTACTGTAAAATCCACATCGTTGAAAGTCACTACCTCGTTCTGCGCGAACTCTGTTTTGGCCTCTTCGTCCGCTCCTGAAGAAGAATCATCCGTCGCTTCCTGCGATCCGGAATCGTTGGTCGAATTCGAGGTCGGCTCCGGACTTCCGCAGCTTGCCATAGAAAACAGCATAAGGATCACGACCAGCAGCAGGGCGATGACGCGCCATGCGGAGGTTTTGTTTGTTTTAAAGTCTTTCATGTTCAAACATTTCCTTTCTATTATTAAATTTGATCTTGCATCGAAACTATACCATGCATGTGGAGATACTAATACACCGAACGGCTCATCATTCTTTCACGTGCTAAGAAATATTATCACCTTATACAAGAATCCGCCTCCAGGCCGGGCCCAGTGTTTTCTTACATCAAAAAAACACGCCGATGTCCGAAGATATCAGCGTGCCGTTTCATATGTTCGATTTTCGCTGGTGTGTGGAAGCTTGAGCCTATTTCTTCAAATCCAGATCGCGTTCCTTTATCATACCGCATCTGTACGCTTCGACGAGTTCCTTCATCGTCTCCGCGCGCCTCAGCAGTTCCCTGCCCTGATCCGTGTCGACTATCAGCATCCTGTTAGGCAGAACCTCGACCGTGCGCACGACAGGGTCGTGGAACTCCTGCGTTCCGTCCTCTTTAAGCGGACTGTAAGGCTTATGCTCGGCCAGAGCCATCGTCCACGAGTTGAAGATGAACGTGTAGCCCGCGATGCCGGTCTCCTTTTGGTACGCCTTAGACATGCCGCCGTCGATGACGTAGAGCAGGCCGTCTCCTTTGATCGGGCTTTCGCCGTTCTTGAATTTGACCGGAACGTGGCCGTTCAGGATCTTCGAGTGCTCCGGATCCAGACCGAACTCGCGCAGGATCTTTTCGCAGAACGCGCGGCTGTCGCGCAGCGTGTAGTAAGGCTGCACCGGCTCGTGGTGGGAGGCTTTATCCTCGATGAACAGGCGCTCGAACGTCGTCATCTTCGATTTGCCGAACAAAGGCGAATCGCCGGAAAGCCACAGATACCACATCAGATCGCCCGGTTTGCCGTATTCGGCGACGGACTCAGGCGAATAATACGACGCGCGTATTTGTTTGTCGAGATGGTCCATCAAAGCCTTGCCCGAGAGTTCCCGACCGTAGATGTCCACCTTCGTGAATTCCCCGTCGGGATCCGTCGGGATGCAGCCGTGGAACAAAAGATTGCCGTTCACGACTCTATACAGCCCGCCATGGCTGAAGATGAAGTCCATGTGGCGCATCAGCTTCTCGGAGTTCTTGATCGAGGCCTCCAGAGACTGCATGACTGCGACCTCGTCCTCGGAAAGCGCGTACGGGTCGCTCGGGTTCAGCGTCGGGAAGAACGTGTCCGCAAGTTTCCATTTACGGCCCTCTATCTCGACGGTCCCCTCGGAGAGGTCCATCTTATCGAGTATCAGGCGCTTCTCCAGATGGAATTCAGGGTGAGCCTTGATGAGCTGCCCCTCCAGTTTGAACTGGATTATGGCGATCGCCTTATGCATCTGCGCCGCGAGCTGGTCGTCGACTGTGTCGTAGATGTTTTTATCGAGAACGTGAGGCCAGAACCTGCGGCAAGGGTCGTTTCCGTAGACCTGGGCGGCAAACGTCGTCAGCGCCCTCAGGTTGATGCCGTAGCCGACCTCGAGCATGTCGAAGTTGTTGTAGCTGATGTTCATCCTGATGACGTTTGCGATGCATGCCCAGTTTCCGGCGCACGCTCCCATCCAGACGATGTCGTGATTGCCCCACTGGATATCGACGTCGTGGAAGTCCATCAGATAGTCCATGATGCGGTCCGGATGCGCTCCCCTGTCGAAGATATCTCCTATTATGTGGAGTTTGTCGACGGCCATGCGGCTGATCGTATCCGCCATCTCGGAGATGAAGATCTCGCCGAACCCGGAATCCACGATGGAATTGATTATCTGGCTGTAGTAGCGGGCTCGGTTTTCTTCGTCGTCCGCGTGCAGGAGTTCGTCCATCGCGTAGTCGAGGTATTTAGGCAGCCTGAGCCTTACGCGCGAACGTGTGTATTTAGTCGATACGGCCTTGCAGATCGTGACTAGCCTGTAGATGACGGTCACGCACCACTGGTCGTAGTTTTCTTCGGATTTACGCCGTCTGGCCATCTCGGCCTCAGGATTGTATATGAGCGCGGCCAGGTCCCTGCGGTCCTCTTCGCTCAGGATCCCCCCGTAGTGTTCGTCGATCTTCGTGCGTATCGTTCCCGACGCGCTTCTGATCATGTGGATGAAAGCCTCGTGCTCCCCGTGCAGGTCGCTCAGGAAGTATTCCGTACCTTTAGGCAGCGCCAGGATCGCCATCAGGTTGATGTACTCGGCCGCCGCCGCGAGCCTGTTCGGATATCTGTCCGAAAGCAGTTCGAGGTATTTTGTGTCTGCCATCACGTTCCTCCCTACTCTTCGACCCGGAGGATATTAGCTCCGAGGTCGCGGAATTTCTCGACAAAATGGTCGTAGCCGCGTTCGATGTGATATATTTCGGAGACTACGGTCGTTCCGGTGGCTACGAGCCCGGCGAGCACCAAAGCCGCGCCTGCCCGAAGGTCGGTTGCGATGACCGGAGCAGCCTCGAGCTGCACTCCGCCCGGGACGCGGGCTTTGTTGCCTTCCGTCCTGATATTCGCTCCCATGCGGTTGAGCTCCGCGACGTGCATGAAACGGTTCTCAAAGACTGTCTCTATCACGGTGCTCGGGCCGTTTACCGTCGTCAAGAGCGACATGAACGGCGACTGGATATCTGTAGGGAACCCAGGATAAGGGAGTGTTTTGATGTCCGTCGCGACGAGTTTTTTTCCGCGCCCGGAAACGTAGATGCCCTCGTCCACGGCAGATACTTCCACGCCGCATTCGCGCAGCTTGGCGGAGATCGACTTCACGTGGTCCGGGACCACGTTCTTCAGGAGTATGTCGCCTCGCGTTATAGCGGCTGCGAGCATGAACGTGCCGGTCTCTATCCTGTCCGGAATGACGGTGTGATGCGCTCCATGGAGGCTTTCGACGCCCTCGATCTTGATCGTGTCGGTCCCGGCGCCTTTGATGCTGGCACCCATTTTGTTCAGGAAGTTCGCGAGATCGACGATCTCAGGCTCCTCGGCGGCGTTTTCGATGTACGTCGTCCCCTTTGCGAGCGCGGAGATCATCATGATGTTCTCGGTCGCGCCGACGCTCGGGAAGTCGAGGTAGACTGACGCTCCTGTGAGCCCTCCTGGCCCGACGTGCGCTTCGATGTAGTCCTCTTTCGAGGAGACCTCTACGCCGAGCGCCTCAAAGCCTTTCAGGTGCAAGTCGACAGGTCTGGCACCGATAGTGCAGCCTCCCGGCATGTAGACCTTAGCATGGCCTGTGCGTGCCAGGAGAGGCCCCATGATGAAGAACGACGCTCTCATGCGGCTGACCAGATCGTACTCGCCCTCGCTTTTATTGAGACCGCCCATGTCGATCTCCAGTTCGTTGTCCTTTACGCGCTTCACCCTGCCGCCGAGCGAGATCAGGATCTTCTCCATCACGTCTACGTCGAGAAGCTCCGGTACGTCGCTTATGACGCATTTTTCGGGCGTCAGGATCGCCGCGGCCATCAGCGGAAGGACCGAGTTCTTTGCACCGCTGATCTGAACTTCGCCGTAGAGCGGTCCGCTGTTCTGAACAAGAAATTTAGCCACTTTTTCCTCCGGATATTATTTCTGAGTCTTAAGCTCTGCCATCTCCGCGAGGCATCTGCCGCAGACGTTCTTGCCGTGGATCTGCCTGATGTCCTCCGTGCTCCCGCAGAAAATGCACGCCGGCTGGTATTTTTTCAGCAGAATGTACTGATCGTCGACGAATATCTCGAGAGAATCCTCGCTCTCGATGCCGAGTGTGCGCCTCAGCTCGATCGGGATGACGACCCTGCCGAGCGCGTCGACCGGCCTGACTATGCCTGTTGCCTTCATTTCTCTCCGCTCCTATCTGCTTCTCTTGATGATCGAAACGAGCGACGCGATGGATTTACTGATGCTCGAAAGCGACGCGACCGTCGATTCGTTGCCTTTAGCCGCGCTGGAAAAGCTCTTTACCGCGGACGTGAGATCGGAGACCGCAGGCTTGAGTTCCTGTGAGTTTTCGCCGATCATCTCGGTGAGCGGCTTCACGTCGTCGAGTATCGCGTCGGCTTTTTTGATCGTCTTTACCGCGTTCGCGAGCGTGATGCAGAGATAGATGATGGCCACAATGCCGGCTATGATGAGCAGGCAGAGCAGCAGTTCCTTGATGTCTACAGTAACTTGCATTTCTTTTCCTCCTGAATAATGATCGCCAGATTAGATGTATCAATTATCCCCGGTCCGGCCGGCGTCCCCGTTCCCGGGAAGCCTTCCGTAGGCCCGGAGCATTTCGTCCGTGAAAGTCCCGTCCGCGTTTCTCACCGCCATAGGCGCGAGGATCTCGAGGTTCCTGCCTCCGTTTTTTACGAAGTGGAACAAAACGATGTTCGGCGCTTCCATGGCTTTACCGCTGACAAACCTGATCCGCTTGGGTTCGAGGCCTGCCGCTCTGGCGCATTCGACTGCGTCCGCGAGCCTGGACGGCCTGTGAACCATGAAGAAGCTGCCTCTGTCCTTCAGCAGGCGCGCCGCCGCGTCGGTGAAGTCGGCGAGCGTACCGGCCGTTTCATGCCTGGCCGCGGCAATCGCGCCGCCAGGGTTCTTTATTCCGCACGACGCCCGCGTGTATGGCGGGTTGGCCGTGACGACGTCGAACGAGCGCGGCATAAGCAAACTTGAAGCGTCGTGGTCCTTACGCGTCTCCGGGTCGTCCGTCTGCGCTGCGTCTGCCCGCGTCTCCGGCTCGTCCGTCTTTGCTATGTCTCCACGCGTTTCCGGGCAGTCCGTATGCGCTGCGTCTGCCTGCGTCTCAGGGCGGTTCGTCTGCGCTATGTCTCTGACGTCGCCGGTGAAAAAACTCACCCTGTCTTCAAGGCCGTTCAGCACGGCGCTCTCTCGCGCGAGATTCGCCTGCGCTTCCTGTATCTCGAGGCCCGCGAGCAGGCCGGCGGTCGTTGTTTTTGCCATTATCAGCGGTACTATCCCGTTGCCGGAGCCCAGGTCGCACACTCTGCTGTCCGGTCCGTACGACGCCAGCAGCGCAAAATCCGCCAGCAGCACCGCGTCAGTCCCGTAGCAGAACAGATCGCTGTCCTGTATGAGTTTAAGCCCTCCGAATCCTGTGTCGTCTATGCGTCTAGCCATGTCTCGCCGTCTGTCAGCCGCTTTGCCGGTCTTCTCGTGTCAGCCGCTCCGCTGACCTCCTCGTGTCAGCCGCTCCGCCGGTCTCCTCACTGCTCTTCGTCGAGCAGCTTCGCCATGTCGCTCTTATACTCGTCGTCGACCTCTTTAAGGATGTCGTTCGAGCGCTGGCCGCCTTTATTATGTTTCGGCGAGATGCGCTTGATCTCGGCTTTGTCGTATACCCTGAAGTCCGGGGATAGTTTGTCTGAGCCGTCCTCTTCCTTCTCGCCCGTGTACAGCCTGACCTGAATCTTGCTGCGCAGGAGGTCTATGCCCGTGACCTTTGCGCGGCCGTCCGGCGTCTCTATCTTTTCGTTTACGTCCGGCATGCCCTTATGGAGTTCGCTGTACGCTTCGTTTTCGTATTTCAGGCAGCAGAGAAGCCTGCCGCAGATCCCCGATATCTTCGTCGGGTTCAGCGAAAGGTTCTGGTTTTTTGCCATCTTTATCGACACCGGCTGGAAGTCTCCCATCCAGCTGGCGCAGCAAAGCGGCCTGCCGCACATCCCGCATCCGCCGATCATCTTCGCTTCGTCTCTGGCGCCTATCTGCCTGAGTTCTATCCTCATGTGGAACGCGCCGGCGAGGTCCTTTACCAGTTCCCTGAAATCGACGCGGCCGTCGGCAGTGAAGTAAAAGATCACCTTGTTGGTGTCAAACGTGTATTCGACGTCTATCAGCTTCATCTCGAGGTGATGTTTGTCTATCTTTTCCTGGCAGATCGCCATCGCCTCGGCTTTTTTCTTCTCGTTCTCGTCGCGGCGTCTCAGGTCTTCCGGGGTCGCGATCCTGACGATGCTCTTCAGCGGCTGAACGATGTCCTCGTCTTTTACCTCAGTCGCCTCCATCACGACCTTTCCGAATTCCAGGCCGCGCGCGGTCTCAACTATGACGCCCGTGTTCACGACGAGCCCTTCTATGTTCCCCGGCGCGAAATAGTATAGCCTTCCGTTGTTATTGAATTTCACGCCTACGACTGTTGTCATCCTAGTCCTCCGTGTACATGAGCAGCAAAAATTTCTTTATCGCGTTCTTAGGCGCGACGCCGCTTAGTATTTCCCGTCTCGCTGCTTCGACGAGTTCGATCCCCCGCGCGGCATACGAAGTGTCGTTCCCCGAAAGGAGTTTTTCGCGGAGGACGCGTTCGGCATCATCCGTATACGCGAGCGCAGTCTTCCTGTCCTTTATCTTATCCGCCTTAGCCTTTATCTGGTAGAAATATTCGCCTCTCTCCGCCATTTCGAGGGTGCTCTCGGCTGCTGCCCTGAGCGATTTCGACTGTCCCGGGACTTTCCGTGCGTCGACCGATCCGAGCATCAACTTGATGCAGCGCGATCTGATCGTCGGAAGCAGGCTGCTGCTGTTCTCGGAGAGCAGCATGATGACCGTGCCGGGTTCGGGCTCCTCGAGCGTCTTCAAAAATCTGTTCTGCGCTCTGACGGTCATGGTGTCGGCGTCTTCTATGATCGCTATGTTGCGGCCCCCGACGCCGGAAGGGACGTTCATGAGTTTAGTCTGGAGTTCCTCGATGGCTCTGTCCTTTACGGACGTTCCGTCCTCAGCTGAAACCAGATACAGGTCCTCGTAGTTCCCGTCGCCTATGCTCCTGCAGACGCGGCATCTGCCGCATCCCCTGCCGGGTTCCTCCGCGCAGAGTATTGCTTTGGCGAAATCGAGAGCAAAATCCTTCTTCGGCGTCCCCGAGTCGCCTTCTATAAGATACGCGTGTCCGACGTGTCCCGCCTTAACTGCCTCTGACAGCCTTGCCGTTATTCTTCTGTATCCCGGGTAATCGTCAAGCGCCATGGCGTTCCTCGTCCGCGTCGCCGAAAAACGAGTCCAGACAGCCTGATATCTCCTTCCAGACCTCCTCCGGGCTCTTCGATGCGTCTATTCTGACAAATCTTTTCCCTGTGCCTTTTGCGGAATCCTCTCGCAGCAGAGCGAGGTACCCGTCATATACCCTGCGCCTGAACGCGGAGGCCTCGATCTCGAGCCTGTCGCGCGCCTGCCTGTCCGGGTTGTCCATGCGCTTTTCCGCCGCCTCGGGTGTGATGTCCAGAAAGAACGTCACGTCGGGCAGGAGTCCTCCCGTCGCAAAGGAGTTTATCCTCCTGACCGGCTCGCCGAGCATCCGCCCGTATCCCTGATACGCTATGCTGGAGTCGACAAAACGATCACATACCACGACGCTGCCGGCGTTGATTCGCGGGATTATCTTTTCGCGCACCAGCTGGGCGCGCGAAGCTGCGTACAGGAGCGCCTCCGTCTCGGATGTCATCTCTTCGTTCTCGCGGTCGAGCAGGATCTTCCTGATCTTTTCGCCGATCCGCGTGCCGCCGGGCTCTCTGACAAAAATCGCCTCGGTTCCCCTTTCGGCAAAGTATTTCCTTATGTTCTCGAACTGTGTGGATTTACCGGAGCCGTCTCCGCCTTCCACTGAAATGAAAATTCCCTTTTCCGTCATATCATCTGTCCTCTGTCCCGCCGCTGCCGTCGCTGTTTCCCTTCAGGATCACGTCCACGAGTTTGCTGATCAGCAAAAAACAGATATATACGAAAGGGCATAGCAGGAGTATGCAAAATATGATTTTCAGCGCTGTCATGGCTCTCCTGGTTCCCCTTTAGACGCAGTAAGATCTCCGCCGCGGCCGCGCGCCGCGTCTCCTCGAGAGGCTCGCCGCCGGCTCAGGCGGTAGCAGGTAAATTATACCATAATTGGAAGCATCTTGCACAATGTGCGCGTTTTTCGTACAAATCGCCGCGATCCATCAGGAATCGACGCGAGTCGTTACGAGCGCTGCTTTTTCAGCATCTCTTCCCATTCTTTGACGATGCTCCTGTCGGCAAAGTAATCTATGCGCATGGCGTGTGTCACGCGCGCCAGTGTTGCGTCCGTCTTCACTCTGGCTTTATCGCATCCGGCCTTCAGTATGTCGTACACCGTGTCGATGTCGGATTCCCATTTTGCTCTTTCCTCGCGGATAGGCGCAAGAGTATCCTCCATGACGTTTATCAGGAACTTCTTGCATGTGCCGTCGCCGAGTCCGCCCCTGCGGTAGTGGTCTTTCATCTCGTCCAGATTTGCATATTCCGGAAGATATTTCTTGAAATGCTCGTCGGTGCAGAACGCGTCGAGATACGTGAAGACGACGTTGCCTTCGATGTGCCCCGGATCCTCTATCCTGAGGTGCTGCGGGTCTGTGAACATCTTACCGTTTATCTGGGTTTTCACTGTCTTAGGCGAGTCGGACAGGTAAATGCAGTTCCCAAGGGATTTGCTCATCTTCGCTTTGCCGTCTACGCCCGGCAGCCTGCGTGTGACTTTATTATCGGAAATGGACGCGGCCGGCAGTACGAGCGTGTCTCCGTATATCCTGTTGAATTTCTCGACGATCTCGCGGCACTGCTCGATCATCGGAAGCTGGTCGTCTCCCACCGGCACTACCGTCGCATCGAACGCCGTGATGTCGGCTGCCTGCGATATCGGGTAGCAGAAGAATCCCACCGGCAGGCCTTCGTCTGAGAACCCGCGCATCTGTATCTCGGATTTTACCGTCGGGTTGCGCGAGAGCCTGGCCGTGGTGACGAGGTTCATATAGTAGAAGGTGAGCGCGTGCAGAGCCGGGAGCGACGACTGTACGCATATCGTGGTCTTTTCCGGGTCGATGCCGACCGACAGGTAGTCGAGGACGACGTTGATGATGTTCTCCCTGATCTTCCCCGGATTGTCCGCGTTATCGGTGAGCGCCTGATCGTCGGCGATCAAAATATATATCTCGTCGAACTCTCCGGAGTTCTGAAGTTCCACTCTGCGCTTCAGAGAACCCGCGTAGTGTCCTATGTGAAGGCGGCCTGTAGGTCTGTCGCCCGTTAAAATGATCTTCTTTCCGTTATCCATATTATCCCTCTGACCATACTATCCTTCATTAAATGACCGGTCTGCCGCATCGGTGAAACAGATATGATACGGCAAACATAAAAATTATATCATATCCGGAATAAAGAAAAGAGACCGTTTTCACGATCTCTCTTTAAAAAACCGGCAGCGTCCTATTTTTCCGGGCAGTCGCCCGCCAGGTATCATCGGCTCTGAAGAGCTTAACTGCTGTGTTCGGGATGGGAACAGGTGTGACCTCTTCGATATAGCCACCGGATATGAAGTTTTGACAAACCTGCAACCGATAACGCGCACCATTTGCGCAAACGACGACTTCCTTTAAAAAACCACTGGTCAAGTGTTCGACCTATTAGTATCAGTCAGCTCCACGTGTTGCCACGCTTCCACCTCTGACCTATCACGTGGTAGTCTCCCACGGGTCTTACCTCTTGAAGAGGAGGAAATCTGTTCTTGTGGGGGGCTTCGCACTTAGATGCTTTCAGCGCTTATCCCGTCCATACTTAGCTACCCGGCTATGCTCTTGGCAGAACAACCGGTGCACCAGAGGTATGTCCATCCCGGTCCTCTCGTACTAAGGACAGCTCC
Source organism: Clostridiales bacterium UBA7285 (assembly GCA_002472145.1). Classification (GTDB taxonomy): domain Bacteria; phylum Bacillota; class Clostridia; order Peptostreptococcales; family Anaerovoracaceae; genus Eubacterium_B. Next base: position 31 of record DKRJ01000032.1, on the reverse strand, counting down.
ACTCAAATTTCCAACGCCCACAGCGGATAGG
>DKRJ01000006.1 GCA_002472145.1 Clostridiales bacterium UBA7285 | reverse complement strand
CAGAAAAACGTCCGCACCCCCAAGATACCGGACAGGATCCTCGAACTGGAGCAGGACGGGCTGAAGGAATATCTCGGTAAATACGACTACTACGTGGAAAAGAAGGCCGAACTTTCGTCGGGCAAAGCCTATCTGAAGCAGATGAACGAGGCAGGCGAGGCGGGAGTCACGGACGAGGCGCCCGTTTCGGCGCAGGAGGAGCGCAGGCTGAAGAAGACCAGGGAGGCTGAGGAAAGACGTCGGGAACGCGAGAAGACGCGCCTGGAGCAGACGATCGAGTCGCTCGAGAAGCAGATAGCCGAGACCGAGGCCGAGATGTGCTCGCAGGAGCTTTTGTCCGATCCGATCAGACTCGCGGAGATGGGACAGAAACTCGAAGAGATGAAAAAACGGCTCACCGAGACGTACGACGCGTGGGGCGAGTTTCTTTAGAAAAATTCAGTTGCAAGTCATCTTTTACTTGACTATAATCGTTTGTGTACATTTTATAGATTAGGATCACGGAGGTATCCCGCATGGTTTTTGAAAAAATCAGAGAGATCATCGTCGAGCAGCTCGGCGTTGATGAGTCGATGGTAACGATGGAAACTAACCTGATGAAGGATCTGGAGGCTGACTCGCTTGACGCCGTTGAGATCATCATGGCGATCGAGGAAGAGTACGGCATAGAGGTACCTGACGAGAACGCGGAGAAGTTCCAGACCGTCGCCGACCTCGTGAAGTACGTCGAGGCCCACGCGGCTTAATGAAATGGCGATGACGAAGGACTATAAAGCCGCGGGCGACAAGATCTCGAACGCCGTCATAAACAGACTGCCGCGCTACAGGCGCTATCTGAAGGAACTCGAGAAAAAAGGGGTGGAAAAGATCTCGTCCCAGGAGTTCAGCAGTCTCATAGGCTATACCGCTTCGCAGATAAGACAGGACCTGAATAACTTCGGTGGCTTCGGACAGCAGGGCTACGGCTACAGTGTCAAGGGGCTCCGCGAGGAGATCGACGCGATACTGGGGCTCGACCGTGAATATAAGATGGTCATCCTCGGCGCAGGCAACCTCGGCCAGGCCATCATCAAATACACGAAGACGCTTAAGGGCGGCTTCAAGCTGGTCGGTATCTTCGAGGTCCGCAAGGATCTGATCGGAAAGAAGATCGAGGGCATAGAAGTACACGACTACGAGGAGATCGTCGAGTTCGTCGAAAAGAACCAGATCGACATAGGGATCATCTGCGTCGACAGCGAGGTGGCCCAGGAGGTCGCCGACAAGCTGTGTTTTGCCGGGGTAAAGGGCATCTGGAGTTTCGCAAGGACGGACATAGAGGTCCCGCCGCACGTAGCGCTTGAACTCGTCCAGCTTTCCGACAGCCTTCACACTCTCGCCTACCGTATGAACGATATTAAGAAGATCGGCGAAGAGGAAGAAGAAGCGAAAGAAAAAGAGCAGGAAAAACAAAGACAGCCGCGGCGGGCGGCAAAGCCGGCCAGAGCGTCAAAAACGACCGGAGCGGCAAAGCCGACCGGAGGGGCAAAGCCGGGCAGAGCGGCGAAACCGCGCAAAACCGGGAAATAATGCGAATAGAAAAATAAAAATGAGGCGCCTTGCCGGCTGCCTCATTTTATTACATATCAGTATGCATATCCGCAGTGCCGATAGATCGCTTAAAGCGCTACTCAGCCTTAGGTGCTCCTACAGGGCAAGCCTCGGCGCATGCGCCGCAGTCGATGCACTTCTCAGGATCGATCTGATACTGAGTATCTCCCTGGGAAATAGCTCCTACCGGGCATCCGTCCGCGCAAGCTCCGCAGCTGATGCACTGATCAGAAATTTTGTATGCCATTGTGATTTCCTCCTTCTTTTAACGATAAGTCTTAGCAAGTGCTATTATAGCAAAGTAGACGAAAAAGTAAAGAGATAAAGTACGGAGCAGAATATGAAAGTTTATTCACTTACCGGAAAATCAGGTACGGGAAAGTCCTTCCAGGCCCAGAAGGTCTGCCTAGACTACGGCATAGACGCGATCATCGACGACGGCCTTCTGATATATAAGGATCAGATCCTCGCCGGCCACTCGGCAAAGCACGACCCGACTAAGCTCGCCGCCATCAGGAGCGCCATTTTCGTCGACCAGCAGCAGGCGGACGAGGTCGCGCAGGCGATAGAGGAGTACGGGATCCAGAGCGTCCTGATCCTGGCCACGTCTGACGAGATGGCCGCCAAAATAGCAGAGCGCGTAGGCCTCCCGCCGGTAAGCACCAAAATAAGGATAGAGGACGTGACGAGCGAGAGGGAAAGGGAGATCGCCTGGGAGTCGCGCAGGAACGAGGGCAAGCACACCATCCCGGTTCCGACTCTGCAGCTTAAGCGCGACTTTGCGGGGTATTTCCTCGACCCGGTGAGGTTCCTCCGTTCCGGCCGCCGCATCAAATCAGCGCACCGCGGCAAAAAACCACCCGCCGGCAGCGGAAAGACTGTCGTCAGGCCGACATACAGTTATCTCGGTTCGTATTATATTTCCGAAAAGGTCATAAAGGATATCGCGATCTGCGCCATGGACAGCTGCGGCGGGATAGAGGCCGTCCGCGACTGCACGACTAACAGCGAGCCCGACGATCTGAGGATCGACGTCCTGATCGACGTCTCCGCGCGCAATGACATCATCCCGTGCGTGGAAGAGTACCGCCGCCATCTGGCGCACATCATCGAAGAGATAACGGCATTCAACGTGACCGAGATAAACGTGGAAGTAGAGAAACTGGTATGAGCAAAACCATAAACGCACGATGCGCTGTTTCCGAGATAACGTTAGACGCGCGCGACTTCAACCTCGCGCAGACGCTGGAGTGCGGCCAGTGCTTCAGGTTCCGCCGGGCGGGCGAATCGTCATACGCGATGATAGCCGAGCACACGCCCGTGCTGCTTACGTTCGAAACTTCCGGATCTTCCGGGGCTTCAGGGTATTCTGAGGCTTCGGGCGCGGCGGACGGCCCGGGCTCTTCCGCCGGTTCGGATCCTTACAGAGGCCGGCTGACGATAAGATCTTACGTATCCGGCGCGTTCCACAGCGGTGCTTCCGCGCCTTCTGCCGACGCCGCCGTATGGAATTCGTATTTCGATCTGGACCGCGACTACGCTTCGATCAAAGAACGGCTTTCCGACGGGGACGACGTGATGCGGGCCGCAACAAAGGCGGGCGGTGGCATCCACATCCTGAAGCAGGACCTCTGGGAGACGATCATTTCATTTTTGATCTCTCAGAATAACAATATCCCGCGCATTAAAGGCTGCATAGAAAGGCTCTGTGCGCTCTGCGGCGATCCGCTCGGACCGGAGGAGGCTCCGGACGCCTTCGGCGATCTGTCGATGCACGACATCCCGTCGGCGGAGAGACTGGCGCGCATGAGTGAAGAAGATCTGGCTCCGGTCAGACTCGGCTACCGCGCGCACTATATCATCGAGACAGCGCGGAGCGTGGCGTCGGAAGGCCTGCCTGAGACGTACGACGAACTGCTGCCGCTGTGCGGGGTCGGGTCTAAAGTCGCCGACTGCATCAGGCTTTTCGGCCTCGGCGAGACGGGGAGTTTCCCGGTCGACGTCTGGATGAAGCGCGTCATGCACGATATGTACGGCTTTGACGAAAACGATATCAAAGGCATGCAGACGTTCGCCGAAAAGCAATACGGCGAGGCGAGCGGCTTCGCGCAGCAGTACCTTTATTACTATATACGCGAGATCAGTTAGATACGCGAGATACGCAAGATACGCGAGATACGCAAGATACGCAAGCTACGAAGGCCCGGGCATCAGAACAGATGCCCGGCCTTTTTGATTCGTGAAAGTCTCCGCCTGCGGCGCGCTTGTATATAAATGTTATCATCTCGCGCGTGGGGATGTTGTATCTGCACGGGAACAATGATACGATAACGGTAGAGGAAAACTGATAATATAATACGAGCGGTTGAGCAAGCAGCTGATGTGATGATTACGGGGTTTAGATCGAGGGCGAAAACATGTCTCAGGAAGAACAAGTAACTATAAAGTGCCCATTCTGCGGCGCGGAAAATGATTTTACAATATGGCACAGCATTAATACAGAACTGAATCCGGAGATGAAGGATGCATTCAAATACGGAAAGGCTTTTCAATTGCATTGCCATAACTGCGGAAAAGATACCATAGTCTTCTATTCCTGCTTATATCATCAGATGCGAGATAAGATCATGATCTATCTGGTCGGAGAAGATTCCGTGGAAGATGCCTGTAATATTTTTGATTCTTCACAGACTGACGGCAATCCGATGATGTCTGCGCTCAGGAAAGAACATTATTTGTATCGCGTTGTGACATCTATCAATGATTTGATGGAGAAAATCAGGATATTTGACGCAGGTAAGGATGACAGGGTCATCGAGATCTATAAGAAACTGCTGAAAGAGAGCATAGCAGAGTGTAATGCCGACATTTCGTTTGATAAAATCCTTTATGACGATGAAAAAGGAGATAGTTTTCTTCTCTTTGATCAGGGAGGATGTTTGGGGAGCGCGCCTATGAAAGAGGAAGTTTACAAGGATATCGAGGGGTCGATGTCGTCGCACTGTGATATGCGGGACGAAGAGAGTTTCGTCATAGATTCCAAATGGGCAGACGCCGCCTTCGGAGTTGCTGCGGATGTATCATTTAGGTGTCGTAGATGAGCAACTCCCGGAGACCTTCGGCCCGGTGCGCTATGGCTGTCAGAGCCTATGCGTGCGGGGCTGTTGTTTTGGCGGCATTATCGGCAGAGATCCCGATTTATCCACGATGTTCTCAACGGGTTATGATGATGTTCCTATGATGTGGGAATAGCACTCGTTTTTCCTAAAGGAGCGGCAGCGGCATACCGAATACTCCCGCCAAAACACGAACTTCAGCGGCGCCGGCGCCACGTCATAAAAACTCATTTACAACTGCCCCGAAAAATGATATAAAATAAGAGATCTTTAAAACAGCACAGCGAGGCTGGTAAGATTCTTAAGATGTATATATAGTGTATGTGTTTTACGACGATCTTGCTTGAATTCTGTGCGGCGGGATCGTCTTTTTATATCTTTATCCAAATTAATACAGATTGGGGTGGAAAATGAATCTGATCTATGACGTGGGCGATAAGCCTAAATTCGGGCAGACAGTGGTCTTTGCTCTGCAGCAGATGATCGCCATAATGGCGGCGACTTTGCTCGTACCTCTCCTCGTTACCTCCTACGGACTCGACTCAGACCCTGCCGCGGCGCTTTTCGGAGCCGGCATCGGCACACTCGTCTACATCGCGTTCACAAAGCGCAGAAGCCCGGTATTCCTCGGCAGTTCGTTCACGTTCCTCGGCGCATACGCCGCGTCGATAGGTCAGAATTACGGATATCTCGGCGTCCTCATCGGCGTAACCTTCGCGGGTCTCGTATATGTGGCCATCGCATTCATCATCAAAGCAGTCGGCTCGGGGTGGGTAAACAAGCTCCTCCCGGCTAAGATCATCGGCCCTATCGTGACGCTCATCGGTCTTTCGCTCTCCGGGACAGCCACCAACTGGCTTTCCACGAACGGCGGAAGCGAATACAGCATGGTCACGATCATCGTTGGCCTCGTAACGTTCTTTGCCATAGTCATCGCCTCGGTAAAGGGCAGCAAGACAGTCAAACTGATCCCGTTCATCGTCGGAATCGGAGTAGGGTACGCGCTGGCGCTGGTGCTCACTTTGATCGGAATGGCGGCGGACGTTCAGGCTCTGCAGATACTGGACTTCACGTCTTTCGTCGAGACGTTCAAACCTTTCACGGTGCGCAGCATCATCGACTATCCTAAATTCTTCTTCATGAGGGCCATAGAGCATAAGGCGGAATACGCACCTATAGACGCCACGGCGATCGGAAACATCGCGCTGATCTACGTGCCTATCGGAGTCGTCGAACTCGCTCAGCACATCGCAGATCATAAGAACCTCAGCAACGTCATCGGCCGCGACCTCATCAAGGACCCTGGCCTCGACAGGACGCTCCTCGGAGACGGCGTCGGCTCCATCGTCGGAGGCTTCTTCGGCGGTTTCGCGAACACCACGTACGGCGAATCGATCGGATGCGTCGCGATCACGAGAAACGCCTCGACGGTAACGATCATGACAGCCGGAGTCGGATGCATGGTCCTCTCGTTCTTCACCCCGTTCGTAACGGTCATCAATTCGATACCAAAATGCGTCATGGGCGGCGCGTGCATCGCGCTGTACGGCTTCATCGCTGTCAGCGGTCTGCAGATGCTGAAGAGAGTCGATCTCGGAGACAACAGGAACCTGTTCGTGGTCAGCGCGATCCTCGTGACGGGCATCGGCGGACTCACGTTCCAGTTCGGAACGAATAAACTGACCGGCACTCCGATCCTCACGATCACGAGCCTGGCCGTAGCGCTCATCGTGGGCATCGTCACCAGCCTCATCATCAACAACGGAAAAGTCACCGCGGAAGATGAGCACGAGGACGGCATCAGCACGCATGTAGAAGAGATGGGCAAGACAAGCTTTGATAAGATAGTCGCGGATGACGCGACCAAACCTCGCAGGGCGGGCAAGAACACCCCGCAATAGGCGATAATAGGCGATAAAAGATAAGCGATAAGCAATATTCAATAAGCGATAAGCGCAGGGACCCCGGTCGCCGGATCACGGGTGTCGGACCGCAGGCGCCGCATCACGGGTGCCGGCATCCCCGGCGCCGTATCAGAACGGTTTCCCACCCGGGAAATTCAGAGAATAGACAACTTCCTCGATGTCTTCGACATCACCCTCCGTGTAGACGGGAATCTCATTCTCGAGCAGCTTGCGGACGGTAATCCCGTTTCCGTCCGTGAGCCTGCCCGAGAAACTCCCGTCATAAATTCTTCCCTTACCGCACGAAGGGCTCTTTGCCTTCATGATCGCAAAATCCACTTCGTTGATGCAGGCGACGTAGCACGCCATCTCGGCGCCGCGCTCGTAATTTTCCGTGACGTCGGCACCGGAGGCGGAGATCACTTTGCTGCCGCGGATCTCGGAAGGATCGCGCGGGGTAGGAAGCCCGCCCATCTGCTCCGGGCAGACCGGTATGAGGACGTTTTCTTTGGCGAGGCCGGCCACGAATTCCGATAACTTGCCGTCGCCCTTGTATCTGCAGTCACAGCCGAGAAGGCATGCGCTTACCAATATCACTGCCATGTAAATTTCTCCTTTTTTCGGGAACTTCTTTTTCCCGTCACAAAACAACTTTATCATACTCGTGGGGACATAACAAGAACGGGCGCCGGACGGAGCGCCGGACGGAGCGCCGGGACAGGCGGACCGGACAGGCGCCTGCGGAACAACATGGAATCAGACGCGCCGCGCGCGGCGCAGACGGAGGAAACGATGGAAACTGATAAAAGAAAAAACGCCGGAACAGTGAAAACGACGGAGGCAGGGCACGACGAGGACTTTCTGGAGAATGTGACCATATTCACCCACCCGCTCATCCGGCATAAATTCACGCACCTGTGCGACGTGAACACCGGTTCCAAGGAATTCTGCGAACTGCTGAAGGAGATCACCGCACTGATGGGATACGAGGTCTTAAAGGACCTTCCGACAAAGACAATCGAGGTGCAGGGACCGGTCAGTAAGTTCGAGTCCGACGTCCTCGACACCGATTTCACCATCGTATCGATACTGCGCGCCGGGCTGGGAATGGTCGACGGGCTGAGATTCCTGCTCCCGACCGCAAAAGTGGGCCATATCGGCCTCTTCAGAGACGAAAAGACGCTGGAGCCTCACACTTACTATTTCAAACTTCCGGTCGACGTGACGGAAGGGCCGGTCATCATAGTCGATCCAGCACTCGCGACGGGAGGAAGCGCCGACGCGGCGATACAGTATGTAAAGGACGCCGGCTGCAGGGACGTACGCTTCATGTGTGTTCTGGCGTCGGAGATCGGCCTGAAACTTCTTCACGGGAAACATCCAGACGTTCCGGTCTATACGGCGTTCTACGCGCCAGGACCGCTGAACGAAAAAGGATACATCTACACTTCGTTCGGAGACGCAGGCGACAGAGTGTGCGGGACCTGCAGCTACAAGCACTCATAGGAAACGACATCCGCGTGGTATCCGCCGCGCGGAATTTTTTGTTATATTTGATTTTTTTCTTTCGAAAAAGTATTGACAAAAGGAAGGCGCCTCATTACAATAACAATTACGGGTTAGCACTCAACCACGATGAGTGCTAACAAAACACAGAAAATCTTAAAATTTTTAAAATACAGGAGGTTATACTATGAGTTTTGGAATCAAACCGCTCGGAACGAGAGTTGTCATCAGGAAGCTTGAAGCGGAAGAGAAGACAGAGGGCGGGATCTTCCTCGCCAGCACCGCGAAGGAAAAGCCGCAGCTTGCCGAAGTCGTAGCAGTCGGTCCGGGGAAAAAGGACGAGCCTATGGAACTTAAGGCTGGCGACAGAGTAGTTTTCGCGAAGTACGCCGGGACCGACGTTAAATATAAAGGCGAGGAATACACGATCATGAGCCAGGAAGACATCCTCGCGAAGGTTGAGAAATAAAACTCTATAAAGAACAAAGCATACAGGAGGCATTTACAATGGCAAAAGACATTTTCTACGGAGAAGACGCCAGGAGAAAGATCCAGTCAGGCGTTGACAAACTCGCTGATACTGTAAAAATCACGCTCGGGCCTAAGGGCAGGAACGTTCTCATCAATAAATCATACGGTTCGCCGCTCATCACCAACGACGGCGTCACGATCGCAAAGGAGATCGACCTCGAGGATCCTACAGAGAACATGGGCGCTCAGCTCGTAAAGGAAGTCGCTACGAAGACGAACGACGTAGCCGGCGACGGCACCACGACGGCGACCCTGATGGCACAGGTCATCATCAGAGAAGGATTCAAGAACGTAGCCGCAGGCGCTAACCCTATGATCCTTAAGAAGGGCATCGAAGGCGCTGTTGAAAAGGCCGTTGACGAGATCAAAAAGCAGTCCATCAGCGTAGCCGATAAGAAGAAGATCGCCCAGGTAGCGTCCATCTCCGCTTCTGACGAAGAGATCGGAGACCTCATCGCGGACGCTATGGAGAAAGTCGGCAAAGACGGCGTCATCACCGTCGAGGAATCTAAGTCGCTCGGAACTGTTCTGGACGTAGTAGAAGGTATGCAGTTCGACAGAGGATACCTCTCGCCTTACATGGTAACGGACGGAGATAAGATGGAAGCCGTTCTCGAGAACCCTTACATCCTCCTCACCGATAAGAAGATCAGCAACATCCAGGACATCCTTCCGCTCCTCGAGCAGATCGTAAAGCAGGGCAGGAAACTCCTCATCGTTGCGGACGACGTAGAAGGTGAAGCGCTCGCGACCCTCGTGATCAATAAACTCAAGGGCATCCTCGACGTAGTCGCTGTGAAGGCTCCGGGCTTCGGAGACAGGCGCAAGGCGGAGATGCAGGATATCGCCATCCTCACCGGCGGCACCGTCATCAGCGAAGAAGTCGGATACGCGCTTAACGAAGCGACGATCGACCTCCTCGGAACGGCATCGACAGTCAAGGTCACGAAAGACCACACCGTCATCGTCGGAGGATCCGGCTCCAAGAAAGAGATCAAAGAGCGCATCGATTCGATCAGAAAGCAGATTGGCGAATCCACTTCCGATTACGATAGAGAAAAACTTCAGGAAAGACTCGCGAAACTGGCCGGCGGCGTAGCAGTCGTCAAAGTCGGCGCGGCGACGGAGACCGAACTTAAGGAAAAGAAGCTCAGGATCGAAGACGCCCTCAACGCCACGAAAGCGGCAGTCGAGGAAGGCATCGTAGCCGGCGGCGGAGTAGCAATGGTAAACGCCATCCCTGCGGTCGCGGAGTATGCTAAGAAACTCGAAGGCGACGCGAAGACAGGTGCCAATATCATCGTCAGAGCGCTCGAAGAGCCTGTACGCCAGATCGCAGAGAACGCCGGATTCGAAGGCAGCGTCGTAGTCAACGCTGTGAAGGCTAAGAAAGCCGGAGTCGGCTTCAACGCTGCTACCGGAGAGTACGTCGACATGGTCAAAGCCGGCATCGTAGACCCTGTAAAGGTCACGAGATCAGCCATCCAGAATGCGGCGTCCGTATCGGCACTGCTCCTGACGACCGAAGCCGGCATCGTAGACATCCCGGAAAAGAATCCTGCACCGGCGGTAAACCCTAACATGGGCGGGATGATGTAATCGGGACAGGAACGGCAGCGATACCGGACCGGGACTTTAAGTACCCCAACTAAACAAATCAAATAATAGAGACCCGGCGTCCGCAGCGGACACCGGGTCTTCTGCACATTTGATATGATCATACAGCCTTATTTGTTAATGTCGACGTCCTGCCCTTTTACATCTAAGGACGGCAGGATTTTTAATTTCGTTCTCCACGAGATCTCGCGCGGAGTCTGGAGAGTGTCGAACTGGACCAGATATGAACGTTTTTCATAGTTGGCGTCCATTATTATTCCGGTCCCGAAGATCACGTGCTCTACGCGCGTGCCCGGACCGAGCGGCTCGCCGTCCGTCTCGGCCATGAATTTCTCGGATACTTTGATCGAGCGCCTCGCCCCGTCTATCAATTCCGGAGACGGCTTTTCGGTAAACGACAGCAGCGGCTCGTCGATATCCAGAAGGAACCTGGACGGGTACCTCACGGAGCCGTCGAACGTGCGGCCCTGAGCGGTAGACAGGAACAGCCGCTCTTTGGCGCGCGTCATGCCGACGAAAGCCAGACGGCGCTCCTCTTCCATACCCTGAAGCGTTTCAGTTCTTTTAGCCGGGAGCACGCCCTCGTTCAGTTCGCAGATGAAAACGTTCCTGAACTCCAGACCTTTCGCAGCGTGGATAGTCATCAGTTTCACCTTATCCGGCTCATCAGCCGTATCCTGGCTCGTAAACATCGCGGCGTGGTTCAGGTAGTAGCGCAGGTCGCATTCCTCGCCGCAGGAATTCTCGAACTCGTAGATAGACTGCTTCAGTTCCGCGAGATTGTCGAGCCTCTCCTGACTGCCTTCGGTGCGGAGCATTTTTTCGTATCCGCTCTCGTTCAAGACGAGCGAAAGGAGTTCTGAGACCCTTGCGCCGGAAGCCGCAGAGGAGAACCTCTCCACCAGATCGATGAACTTAAGCGCGCCGGTGCCGGCAAAGAGTTCCTCGCCGGAGCAGGCGACGAGAGCGTCATACAGCGAAACGCCATGTTCGGAAGCGAATTGCCTCAGGCGCTCCATGCGCGTTCTGCCGATGCCGCGCTTCGGTTTGTTGATTATCCTCTCGAACGAGAGATCGTCGCGGAGCAGGATCATCCTGAGATACGCTAGAGTGTCCTTCACCTCGGCCCGGTCAAAGAACTGCACGCCGCTGTATATCCTGTACGGAAGTTTCCTCCTGATGAAAACGTCCTCTATATTGCGCGTGATGTAGTGAGAGCGGTAGAGAACGGTGAAATCTTCGTACGGGACGCCGCTTTCGTGGAGTTCGGCGATCTTATCGGCGATGTGCTCCGCCTCCAGCACCGCGCTGCCCGAAAAATCGCAGACGACCTTTTCTCCGTGCGGGAGCGTCGGGACGATCTGCTTGACGATGCGGTTTTTGTTGGCTGAGATCAGCGAATTGCAGACGGAGACGATCTCCGGCGTGGAACGATAGTTTTCCATCATCATTATCGTCTTCACTTCCGGATAGTCCTCGTTGAAGTTCATTATGAATTTAGGGCTTGCGCCGCGCCATGTGTAGATCGTCTGGTCCGGGTCGCCGACGATGAAGATGTTCCGGTGGAAGCCGACGAGCACGCGCATGAGCTCGTACTGTATCTCGTCGATGTCCTGGAACTCGTCGATCATAACGTATTCGAGGCGAGTCTGCCACTTATGGCGCACCTCGCGGTTCCGGCGGAAAATGAAGAGCGTGAACTTCAGCAGGTCGTTGTAGTCGAGAGCGAAGCACTTCTTTTCCTGATAGAGATAGCCGTAAAATATGATGTCGCCGGCGTCGACTGACCTCGCGTATTTTTCGCGCAGCTCGTCGGCGGACATCGCGATCATGTCCAGATAGTACTCGGGCTCCTTTATCAGCTTGCGCATCTCGATCATGTCCCGCGCGTCGGCGAACGTCATGTCGGAAAGCGTCAGGCCACGCTCCTCGTAGATCCTGGAGAGCATCTGGTCTATGTCGGAATTATCAAGCACGAGGAAACTCCTCGGATATCCCGCGACGTAGCCGTCCTCCTGCAGCACGGACACGCAGAACCCGTGGAACGTGTTGACATAGCCGGTGTCGTTGTCGCCCGTTAGAGCGTGGATCCTGCGCCTCATCTCGGCCGCGGCTTTGTTCGTGAAGGTGACGCACAGTATATGGCTCGGGATGATGCCGCAGTAATTGACGAGGTACGCGAACCGCCTCGTCAAAGCCCTCGTTTTGCCGCTGCCCGCCCCTGCGATGACGCGGACGGGACCCTCTGTCGTCGTGACCGCTTCGAGCTGCGCTTCGTTAAGCCCGTACAGGATGTCTTCCATGGATGATCCTCCGATGCCAGTGATCTGCCGCCAGGGCTCCGGAACCGCGGCGCCCGGCCGGCCGCATGCAAAAAAGCACATATGTTTGTTTTATTATATCATCGGCGCGTGTCCGGCGCACTAAAAGAATTTGGTCGGAGAACGTAAAATGTAGAGTATAATACATCTTCATCATCATGTTCGTCATCACCGTGATCGGATTGCTTGTCCTTCCTGGACTTGTATAAAAAATCCTCTTGATAACCGGTGTCCGGCCGCTCTCCGCCGGGCACCGCGTTTTTTTTAACAAAACGTCGACCGGCGATATATAATAGAGTCACTATGGGAAACAACAACAAAGAGAAAAAAGCAAGAGAAGCCAGGGAAGCAAAAGCCGAGCAGGCGGCAAAGGAAGCGCAGGCGGCTGAGGAGGCCCGCAAGGCGGAGGCTGCGGCGCTCGCCGACAGAGAACCTTCCGAAGCCGAAAAAAGGCATTAAAAAAGGAGAAGAAAAAAGAGATCTTCTCCGGTGTGGTCCTCGTGTACGTCGCTGTGTGCTTTTTGATAACTGCGATAGCGTCGGAAAAGAAATTCCTGACGTACGGCCAGCTTTCGATGCTGTTCCTGCCGCTCTACGTAATGTTCATAATCTGGATGATGGGTGAATACCGCGATCCTCACAGCCGCAGACACCCTTCCAAACTGAGGGCGTATCTTTCGTGCAGGATGTGCGCCGCGGCCATCATCATCACGATCATCTATAATATCGCGCACTGGATGGGGCACTGAAGGACAGCGTTCGCCCAGGCGGCGCCCTCGGCGTAGTCTCCGGTCTGGTATTCGAGATGGATCTGCCAGAGCCCCGAGGCGTTCTCGTCCCGTTCTATCGCTTTTTTTTCAAGATCCACGCTGACCATCTGAGCGAATTTCCGTTTGAGAAAAACGACGCGCGTGTGATCGGCTTCCGAAACTTTGAAATCGAACTCACTGTGCACTGAGAAATATTTGCTCTTCAGCATCTTGCTCGTAGTGCCTATATAGCGTATTTTAAGCGTTTCCGGCGCGTGAGCGTCATCCGAAGCCGCATCCCATCCGACGTCTATTACGGGCGTGACCTGTCCGACGCGTCCGTAAGGGTTGATGCCGGTGGTGGCCGCTTTTACGTAATTGCTGCAGGCGACCTTTGCCTCGATGATCGCGCCGGAGATCACGGGATTGCCCGCCGAGCGTCAGAACTCCGGCGGACGTATCATATTTGATTTCCCAGTGCTTCATGATTTTCGGTCCAGTGAAAAAATACCGGCGGTTTCTCGTTAAGGTCTCTCGTTAAATATTAGCACTTTCCGCGTCGCCGCGCATATCGTTTCCTGAGTTTTTTACGCCGCCGAGGAATTTCGGATTCACGCCGCGAAGGCTGTTCCCGAATATATCGCGCATCGAGTACATGTCGACCGGCCTTCCCTCCTTCCGGTCATTCAACGCCTCTACTATGCGCGCGTATGTCTTTTTGTTCAGCGGATGCATCCTGAATATCAGCCCGGCACAGAGGAATATTATACCCGGGATGAGAACGCTGCAGTTCTCGATGGCCGTCAGAGCGGACGCCGTCTGGACTTCGAGCGTTTCATCAAAACCCTGGACCTGCAGCACTGCCCCGAGAGCCTGCGCTCCGGCGGCGCACGCGAATGATTCGGACAGGGCCTGGATGGAGACCACCGTTCCGGCGTGTCTCACGCCCGTAGCGAGTTCATCCGCCTCGCAGACGTCGTATATCATGGAAGGCATCAGCTGCCAGTAAGCCGTATTTCCGACAGAGAACACGGCGCACGTGACGAACATCATCGGCACGCTCGAGGCGCCGGCGAACCGCAGGAAAATAAGGGCCAGGCCGCTTGAAAACATGCATGTCCGGTAGACCGAGGTCTTGTCCCTGCTCGCCGATATTTTGTTTATCAGCGGGGCGTAGATTATACCTGTCGCCATGATCGTCGCCAGCGAGGCGGTCATGACCGGGCCCGTTATGCCGAACCTGTATTTGAAGTTATATATTATGGCCGAGTTGAAAAAGGTGTTGGCCGCAAGCGCCAGGATGCATGAGATCAGCAGGTACACCGCCGGTTTCAGCCTCACGACGCAGAAAAATTCAGTGAACATCCTTTTGAACTGGGAAGCGGAGAAGAGGACTGATTTTTTCCCTTTTTCGCGCTTGTATCCCGGATCGTCCGTCTCTTTTATGGAGAAAGCGCAGACCAGAAGCGACGCGGCGGCGATGGCGCCCACGATGGCCCCGATCACGAACCACGCCTGCCTCTCCGAATACCCTTTTGAGATCATCGCCGGCTCCAGAACGCTCGGCAGCACCATGCCGAGCGCCATTCCGACCTGGTTCCCGACGTAAGCGAAAGAACGGAGTTTGGTGCGCTCGTCGTAATCGTCCGTGAGCGCGGAGCCCCATGAAATGTAAGGAATGTAGAACGCCGCGAAACTCTGCCAGAACAAAACCGTCATGGCAAAATAGTAGATTACTTTCGCCGTGTAGCCTGCGTTCAGAGAGAGGAAGCACAGTGAAGTGAATATCGCCGCGGGTATCGCGGCTAAGAGGATGAACGGCTTGCTTCTGCCGTATCTGGTATTGATGTTATCGGAAACGTATCCGATGTGGAAACTTGCAATAGCGTCCCAAATGGAACCGACAGCTACGATAGTGCCGGCAATAGCGGGCTTCAGCCCCGCTACAGTGGTTAGAAAGAACAAATGATAAGTTGCTTTCAGCGTGTACAGCGCGTTATCTGCTACACCTCCGATTCCATAGGACAACTCCGTCCGGAATCTCAGTTTCATTTAAAATAAGCACCTCCTGACTTGCTTTTACCGCTTTTTCGCTGTGAACCCATGATAACACAAAAATGGCTTTTTTTCAACCGATTACGGTTTTCACTTTTTGAAATCGTGTAAATAACAACCGCTGCAGGCCGCACTGGCGCGGGAATATACGCATCCGCGGGGATGTGATATAATTTTTGCCGGGGAGGGACCGAACGTGAAAAACGCAGTACCTGTGCCTTGGCAGGTGGAAAAAGTAATAAGCACGCTCGAACAAAACGGATACATGGCGTATCTGGTCGGCGGGGCGCTGCGCGATCTGATGCTCGGACGCGTGGCATCAGACTATGACGTGGCTACGTCAGCGCGGCCGGAGGAGACGGAGCGCGTCTTCGCCGGTGAAAAGATCATCGAGACGGGGCTGAAGCACGGTACGGTCACAGTTTTGATCGACTGGCTGCCGATAGAGATAACGACGTTCCGTGTCGATGGCCCGTACGCCGACGGACGGCACCCCGACAGCGTGGCTTTCACGCCTGACGTCCGCGAGGATCTGGCGCGGCGCGATTTCACGATGAACGCGATAGCGTACTCGCCGCGGGAAGGTTTTGTCGATCCGTTCGGCGGGGAAAAGGACATAGAGGACGGGATGATCAGATGCGTCGGAGACCCGCTCCGGCGCTTCGAAGAGGACGGACTGCGCGTCATGCGCGCAGTCAGGTTCGCTTCGGAACTCGGGTTTGAGGTAGAACCGAAGACCGCCGCGGCCGTGCACAGCGAGAGCGGGATGCTGGAACGCGTCAGCGCGGAGCGGATCGCGGTCGAACTGAATAAGACGCTTGTCGGGGACGGCGCCGGCAGAGTGCTGGAAGAGTTTTCCGACGTGTTCTGCAGGTTTATCCCCGAACTTGAGCCGTGCATCGGTTTTGACCAGATGAATCCGCATCACTGCTTCGACGTCTTCACGCACGCCGTCCACGCCGCCTGCGCCGCTCCGCCAAAGAAGGATCTGCGCCTTGCCGCGCTGCTGCACGACGTCGGGAAGCCGCGCTGCTTCACGGTCGACGAGAGCGGGACCGGCCATTTCTACGGCCATGCGGCGGTAAGCGAGCAGATCGCACGCGGGGTGCTCAGGCGGCTGAAATATGACAACGAGACGGTGCGCACAGTCACTACGCTCATAAAGTACCACAGTTATCAGCCGGAACCGAACGAGAGGTCGGTCCGAAGAGCGCTGAATAAGCTCGGCGCGGAGACGTTTTTTGATCTTCTCGACCTGAAGCGAGCGGATAACCGGGCCCAGGCGCCGGAATATCTGTACAGGCAGGGGGACTTTGACGAACTGGAGCGCATTGCCCGTGAGATCATCGCAAAGGACGAATGCTTCTCGCTGAAGGACCTCGCGGTCGGGGGCAGAGACCTTATCGAAGCCGGATGCCCTGAGGGGCCGGAGGTCGGCAGAGGGCTGGAGGCTTTGCTCGGACTCGTGATCGACGGAGCGCTGCCGAACGAAAAGGAAGCACTTATCGGATACTACGAAGTAAACTTACTAAAAAATTGACAAAAACATGATATCTGTGAGGAAACATTTTTTGTCAGCGGTGTTAATATTAATTACAAAATGTTTTTTGCGAGAAAGAAAGGGTGTATCCGCAAGTGCCAGAACGCGGAATGCAAAGCTTCCGAAACCAGAGAAATCGCAAAACTCTTTACGGAAATCAAAGTCCAGAGCGGCAAGTCTCTGTCATGGAAGTACTTTTACGGAGAAACTCCTGCGGCGAAGGACATCGTCCTCACATCCACAGGAACCAACAAGGTCGTGGCGATCATCGGACTTCCGGAAAACATCGATCGCTTCATCCTGGAGATCTACGAGACCGACCCGATGGTGATACACGTGAAGCCGCAGACATTCCTGTGGGCCGCAACCTTCAAGGAGAATCTCGAGAGAGTCAAAGTAAGATATGAAGACGGCACCGAAGGATGGTGGTCCCCGGCGGAAGGATCCGTGATCTCAACACTGAAAGCGGAAGTAGTACCGGCTCTTGAAACGTATTCAGTGAAAGTGACCGGAGGAATCGCCTGCTATCCGACGGACAGGACTCACCCGATCACCTCGGCGCATCCGGGCGAGTGGGTCTGCGTGATTGCTGACTATGATAATATACCGAAGTGCAGGGAGTTCGACTACTGGGCTGAGAAGCACGGAATAGTACTTGACAGCGAGGAAAACATGCAGGAACCGGCACCGGAGTTCACGATGCCTGCCGCGGATCTGGAACTGGACGCGGTAACGAAGTTCGTTTCTCACGTCGGACCGGAAGAAGTGAGGGACGCGAAGGACGCGACCTGCACCGTGGACGGAAATACCGGAAACACTGTATGCACTGAATGCGGCGACATACTGAAGGTCGGAACCGCGATCCCTGCCAAAGGTCATCAGTTCGGACCTTGGATCCATACCGGAAGCCATACGCACAGCTGCACAGTCTGCGGATTCTCCGAGACTGAAGCGTGCGAGTTCGGCGACTGGACCGTCACTAAAGCCGCGGCCGCAGACAAAGCGGGTGAGAAGCAGCGCATCTGCAAGAAATGCAGCTACGTAGATACGGCCGAGACTAAACCGGGAACTCCGGGCAAGCCGGGTGACGTCGTCAAATCGGACGAGCCGAAGACGGGCGACAGCCGGAGCCTCGTGCTGTGGACAGACGTGCTGCTCTTTGCGGCAGCGTCGCTGGCAATATCCTTCACATATAGAAGGCGCAAAGAGACCTGATGACCTGATGAGTCAGATCGATCTCCCGCCGGGCCTGTAAAGGCCCGGCGGATTTTTTTCGAATACCCACAGGAACTCAGCCGCGAAGAACTTATAAAGTCAATACTTATTTCCCTGCTCCTTCAATTTTTTCTTAAGCCACACCAGACAGCACGCGCACATCACTATCTGAACGGCGGAGGAGCACGGTGTCGCCAGCCCTATGCGGAATATGGAGACCGGCTTCACTCTGCTCATCAGGTAGGACACAGGGATCCTGACTCCGAACGCGCCGACGATGCCCTGCGCCATTACGAACGTCGTGAGGCCGTAGCCGTTGAAAAATCCGACCATGCAGAACATGAACGAAACGAGCATGCAGTCGATGGCGTACGCCTTGAGGTAATCGTATGCGGCGGCGATGACGTCCGGGTCCCTGGCAAATATCCCGCAGAGCGCGTCCCCGTGAAAGAACGCCAGCCAGAACATGAACACGCCGGCGGCAAACGAAGCGGCTATGCCCCTGCGCAGCACCGCGAAAGTCCTGTCGTATTTCCTGGCGCCGACGTTCTGAGAGACGATCGCGGACATGGACTGTGAAAAAGCCGAAGGCACGAGCATGACGAATGAGCAGACCTTTTCGGCGACGCCGATCCCCGCGCTGGCCGATAGTCCGAGCCTGTTCACGATCGAGAGTATGACTAGGAACGACAGGCCGACGAGGAAGTCCTGCACCGCGACAGGCGTCCCGAGTTTGAACATGCGCGAAAGCAAGTCTCTGCGCAGGCGTATCATCTTAGGCGAGAACTCAAACGGCAGTCCCTGCTTCCTGATGATCGCAAACGAAATGACGACGCTGAGCGCATTAGCCATCACAGTGGCGATCGCCGCTCCGGCTGCGCCTTTCTTCAGGACGGCGACGAAAAACATGTCTCCGGCGATGTTGAATACGCACGCGATGGCCACCGTCACGAGAGGCATGTGGGAATTGCCCAGCCCGCGGAAAATGCTCCCGAGCAGGTTATATGCCGTGATGAACACCCACCCGGCAGCGCAAATCCTGACGTAGGAAACTGTGAAATCAAAGGCTTCCTCCGGCGCGTTCATGAGAGAAGCGAGCCACGGGGCCGCCGCCTCTATGAAAGCCGTCATGACCGCGGCGATCAAAACAAAAAGCGCCGAAGCCGTTCCTATCACCTCGCCGCCGCGCTTTCCCTCGCCGCGGCCTATCTGCTGCCCCAGCATTATCGTCGTACCGATCGAAAACGACACGATGATGTTAGTGAGCGTCATCATCAGCTGTGAGCCGGTCGAAACGCCCGAGAGCGCCGCGGACGACGAAAACCTGCCTACGATCATCAGGTCGACGGCACCGTACATGGCCTGCAGGAAATTCGCGAACATCACAGGCAGAGCAAATTTTAAGAGCGGGCGCATTATCGGTCCGCTCGTGAAGTCAGTCGTTTTTCTCATATCTATATTATACGTATTCTTTTCCGTAATGTCATCCGGATCTCATCGGTTTTCCCGCCGCAGCAGCGCCATCCGTTTTTCGAGGTTTTGACCGCTGCCCGGGATATGCAGAGGCGCGCGTTTGTGATAATATATTAGTTACGAAAAAAGAGGAGGTCTCCCTTTGATATGAGCGACGAAACAGAAAAGACAGCGGTTTCAACGAATTTCATACATAACTTCATCGACGAAGATCTGGCGAACGGCGTCTACGATCACGTCTATACCAGGTTCCCGCCGGAGCCTAACGGATACCTGCACATCGGGCACGCAAAAGCCCTGTGCGTCGATTTTTTGACGGCAAAAAAATATGGCGGCAGGTGCAACCTGAGATTTGACGACACGAACCCCGTAAAGGAAGACACGGAATACGTCGACGCCATAGAAAATGACATCCGCTGGCTCGGCTTCGAATGGGCCGAGCTTCGCTGGGCATCCTCATATTTCGATAAGATGTACGATGCGGCGGAGGAACTGATCAAAAAAGGCAAAGCGTACGTCGACGACCTCTCCGCGGAGGAGATAAAAGAATACCGCGGGACGCTGACGGTGCCCGGGAAGGAATCTCCTTGCCGCGGCAGGAGCGTCGACGAGAACCTGACGCTTTTCAGAGAGATGCGCGACGGTAAGTACGCCGACGGCGAGAAAGTCCTCCGCGCGAAGATCGACATGGCCTCGCCGAACATGAACATGCGCGACCCGGTGATCTACAGGATATCGCATACGAGCCACCACAGGACGGGCGATAAATGGTGCATCTACCCGATGTACGATTTTGCTCACCCGATCGAGGACGCCATAGAAGGCATCACGCATTCGCTTTGTTCGCTGGAATTCGAGGATCACAGACCTCTCTACAACTGGGTGCTGAAGGAAGTCGGCTGGTGGCCGAACCCTCCGCGCCAGATAGAATTTGCCAGGCTGAACCTGACCGGCACCGTGATGAGCAAAAGACTGCTTCGCGGATTGATAGAAGATGGAGTCGTGGACGGCTGGGACGACCCGAGGATGCCGACGCTGGCAGGAGTGCGGCGCCGCGGATACACACCTGAGGCGATAATCGACTTCTGCGAGAGGATCGGGGTGGCAAAGGCGAACGGAGTCGTGGACTCAGCGCTGCTGGAGCACTGCGTCCGCGAGGATCTGCAGAATAAAGTCGAGAGCCGCAACGTGGTGGAGGACCCGATCAAGGTCGTCATCACCAACTACCCTGAGGGGCAGACGGAAACGCTCGAGATAGAGAATAATAAGAACGTTCCCGAGATGGGCACGCGCAGGGTCACATTCTCGCGCGAGATCTACATCGACGGCGCGGACTTCATGGAAGTCCCGGCAAAGAAGTATTTCAGGCTCTTCCCGGGCAATGAGGTGCGCGTTAAAGGCGCATACTTCATCAAATGCGAGGAAGTCGTGAAGAACGACGACGGCTCGATCAAAGAACTACACTGCACGTACGACCCGGCGACGAGGAGCGGCCTCGACTTCACTGAACGCAAGGTGAAGGGCACGATCCACTTCGTGAACGCCGCCGACGCCGTGAAGATACAGATCAGGAACTACGGCAGGCTCATGATCGAGGACGAGAACGGCAATGAAGTGCCGAATCCCGACTCGCTGGAAGAGAAGATCGGATACGCCGAGGCGTCTTTGGCGGATTCCGAGCCGGGCGGCAGATACCAGTTCTTCAGACACGGATATTACGTCGAAGATACGGTTTTGTCGACACCGGAGCAAAAAGTATTCAACAGGATCGTCGATCTGAAGAGCGGCTTCAAGCCGGGGAAATGACGGACCGGCGAGCGGTCCGAACCGGGGAATTGACTGATGAGAAATTTTTTGTCGCTTTACAAGCCTTATAAGATCGCGTACTTTTTCACTGCGCTGGGCGGGGCGGTCGCGATCATGCTCGCCTTTTCGGCTGCCGGCTCGAGGGGTGCGGCCGCATACCTGATCCCGTTCCTGTGGATCCTGGTATGCGCGTATATCTTCATTAACATGACGAGGCGGAAGATCGGCGAACTGGTGGAAGGCCTGAGAGCCTGCCGGGTCGGCGATTTCATCAGCAGCATGGAGAAGATAGTGCGCGACTGCAGGAAAGGCGAATCCGCTAAATACGCGCGGCTGCTGCTCTCGACAGGGTATCTGTCGTACGGCGACCTCGATAAGGCGGGGGACGTACTCTCGTCGATCGACCAGAACTTCGGGATGAGTTCGTCCGCGTCTGTTCTCGCCATGATGTATTACAACAACTGCGCCGCGTATTTCACCGAACGCGGTGACATATATCAGGCTAAGATGAACGTGAACTCGCTCTATTACCTGAAGAGCAGCCCCGATGTCAACAGAGGGCTCGCGCTGACGATCGACCAGAGCATCGATATCAGGATGGCGCACATCGACCTCCAGACGCGGAGCCTCGACGGTCTGGCCGCCAGATTCAGGAAACTCTTCGACGAAGCCGCGACTCGGCTGGAAAAGGTGAACCACGCGTTCGGCCTTGCGCGGACGGCAGGTTTCTGCGACGACCGCGAGAACGAACGGTTCTGGCTTTCGTACTGTGCAGAACACGGCGGCGATTCGTACGCCGGCAGGCAGGCCAGGATGATGCTCGGCGCTCAGCCTTGACAAAACAACGGCGCGCTATCCCGGAGGAACACTCGCGCTCAGCCTTGACAAAACAACGGCGCGCGATCTCGGAGGAACAACGGCGCTCAGCCTTGACAAAACAACGGCGCGCGGATAAGATAGTAAATCGTGAAGAAAGGAATACTGCTATGAAAAGAATCAAAACAATCGAAACGAGAGATCTCCGCGAGAGCCTGAAAGACGGAGGATGCGGCGAGTGCCAGACGTCCTGCCAGTCCGCCTGCAAAACATCATGCGGCGTAGCGAATCAGGAGTGCGAAAAGAAGAACTGATATGATCCATCAGTATAAACTGGGCGGTTATAACATAGTCGTCGATGTTTACAGCGGATCGGTTCACGTGGTGGATGATGTTGCATTTGACATCATCCATCTTTTTAATCCTTCGGTTTCGGCAGAGGAGAACGCCGCGGCGATGACAGGCGCCGTTCTCGGGAAGTACTCGGGGCGCCCGGACGTGACGCCGGAGGATATCTCCGAGACGTGCGCGGATGTCAGGGAACTGATCGAACGCCATAAACTTTTTACCGGGGACATATTCGAGCCATCCGCCGGCGCGCTGAAAAACAGGCGCACCGAGATAAAAGCTCTCTGCCTCCACGTGGCTCACGCGTGCGATCTGACGTGCTCGTACTGCTTTGCCGGGCAGGGAAGATTCCACGGAAAGAGCGCCCTCATGAGCGAGGAAACGGCAAAACGCGCCATCGATTTTCTCGTCGAGAATTCAGGCGAACGCCGCAACCTCGAGGTGGACTTTTTCGGCGGTGAGCCGCTCCTGAACTTTGACGTCGTGAAAAAGACCGTCGCCTACGCGCGCTCGATCGAAAAAGAACACGGAAAGAATATCAGGTTCACGCTGACGACAAACGGCATGGGGATAGATGACGACGTCATCGACTTCGTCAACCGCGAGTGCTATAACGTAGTGCTCAGCCTCGACGGACGCAGGGAGATCCACGACCGCGAGAGGCGCACTGCCGACGGGCGCGGCAGTTATGACATCATCGTTCCTAAATTTCAGAAACTCGTGGCGGCGCGCGGAGACCGCAATTATTATATGCGCGGCACTTTCACGCACTATAACCCGGATTTCATGAAGGACGTCAGGCACATGCTCGATCTGGGCTTCACGAAGCTCTCGATGGAACCGGTCGTCTGCGACCCGTCGAGCAGGTTCGCGCTGACGGATGAAGATATGCCTGTCGTATTCAGACAGTACGAGGAACTGGCCGACCTTCTGCTCGAACGGAAACGCGCCGGGAAGCCTTTCGTTTTCTATCACTACATGCTCGATCTGGAACACGGACCGTGCGTCTACAAGCGCATCTCGGGCTGCGGGTCTGGAACGGATTATTTTGCCGTCACTCCGTCCGGGGATCTGTACCCGTGCCACCAGTTCGTAGGAGAGAGTTCGTTCCTCGCCGGGAATATTTTTGACGGGATCACCGCGACGGAACTTCGTGACGAGTTCAAACTCTGCAACGTCTACGCGCGCGACGAATGCCGCGACTGCTGGGCCAAACTCTACTGCAGCGGCGGATGCGCGGCAAACGCCTATCATTCGACGGGAAGCATCAAAGGCGTCTATGAGTACGGGTGCGAACTCTTCAGGAAGAGGATAGAGTGCGCGCTGATGTACGAGGTGGCCTGCCGCGAGGCGGGGCTTTCGGAATAGCCCTTCGGGATTGGAAGTGATCGGATGAGGATCAACAAATATATAGCTTCGGCGGGCGTCTGCAGCAGGCGCAAGGCCGACGAACTGATAGCCGCCGGAAACGTAAAGGTCAACGGCTGCGTGCTTACGGCTCCGGGATATGACGTAAAGGAAGGCGACGCGGTCGAAGTAAACGGAAGTGTGATCAAGCCGAGCGAGAGGAAGGTCTACTACCTGCTGAACAAGCCGGTCGGATACGTTACAACGGTGGACGACCAGTTCGGGAGGCCTCAGGTCACGGATCTGATGACAGACGTCGAGGAGCGGGTGTTCCCCGTCGGCCGCCTCGACTACAACACGAGCGGGATGATCATCATGACGAACGACGGCGATTTTGCGTATAAGGTCAGCCATCCGAAGCATGAACTCGGCAAAACGTACAGAGCGGTGGTGCGCGGGTTCCTCGGGACCAAAGCATGCGACAGGATGCGCGAGGGCGTCGACATAGGCGGCTTCGTCACGTCGCCGGCAAAGGTCGAGGTCGTAAAGACCGCTGAAAAATACACCGTCGTGGACATCACGATCCACGAGGGTAAATACCATCAGGTGAGGAAGATGCTCTCCTCTGTCGGGTGCGAGGTCGAAGAACTGAAGCGGACCGCGATCGGCACCGTCAGGCTCGGACGGCTGAAGGAAGGAACGTACAGGTCTCTGACAAAACAGGAAATAGCGGCGCTTGCCGGAGACGGCGGAAGAAACTGAAAATCCGGACGCCTGCGGGTCGAACCCCGGCGTCCGGATTTTTATTGCCGTATATTATTCGGGAAAATGCAAGATGTGCTATTTTCTCTTTGCTGCCTTAGGCGTAACGCATGTTCCGTGCGCTCTGCAGACAACTACAGGCTCTTCGAGGGAGTCGGCCGCGGAAGCGCTGATGTCAGGGCGGGCCTGAACAACCTTGCGGGCTTCGAACTTCATCGTTCTGGACGTGTTGCCGATCCTTTCGATCTCGCCGTATGCCTCGATGTAGTCGCCGGCATAAACAGGAGCCAGGAATTCTACGTTGTCATATGCGCAGAAGAGACCCTCGTCTCCGTCGAGTTTGATCAGGAGCTCGGTCGCGACGTCTCCGAAGAGGTGTACCATATGCGCTCCGTCAACGAGGTTTCCGCCGTAGTGAGCGTCTTTTGCAGACATTCTGAGTCTGAGTGTCGATGTGATTTTTTCTTCAGCCATCTTAATTCTCCTTCATTAGAAAAACAGTGCTTTAAAATCTTTTGCCTTCAGTCTCGGGCATTTCGATTATACCCCCGGGCTGCCGACGATGTCCATAAAAAAATATTGCAAAATCCATGCCATTGGGTATATATTGAAATTACATCAAAACCGAACCGAATTATGTTCACCGCTTCCGAGGTGAACACTAAATGAATTATCCACAGTGATCTTCCGGCGCGGCATATGCCTGCGCGGCCATTAGTACGGCCAAAAACGGTGCGTAAAATGAACGAAAGCGATTACGGTATCAGAAGAGTTTTGGAACCAAAGCACGCGCTTCCGACTTCGGCTTGGAAGCTCGACAATACGCGGGCGATCTACCCCGAGGAGATGCGCATCGACGTAAAACGCGTGCACATAGAATGCACCAGTTTCAAGGAGATCTGCCTGGAGGCGAACAACAACGAGGAGCGCATCAAGCAGCGCATCATGGACATCGTCATCCGGCGCGGGAAACTCCACAATCCGGTAACGGACACCGGCGGCCTCCTGTACGGGACGGTCAGCGAGGTAGGGCCTTCGTATCGCAACGAGAAGGGCTTTGTTCCGGGCGATGAGGTCATCTGCAACGCTTCGCTGGCGACGATACCTCTTTACATCGACAGGATCACTAAGGTCGACAAGGCGTTCGGCCAGATCGAGATCGAGGGCTACTGCATAGTCAGCGGCAAGATCCCTATCATCAGGAAGCCGGAAAACCTGAACATCGCCCTGCTTCTCTTTGTTTTCAACGAATCCGGGACCATCTACAGGATCAGCAACACCGCGGTCGGAAAAAAGCGCTTTCTCGTCGTGGGGAACAACCTGCTTGCCAATCTCGTCTTCGGCACCGCCATCAGGCGCGTCGCGCGCGAGGACGCCGAGGTCGTCTGCCTCCTCGACAACAAAACCGACGCCGTGCTTCAGGGCGAGGGCATAGACAGGCTCATAAAGGACGTCTTCACCTCGATACATTACGTCGATATCCTGAAGCCGCTCGAGTGCATAGAGACCATCAACGGCGAGGGCTGTTTCGACCTTACGGTGAACTGCGCCGAGCTGCAGGGCGCGGAGACCGTGAACATCCTCGCGACAAAGAGCGGCGGCACGGTCATTTTTGCTAATCTCATCAACAACTACAACATCGCGCTTTACATAACCGAAGCGATATCGCGCCAACTCGACATCAGATGCGCCGACGGGTATCTGGAGGCATACGACGAATTCGACTTTGACATAGTGCGCAGCATGATGCCGTACATCGAATCCGCGGAGGAGACTTCGGCAAAGCCGGCTGCGGACTATCCGGTGTCCGAGAGCCGCAAGATGCAGAGGATGAAATCGGGAGCGGCAGCGTCACTCATAGAGGATTTCGTCTGCGAGAGCCACTCCATGTCGGTGGCGCTGGACGAGGCGTTGACGGTGGCAAAATACGACTGCAACGTCCTCATTACCGGCGAAACGGGCGCCGGCAAAGAAAAGATCGCGAACATCATACATAAGAACAGCAGCCGCAGGCTTCAGCCGTTCATTAAAGTAAACTGCGCGTCCGTGTCGCCTAACCTCATAGAATCGGAGTTTTTCGGCTACGAAAAGGGCGCCTTCACCGGCGCGTCCGCGACAGGGAAGAAGGGCTACTTCGAGCTCGCCGACAACGGCTCGATCTTCCTCGACGAGGTGACGGAACTGCAGCCCGATATGCAGGCTAAGCTGCTCAGGGTCATCCAGGACTGCGAATTTTTCCGCGTAGGCGGAACTACGCCGGTAAAGGCTAACGTCAGGATAATCTCCGCGACGAACAGGGACCTGGAGGACTTCATAGACGCGGGCGGGTTCAGACGCGACCTGTATTACAGGCTGAACGTCGTCAGGATCAGGGTCCCGGCGCTCCGCGACAGGACGGCGGATATCCCGGCTCTCGTAAATCATTTCCTTAAAATGTACGGGCAGAGGTTCGGCATCGAGCGGACCATCAGCAGCGACGCCGTCGAATATCTCTGCCAGTGCGAATGGCCGGGAAACATAAGGGAACTGGAGAACGTGGTGCAGAGGCTGATGATATCGTCGAAGAACGAGGAGATCTCGCTGCTCGACGTGATGCGCGAACTGCACGCCGACGTCTTCGACGGAAACATCATAAGCGGAAGCGACGGCAAGGACGCCGGCGAGAACGTGAACATGGACGTCATGGTCCAGAATTTCGAGAAGAATATCATCAAGCACGCCCTCGAAAAATACGGCTCGACCAGGAAAGCCGCCTCGGCGATCGGCATCAGCCAGACGCAGCTCGTGAGGAAGAAAAACAAATACGGACTGTAGCGTTTTCTCGCGTCCCGGGAGCGGAGCAAGCGGGCTGCGCGGCGGCGTATAAACGTTGCAAAGTCAATGCTTTGACGACGCAAAACGCACATTCGGTTCACCGCGTGGCAGGCGTGAACACAAATCGGTTCACATTTTCCGGAAATCAGAATTTCTGTCGGCGGTGTTTACCAAATAATAGACATAAAATCGGTTTTTGCTCTATAATGGTTAAGGACGAAAGTTTGAGTTATATCGTCCGTAAATCCGATCAAAACGGTTTATTCTTTATTTCACTTCACAGGAGGTAAGATATTATGAAAAAGGGAAATCCGTACGGAACTCACAGAGTCATCGAGCCTAAGGGAGTTCTTCCGCAGCCGGCAATGAAGATCGACAACGATATGGAGATCTACGACAACGAAGTTAAGATCGCTGTCAAGACTCTGAACGTCGACTCCGCTTCCTTCACATCCATCTGCGATCACGCTGTAGGCAAGAAGCCTGCGGACATCACATCTGACGCGGATATGAAGAAGGTCGGCGAGACGATCCTCGACATCGTGGCTAAGGAAGGCAAACTTAAGAACCCGTGGACAGGTTCCGGCGGAATGCTTATCGGTAAAGTAGAAGAGATCGGACCTAACTGGAAGGGCGACCTGAAGGTTGGAGACAAGATCGCTACGCTCGTTTCTCTTTCACTCACACCGCTCGTGATCGACGAGATCGTCGCTATGAGACCTGCTATCGACCAGGTCGACATCAAGGGACACGCGATCCTCTTCCAGAGCGGCATCTATGCGAAGCTTCCTGACGACATGCCGGAAGGACTCGCACTCTCCGCACTCGACGTAGCCGGAGCACCTGCTCAGACTGCTAAACTCGTTAAGCCTGGCATGACTGTCATGGTCATCGGCGGCGGCGGAAAATCCGGTATCCTCTGCCTCTACGAAGCGAAGAAGAGAGCAGGAGTCACGGGCAAGGTCATCTGCGCCGCAGGTTCCCAGAAGTCCGAGGACAGAGCACGCAAGCTCGGAGTTGCTGACGTTTACTTCCATCACAGCGCTACAGACGCAGTCGGAATGTATGAGAAGGTAAGCGAGATCACGAACGGCGAACTCTGCGACCTCGTAATCAACTGCGTAAACATCGACGACACAGAGATGGCTTCCATCCTCTGCACGAAGGATAAGGGACTTGTTTACTTCTTCTCGATGGCAACGAGCTTCACAAAGGCAGCGCTCGGAGCTGAGGGCGTAGGCAAGGACGTCGACATGATCATCGGCAACGGCTACACCGCAGGACACGCCGAGATCACGCTCCAGGAACTCAGAGAGAACGAAGGCATCAGAAAACTCTTCGAAGAGATGTACGCATAGTTTGATCTGCTATCTATCCAGACGGGGCATCTTGTATGCCCCGTCTGATTGCAAAAGGATAAAAGGAAGGAGCAACAATGGCAATTAGAAACTGGAAAGACATTCCTCTCTTCAAGGATGTCA
This sequence comes from Clostridiales bacterium UBA7285, assembly GCA_002472145.1. GTDB lineage: Bacteria > Bacillota > Clostridia > Peptostreptococcales > Anaerovoracaceae > Eubacterium_B. Next base: position 19,134 of record DKRJ01000006.1, on the reverse strand, counting down.
CTGAAGAACAGTGGATGGATTGGCACTGGCAGGTAGCTCACAGACTTACGACTGTAGAGCAGATCGCTCAGGTCGTCAACCTCACCGATCAGGAAAAAGAAGACATTCAGAAGGTCATGGGCGGATTCAGAGTAGGCATCACCCCTTACTACGCTTCCCTCATGGATCCTGATAACCCGAGAGACCCGGTAAGAATGCAGGCAGTTCCTACGATCAACGAGCTGCACAGATCGCCTGCGGACGACGCCGACCCTCTTCACGAGGACAGCGACTCCCCGGCACCGGGACTTACCCACAGATATCCTGACAGAGTCCTCTTCCTCATCACCGACCAGTGCTCGATGTACTGCAGACACTGCACCAGAAGAAGACTCGCGGGCGAAACGGACGGAGCAAGGTCGAAGGAAGAAATCGACGAATGCATCGATTACATCAGAAGGACTCCTGAAGTCAGAGACGTTCTTCTGTCCGGCGGCGACGCTCTTCTCGTTGAAGACGACATGCTCGAGTACATCATCAGCGAACTCAGGAAGATCGACCACGTCGAGATCATCAGACTCGGCACCAGAACTCCTGTCGTAATGCCGATGAGGATAACGGATCACCTCTGCAATATGCTGAAGAAGTATCATCCGATCTGGCTCAACACGCACTTCAACCACCCGAAGGAAATGACACCTACTTCTCAGGAAGCTCTCCGCAAGCTCGCTGACGCAGGTATCCCTCTCGGAAACCAGAGCGTACTTCTCAGAGGCGTCAACGACTGCAAGTACGTCATGCTCGACCTGGTACACGAACTGACAAAGAACAGAGTAAGACCTTACTATATCTACATCTGCGACCTGTCCGTAGGTATCGAGCACTTCAGAACGACGATGGCAAAGGGTATCGAGATCATGGAAGCCCTCCGCGGACATACTTCCGGATTCTGCGTACCGACGTTCGTCATCGACGCTCCTGGCGGAGGCGGCAAGACCCCTGTTATGCCACAGTACGTCATCTCCGAGACTCCTGATAAGATCATCCTCAGGAACTACGAGGGCGTCATCACGACATACACGCAGCCGAGACTCCCGGATCTCCCTTGCCAGTGCGACTACTGCACAGGAAAGAAGAAATTCGACTTCGGCGGAGTTTCCGCCCTCGGCGAAGGACTCCAGATCAAATCCATGGAGCCTGCTCACCTCGCAAGACACGAGAGAAACAAAGAATATCAGGAAGAGATTCACCATCAGTAAGTTTTTTCCTGACAGCGTAACAGCTGCATGATTTGATTCCGGCGCAGGGGGCCTTTATATGGTTCCCTGCGTCTCTACCGTAACGGTTTTTTCTTTTTTTACAGGTTCACAGACTCTCCCGGTCTCCGGGACAAAGAAATGCAGATATAAAATGGGTTTACTCTTCGATCTTTCAAAGAAATATAAAACGCTTTCGATCGTCGGCATGGCAAAAAACGCCGGAAAGACGACAGCGCTCAATTATTTGATTGAGGAAGCCGAAGACGACGGGATCAGGCTCGGCATTACGTCGACGGGACGTGACGGAGAAACTGTCGACGTTGTCACGAGCACGGAGAAACCGAGAGTTTACCTGTACGAAGATACCATTGTAAGCGTGCCTACCAAGCTCTACGACCTCGCCGAAGCGGAACTCGAGATACTCGAGATGACTAAATTCAGGACCGCGATAGGCGAACTTCTGCTCTGCCAGGTGATGAGCAGCGGATACGTTCAGATCGCCGGGCCGGTCGCGACCGCGGACACAAAGAAAATGTGCGGTCAGATGTTCGGCTATGGAAGCGAACTGATCCTCATCGACGGCGCCATCGACAGAAAGTCGATAGCCTCCCCTGAGACGTCCGACGCCATCATCCTTTCGACGGGAGCGGTTTTGTCGAGAACGCTTAAAAAAGTAGTCCGGGAAACAGCGCACACGGTCGAGCTCTACACTCTGCCGGAATTAGAGGACGAAAAGGCGCGCGAGATGATCCGCAGATGTTCCGACGACGAGAAGATCTCGGTCGTTAAGGACGGTGAGGCCACGGAGCTCGATCTTAAGACCGGACTCGGCTCGGGCAGGTTCATAAACGACGCTGTCGATAAGGACACGGAATATCTTTTCATTCCGGGTGCCGTCACCAACAGCGTCATAGGAGAGATAGACCCGTCCAAACTCAAGTACTTCACCCTCGTCCTGAAGGACCCGACGAAGATCTTCATCGATTCCGTCACGTGGAAGCAGCTCCTTAAGAGAGGGCTCAAGGTCAGAGTCCTGAAAAACATCGAGGTCGCTGCGGTGACAGTAAACCCGACGGCACCGGAGGGATATTCTTTCGACAGCGACGCGCTGTGCGACGAGATGCAGAAGGCCCTCCCGGACATACCGGTCATGGACGTAAGGAAGTAGGAGACAGCGATGATCGTAACGAACGAAAAAAGACTCGCGAACGTAAAGACACGCCGGGAAACCGGATTCGACTACGTCGTGTCCTGCCTCAACATCCAGACGCCGTTCGGAAAACGCGAGATCAGGGAAGCAAAACCGTTTTTCCCGGGAGAAGAGGAACAGCTTCGGGAAGAGCTCGATAAAGTAGAGCGCATGATGGAATTCGCAAAGGGACACCCTAACGATACGTCAAAACTTTCCGAGATATTCATGTGCGCCAAAGACATCTCCGGCACTATTAAGAGAAGCGCGACCGACGTTTTGTCGGTCGTACAGATATTCGAGGTCAAATCAGCGATGCTCGACATGGCTTCCATACGCAGGATAGTGTCGCAGGAAGGGACAGAGGTCCCGGATGAATTCATTCCCGCTGAGACCGAAGCGCTGCTGGACATTCTCGATCCGCGTGGCGACAGGCTCAACACATTCTATATCTACGACGACTTTTCCGAAAAACTCGCCGGCTTCAGACGCGAAAAGAAGGATCTCGACAGAAAGATCCGCCGCGCCATGAAGGATCAGAGCGAGCGGATCAGGAAAGAATACGGAATAAACCTCACTCCTAAGTTCGACATCGTCATCCCTAAATCCAGCGACGCGCTCGCTGTCGCAAAGGGTATCGCGGAACTCGAACAGGTCGGTGAGGATTACATGTCGGTGACGTTCGCCCTCGTTAAAAACGATGAGGTCTACGAACTGACAAAGAGACTGGAGGAACTCAATCAGGCGATCGACGACGAAGAGGCTGTCGTCAGGGAAAAACTGTCGAAAGACATTTCGCGGTACGCCGACGTCCTCCTTGAAAACTTCAGGCGCGAGGGGCGCCTGGAATTCGTCCTCGCCAAAGCGCAGTTCGCCATCGAACATAGATGCGTCAGGCCAGAGATCGTCGACGAACACGTCATCGAGTTCGAAGACGGCAGAGAGCTTCAGGTAGAGGACATACTGATGAGCAAAGGCAAGGAATACTGCCCGGTGAGCATTTCGATCTCGGAAGGGGTGACGTGCATAACCGGAGCGAATATGGGCGGAAAGACGATCTCGCTCAAACTGTCCGGACTCGTGCCTATCCTTGCGCAGTACGGATATTTCGTGCCTTGCACCCGCGCCAGAATCGGCCTGTCGAATTTCATGCAGATTCTGATCGGAGACAGTCAATCTGTGGAACGCGGTCTGTCAAGCTTCGGGAGCGAGATGGAGGAACTTAAGGAGATCCTCGACCACGCGACCGACAGATCGCTTATACTTATCGATGAGATCGCCAGCGGAACCAATCCGGTGGAGGGTCTCGCGCTCACGAAGAGCCTCGTCGAGTACCTGATGGATAAGCCGTACATCACTTTGATCACCACCCACTTCGAGACGGTGACCGAGGAGGAAGGCGTACGCAACATGCAGGTGCGCGGGCTCGCGGACGCGGATTTTGATAAACTGGACCGTGAACTTCGCCACGCGAACCGCCGCGAGCGGATCGACATCATCTCGAAGTACATGGACTACAGGCTCGAACTTGTCGGCAAAGACAGGCAGATCCCGAAGGATGCGCTTAACATCGCCAGGATGCTGGGGATAAACGCGGAGATCATCGAAGGTGCAAAGAAATACTTAAAGTAAGGAGTACAACAAGGATGAAAAGCAAATTAAATCTTGATCCAAAGTTAGTCGACAGCGCGCGCGACCATGCGAGAAACATCGCGCATGACATGCAGGATTTCATTGACGCGCATACGACTGTCAGCACGGAGAGAACCATTTTGAGGCTTCTCGGTGTGGACGGCGTCGACGATGCCGACACACCGCTTCCTAACGTAGTAGTCGAAGAGGTCCAGGCTGCCGGCGGACTTCCTCGCGGAGTCGCTTTCTGGATGGGCAACGCCATCGTCCAGACAGGACTGAAGCCGCAGGAGATCGCCGAGAAGATCTCAGCCGGCGAACTCGACATCACCAAACTCGACACAGTATCCCCTGAGCAGGCTCAGGAAGCAATCATGCCGTACGTCATGGAGTCGATGAATAAGATCAAAGCCCAGAGCGAGAAGAGAGAAGAACTTCTTGCCAGACTCGGCGAAGGCACTGAGCCTTATCTGTACGTCATCGTCGCCACGGGCAACATCTATGAGGACGTCGTCCAGGCGCAGGCTGCCGCAAGACAGGGCGCCGACATAATCGCCGTCATCAGATCCACGGCTCAGTCGCTCCTCGACCACGTACCTTACGGACCTACGACGGAAGGTTTCGGCGGAACGTGGGCTACGCAGGAGAACTTCAGGATCATGAGAAAAGCCCTCGACGAGGTAGGAGAGGAAGTCCACAGATACATCAGACTCTGCAACTACTCGTCCGGACTGTGCATGCCTGAGATCGCTGCAATGGGCGCTCTTGAGAGACTCGACGTTATGCTCAACGACGCCATCTACGGCATCCTGTTCAGAGACATCAACATGCAGAGGACCATCGTCGACCAGTACATGAGCCGCCTCATCATCGGATACTGCGGCATCATCTTCAACTCCGGCGAAGACAACTACCTCACGACGGACGACGCGTACGAGGCTGCTCACACGGTCACGGCGTCCCAGTTCATCAACGAACAGTTCGCCGTCCTCGCGAATATCCCTGAAGAGCAGATGGGTCTCGGACACGCGTTCGAGATGGATCCTGACATGAAGGATGGATTCCTCTATGAACTCGCGCAGGCAGTCATGGCCAGAGAGATCTTCCCTAAGGCAAGACTTAAATACATGCCTCCTACCAAGTTCATGACAGGCAACATCTACAAAGGACATATCCAGGACGCTCTGTTCAACCTCGTATCGGTATGGTCCGGACAGTCCATCCAGCTCCTCGGAATGCTCACCGAAGCGGTACATACGCCTCACATGCAGGACAGATACCTCTCAATCGAGAACGCCGAGTACATCTTCAACAACTGCCGTGACATCGGCTCCGAAGTCGAGTTCAAGAAAGACGGCATCATCCAGAAGAGAGCTCAGACCGTTCTCAAGAAAGCCGACGAGCTTCTCGCGGAAGTCGAGAAGGATGGCTTGTTCCACACGATCGAGCAGGGCAAGTTCGGCGGCGTAAAGAGACCTATGAACGGCGGAAAGGGCCTCGAGGGCGTTTGCCTTAAAGACGACAAGTATTTCAATCCGTTTATTCCTCTTCTGTTGGGAGGTAGAAAATAATGGCAGAAAAAGACAATACGGCAATTACGAAGGTAGACCTCACCAAAGTCAAGCCTTACGGTGATACGTTAAACGACGGTATGATGGAAACCATGTTCACGCTTCCTGTTCCTTACGGACCTGAGGCGGACGAGTGCGCAAGGCAGCTCGCAAAGAAGATGGGCTTAGACGAACCTAACGTGACATATTCCCACGACATGGGCAACGGATACACGTTCTTCGTCCTCTACGGAAAGTGCCAGCACACCGTCGACTACACGAAGATCAAGGTCATCAAAGTAGAGAGCACGGTCATGGACCGTGTCGAATGCGGAGAGTGGATCGGCAAGAACGTCGGCAGAGACATCGTAGTAGTCGGCGCTTCGACCGGTTCGGACGCTCACACAGTCGGTATCGACGCGATCATCAACATGAAGGGATTCCACGGCCACTTCGGACTCGAGAGATTCAAGAACGTTGTAGCCTACAACCTGGGATCGCAGGTGCCTAACGAGGAACTCATCGCTAAGGCAAAGGAAGTCAACGCGGACGCGATCCTCGTCTCCCAGACCGTCACCCAGAAGAACATCCATATCATGAACCTCACGAATATGGTCGAGCTTCTCGAGGCTGAAGGTCTCCGCGACAAGATCATCCTCACGTGCGGCGGACCGAGGATCTCCCACGAGCTCGCTCAGGAACTCGGATACGACGCCGGATTCGGCCCTGGCTGCTACGCGGAGCACGTCATGAGCTACATCGCTCAGGAAGTCGTAAAGCGCGGCTGGCAGGACAAGCCTCTGATCTCACAGAGGTAGTCGCTGACCGATAAAAAAACACTACGGACAGTTCCCTCGCCGTTCCCGAAATTTCGGGACGCGTGGGGACTGTTTTTTTATTAACAAAAAACGTTTTTTGTATTGTTACTTAATTGACAGGCTGTATACACAAGAATATAATTGGATTGTCACATTATTATCAATTTCATATGGGGGGACGTTATGTTCAAAAAATTTACCAACGGGTGCGTTCACATCGTAAACAGATGGCTCCCGGATCCATTTATTTTCTGCATTATTCTTACCATAATCGTATTCGTCTGCGCGATCCCGGCTACAGGCGCGATCCATCAGCCGGGCGGCATCCTGACTCTGCTCGAGCAGGGCTGGGTAGGAGGCGTCTGGAGCCTTCTGGCGTTCTCGATGCAGATGGTGCTCGTTCTCGTACTCGGCAACGCATTCGCGACGGCTCCTGCGATCAAGAGAATGGTCGGACGCATCGCTTCCACGGCTAAGACGCCTAAGAGAGCGATCTTCATCGTCACGTTCATCTCCCTCATCGCATGCTGGATCAACTGGGGATTCGGACTCGTAGTCGGCGCGATCCTCGCAAAGGAAGTCGCCCGTCAGACTAAGGGAGTCGACTACAGACTCATCATCGCGGCGGCTTACTCCGGGTTCGTAGTCTGGCATGCCGGATTTTCCGGGTCGATCCCTCTCACGATCGCTTCCGATTTCACGGTAGGATCGTATTCGCACGAGGCGATCCCTATCTCCCAGACGATCTTTGCTCCTTGGAACATAATAGTCTGCCTGATCATACTGGCGCTCCTTCCTGTCATCCTCTCGAAGGCGCATCCTGCTCCTGAGGAGACAGTCACCGTCGACCCGAGCCTTTTAGAAGATGAAGTGGCTATTTTCGAGCGTCCTAAGACACCTGCGGAAAAAACCGAAAACAGCAGATTCCTCTCCGGCGTCATCGTAGCCGGCGGGATCATCGGGCTCATCCTTTACTTCATCCACAACGGCGCAAACATCAACCTCAACACCGTAAACTTCATATTCCTCATACTCGGCATTGCGTTCCATAAGACGCCTATCGCTTACGTTCGCGCCATCAGCGACGCGGCTAAGGGAGCTGCCGGCATCATCCTTCAGTTCCCGTTCTACGCCGGGATCATGGGACTCATGGTATTCTCGTTCAAGGACGCCGACGGCGTGGCCATCAGCAATTCGCTGGCGGGAGTCATCAGCCACTTCTTCGTCGTGATTTCCAACGAGATGACGTTCCCGCTCTTCACGTTCCTCTCGGCAGGTATCGTAAACTTCTTCGTACCTTCCGGCGGCGGACAGTGGACGGTACAGGGCCCGATCATGATGCCTGCGGGCGAGGAGATCGGCGTGAGCCCTGCTCTTACGGGAATGGCTATAGCATGGGGCGACGCATGGACGAACATGATCCAGCCGTTCTGGGCACTTCCGGCGCTCGGCATTGCGGGACTTTCGGCCAGAGACATCATGGGGTACTGCATCATCACTCTACTGTTCACCGGAGTCGTCGTATGCCTTGCCTTCGTATGTGTCGGCCTGCTCTGATTCATTCTCGATTCATCGTAAAAAAAACGTCATATTGTATCCCGTTTCATTGAAATAATAAGGCGGGAGTGTTACAATAGATATGCAAATTTGTAGAAAGGTGACGAAAAAATGGCAAATGCAATCGACAAAGTAATAACTGCTGATGAAGCGGTTGCCGGCATCGAAGATGGAATGACCATCATGATAGGCGGCTTCCTGGGCACAGGTTCACCTGAGATTATCCTTGAAGCGTTGGTAAGGAAGGGAGTCAAGCACCTTACTGTTATCGCCAACGACGGAGGACTCGCGGAAGGACAGCCTGCAAACGGCCCTGGAAAGAAATCGAGAGGCGTAGGCGTTCTTCTTGATCACCATATGGTAGATCATATCATCGCTTCCCACCTCGGAGTCAACCCTAGACTCAACGAACAGTTTAAAGAAGGAACTCTTACTTACACGCTCGTTCCGCAGGGAACGCTCGCCGAAAAGTGCAGAGCGGCTTCTTACGGACTCGGCGGCGTCCTCACGCCTACCGGACTCGGCACCATGATGGAAACAAATCCTGACGAGCTCGGAAGGAAGAAGATCACGATCGAGATCGACGGCAAGAAGTACCTTCTCGAGAGACCTCTCCATGCCGACTATGCACTTCTGAGAGCTTCTGTCTGCGACAGATTCGGCAACTTCATGAGCGCAAAGGCGACAAAGAACTATAACTATCCTATGGCAGGCGCCGCGGATCACACGATCGTAGCGACGGAGAAACTCGTCGAGATCGGCGAAGTTGATCCTGATACTTTTGACATCGCCGGCGTACTTGTAGAACACGTAGTGGAGGGCGAACCAAAATGGCAGATCTAGATTTAGTAACATTATTTGCGCAGAAAGATCCTGCGGACAAAGCGCATAAGACAGCGAGAATTGCCGCGAGAGTAGCTGAAGAACTTCACGACGGCGACGTTGTCAACCTCGGAATCGGCCTTCCTACACAGGTTCCTAAGTATATCGGAGAAGACATCATCGTCACGCTCCATTCCGAGAACGGATTTACCGGACTTGACACGATGGTATCCGACCCTTCACAGGCTGACGTGGACATCATCGACTCCGGCGGATCGTACGTAACGGTCCTTCCTAGAGTTAAATACTTCGACACAGCGACGAGCTTCGGCATCATCAGAGGCGGACACCTCGACGCGACAGTACTCGGAGCCATGCAGGTAGCTGAGAACGGCGACCTCGCGAACTGGATCATCCCTGGACACAACGTTGCGGGAATGGGCGGAGCCATGGACCTCGTAGTAGGTGCTAAGAAGGTTATCATCGCTATGTTCCATCTCCAGAAGAACAACCCGAAGATCCTTGAGAAATGCACTCTGCCGCTTACGGCTGAGAAATGTGTAGACCTCATCGTCACCGAGATGGGCGTCATCAAGGTCACGGACAACGGACTCGTAGTCACCGAACTGTATCCTGCTTACACGAAAGAGGATATTCAGGCGGCAACGGGAGCGAAGCTGACGTTCGCACCGGATCTGAAAGAAATGAAAGACCCTGCGATCTAAATTTCGCGCTGGAATTCCGGCCGGTACACTTCATAAGTGTGCCGGCTTTTTATATCTTTTTACACGATTTCTTCACATTTATCGGGCGTTTAAATTATTGACTTTAGGAAATTCAGATAGTAATATAATTTCAGCGTGTATACAATTTTAGTATCAGCCGTATATATATTTATCTAGGAAGGAGATGTCTAGATGAGAAAACTTAAGACAATGGATGGCAACACCGCTGCTGCTCACGTAGCGTATGCGTTTACAGAGGTAGCGGCTATCTACCCTATCACGCCATCCTCACCAATGGCTGAAAGTATGGATGAGTGGGTCTCCGACGGAAGAGAGAACATCTTCGGCGAGAAGGTAAAGATCGTCGAGATGCAGGCCGAGGGCGGCGCGGCAGGCGCGGTGCACGGCTCCGTTTCCGCGGGATCGTACACATCGACGTTCACAGCTTCACAGGGCCTTCTCCTCATGATCCCGAACATGTATAAGCTCGCCGGCGAGCATACCCCGGCAGTGTTCCATGTTTCGGCGAGAGCGATCGCCACACACGCGCTCTCGATTTTCGGAGATCATTCGGACGTCATGGGCGTTCGCCAGACCGGATTCACTATGCTCTGCTCCAACAGCGTACAGCAGGTAATGGATCTGGCAGCAGTAGCGCATCTGTCCGCGATCGAGGGAAGCATGCCTGTACTCCATTTCTTTGACGGATTCAGGACCTCACACGAGAACCAGAAGATCGAGATGTGGGACTACGATGAACTCAAATCGATGGTGGACTGGGACGCTGTAAAGATATTCAGAGAAGGCGCGCTCAATCCGACACATCCGCATTCTCTCGGGCCTGCCGAGCAGCCGGAGACGTTCTTCCAGCATAAGGAAGCTAGCAACCGCGACTATGACGCCATGCCTGACATCGTGGCGAAGTACATGGACGACGTCAACAAAAAGATCGGCACCGACTACAAGCCTTTCAACTACTACGGCGCACCTGACGCGGAGTACGTGATCGCAGCGATGGGTTCAGCATGCGAGGCCGCAGAGGAACTCATCGACCACATGCTCGCAAAAGGACAGAAAGTCGGCATCCTCGAGGTACATCTCTACAGACCGTTCTCACCGAAGTACATGCTCGCCGTTCTTCCTAAGACAGTGAAGAAGATCGCGGTCCTCGACAGGACTAAGGAACCGGGATCGATCGGCGAACCTCTCTACCTCGACATCGTGTCGGCTCTCAGAGGGACCGAGTTCCAGGACATCGAAGTCCTTCGCGGACGCTACGGCCTCGGCTCGAAAGACGTTCAGCCGGGAGACATCCTCGGAGTATTCGAGAATCTCGAATCCGCGAACCCGAAGAAGGAATTCACCATCTCCATCAACGACGACGTCACGCATCTTTCGCTCACGCCTTCGCACTATCCTGACACCGCTCCGGAAGGAACAGTCGCATGCAAATTCTGGGGACTCGGCGCGGACGGAACAGTCGGCGCGAACAAAAACAGCGTCAAGATCATCGGCGACCACACCGACAAAAAAGTACAGGCGTACTTCCAGTACGACTCGAAGAAGTCGGGCGGCGTGACGATCTCCCACCTGCGCTTCGGAGACAAGCCGATCAAGTCGACGTACTACATCAAGCAGGCTGACTTTGTCGCATGCCATAACGAAGCATATATCAAGAAATATAAGATCGTCGAAGACGTTAAGAAGGGCGGAAGCTTTCTGCTCAACTGCACGTGGTCAGACGCCGAACTCGAACAGCATCTCCCTGCGTCCGTAAAGAGATACATCGCTAACAACGACATCAACTTCTACACCTGCGACGCTGTGGACGCCGCAAAGGAGATCGGACTCGGAGCCAGAAGGACGAACACAGTTCTCCAGGCCGCGTTCTTCAAAATCGCAAACATCATCCCAATCGAGGACGCAACCACATACATGAAGGAAGCCATCAAAAAGACGTACGGCAAGAAGGGCGACAACATCGTCAACATGAACATCGCCGCCGTAGACGCCGGACTTCAGAGAGTACATAAGGTAAACGTCCCTGAAAGCTGGAAGAACGCTTCCGACGACGAAGAGCCGATCAAGTACGTAGGACGCGACGAGTTCACGACGAAGTACCTGAACGACATCCTCTATCCTTACGCTCACATGGACGGAGACTCGATCCCTGTATCCGCGTTCCTGCCTACGCCTACCGGACTCGTTCCGAACGGCACAGCTGCCTACGAGAAGCGCGGCATCGCGACCGACGTTCCTGTCTGGGATAAGGATAAGTGCATCCAGTGCAACATGTGCGCTTACGTCTGCCCGCACGCGGTCATCAGACCTTTCGTGCTCGAGGGAGACGAAGTGAATAAAGTAAACGGCGACTGCGCACCTCTTAAGGGAGCACAGAAAGACGGACAGTTCTTCACGATGGGCATCTCCGCGTTCGATTGCACAGGCTGCGGATCCTGCGCCGAGACATGCATCGCTAAGGACAAAGCCATCAAGATGGTACCTGTCGACGACGAAGTCCTCTGCAAGCAGCAGACGAAGTTCGACTACCTCTACGCGAACGTAGACGAGAAAGAGACGCCGTTCAAGGCAAGCACGGTCAAGGGCTCGCAGTTCCTGACCCCGCTGCTCGAGTTCTCGGGTGCGTGCCCGGGATGCGGCGAATCGCCTTACGCTAAACTCGTCACACAGCTCTTCGGCGACAGAATGATCATCGCCAACGCGACGGGATGCTCGTCCATCTGGGGCAACTCGCTTCCTAGCATGCCTTACACGGTCAACAAGCAGGGCAGAGGCCCGGCGTGGGCTAACTCCCTCTTTGAAGACAACGCCGAATACGGCTACGGCATGGCCATCTCTGTCAAGGCTCGCCGTCAGGAACTGAAATCTCACGTCGAAAGACTCGAGAGCGTCCTGGGCGGCACCGCCAAAGCGTGGCTGGACGGCATGGAAGACGCGGAAGTCTCTGAAAAGGCCGGCAAAGCCCTCGCAGAAGCGGCAGAGAAACTCGCTGCGACTAACGAGGACGCTAAATACGTCGTTGAAAACAAAGACATGCTCGTCAAACCTTCGATCTGGATCTTCGGCGGTGACGGATGGGCTTACGATATCGGCTACGGCGGACTCGACCACGTACTCGCGAGCGGTGAGAACGTAAACGTCATGATATTCGATACCGAGGTATACTCCAACACAGGCGGACAGTCCTCGAAGTCGACCCCTATGGGCGCTGTCGCTAAGTTCGCTTCCGCCGGCAAGAGCGTAAAGAAGAAGGATATGGTACAGATCGCCATGGCATACGGCTACATCTACGTAGCGCAGGTTGCGATGGGCGCCAACCAGGCTCAGACGCTGCAGGCGATCCGCGAGGCCGAAGCCTATGACGGACCTTCCCTCATCATCGCTTACGCGCCTTGCATCAACCACGGCGTCAAGGCCGGCATGAATAAGTCTCAGGAAGAGATGAAGCACGCGGTCAACTCCGGATACTGGAACCTGATCAGATTCAACCCTGACCTCGCAAAGGAAGGCAAGAACCCTCTGATCATCGACAGCAAAGAGGCGACCGAGAGCTACAGAGACTTCATCATGGGCGAAGTCCGTTACAACTCGCTCACGAAGAGATTCCCTGAGAGAGCCGAGAAACTCTTCACCGAGGCTGAGAAGGAGTCGAAGGAGCGCTATCAGCACTTCCAGGCTCTGAAGGAAAGCTACGAGGAAGAAGTGAAGGAAGAGCATTAGTCTCATCCCGAGGCGGTACAGCCGGAAACAAAAGACAGACCGGAGGGTGATAAACCTTCCGGTCTTTTAGTTTGTCGCGTTTTCGCTTTGGTGGTAGGATTGAGTATAGAAAGGATAGGGCTAAACATGAAACCATCTGACCTCACCGGAGCCGAAAAAACGCGCCGCGGCGTGAACGTATTCCTGCTTGTGATGGACTGCCTGATGGCGGTGCTCGGCGTCAATTTTATTTTTGCCGCAGATTTTCACTACCAGTATCTGCCGTACCTGCTCGGCGCGGTGATGATCGTCAGGGGAGTCCCGCTGATCCTCTATTCAGTAAGCATCAGAGAATACCGCACCATGGATACGAATATCATGGCCCGCGGGATCATGTACTGCGTAACGGGCGTCATCGTCATCGCGCGCGGAAACGGGGCGTACGGCCTGATCGGCGTCGTCTGGGGCGTGCTCGGATTATTCAGGTCGGTAAACCATCTCAATCTTTCTATCTACAGAATGGCGAACAAAATAAAGAACTGGGGCATGCCGCTGTTTTTATCGGCGGTCGGCTTCACGCTGTCGATACTTCTTCTGCTCGATCCGTCAGCCAACATCTACCGCCACATGGAATACATTGGGGTAGAACTCGTCTACATCGGGATCGTCGACATACTAAAACACGCGAAGGAACTGAGCGTTTCCCCGCGTGTCTGACGTCCTGATCCCGGATCGGGTCATTTACTTTCCCGCGTCACAGCGCGATCGACGATCTTGCAGTGAACTGGCTTGCACTCATGAGGACGATCGTCAGCTTCGCCCGCTGCACAGCGGCGAGGGCGGTCACTATCGCCGTATCGTTCGGCTCGGCCGCTCAGCGCATCCGCGTCCTTGAAAGCGCGCATACTCACGAATGAGAAGAAATCGTCCACAAGCCTGCGGCGCGTATGTGCGCGCAGAATGCTGATCCCCGCGTTGTATATCTTGAACGGATACGTCATGAACGGTGCGTTCCTGAATACGTGGAAGAATTTAAAGTCGCGCTCGCGCCCGCCGAACGTCTCTATCCCGTGCTCCTTAATGCACGCGATCAGATCGTTGTTGCATCTGATCGGCCTGTCAAAGACGGTGAACGCAGAACCGACGTGGCGCTCGCGATGCGAGTCGGAGCCTCCGGTGCACTGGATGTTATATTTCCTCGCCAGCACCCGCGCACGCTCGTTTGCCTTATACGGCTCGCACGTGTTGAACCCCTCCAGAAAGTCGCATTTAGAGACGATAGACGGGTCGCGCCTCATTTTAAAGCAGAACATTGCGCTGGAACTTCTCGCGCCGTAAGGGTGTGCCGGGCCGAGGATACCTCCGAGCTGGTGCACCGCGTTGATGAGCATATTCACGTTCATACCGCGTATCGTGAGGAACATGGGTTCCACGCCGTCGGGCATTATGACGATGAAATGTCCCGCGTTTATCGTATCGTATTCTACACCCCTGAGGATGACGAATTCCTTTTCATATGTCTGCGCGCCGGCTTTACCGTCGGATGCGTCGATCCCGTCTTCACCATCAGACGAACCGATCCCGTCTTTCCCGTCATACGCGTCGATCCCGGCCTTCCCGGGAATTTCCGACGGGTCATGGCGCACCTCGAACCTCATGACGTTTCCCCCGAAGCGCTTTACGAAGTCGTCGTACCCCTTGAAGGAGTCGTGGTCGGTCACGAGCATGCCGTCAAAGCCTTTTTCCATCAGGATGCCGGCGTACCTCTCGAGAGGGATGCCGGCATCTACCGAACCGCCCTGCACGTGGCAGTGCATGTCAAATTTTGATTTTACATTCATATTTCCGCCTCGGTATCATCATATACCCTCGGGGCGCAAAATCAACCTCAGCACCGATAAGTTGATCTAAATTTTAGGTCAATTAAAGTTTTTTAACAAAAATCCGACCCGCATCTGCATTCCTGCATGTCATGCGGCAATATGCCGCGCTCCGGTATTTGTTGAGAAAAAACGGGACCGGCTGAAAGAGCCGGCCCGCGTATTGACGTATTGACTCAGTTGGATCCCGGGTGAAACGGAGAAATCAGGCGGGACCCGATGAGGCCTGGACTATTCGTCGTTCCTGACGAGGTCCTGCAGGCTTTCGCGGCGGACTGCAACATAACTCGTACCGCCTTTCAGCATTACGATAGGCGGCCTCGGAAGCCTGTTGTAATTTGACGCCATCGAGTAGTTGTAAGCGCCGGTAGTGCAGACGGCGGCAGTGTCGTAGCGAGTCACGCTCGAAGGGAACATGACGTGCTCAGCGATGATGTCTCCGCTCTCGCAGCATCTGCCGACGAGAGAACACTCGAAGTCGCATTTTTCGTTCATCTTATTGGCAAGCAGGCACGTGTATCTGCTCTTATACAGAGCGAATCTCGGGTTGTCAGGCATGCCGCCGTCGATGGAGACGTAATTCTTGTATCCCGGGATCTTTTTTACGGTCCCGACAGTGTACAAAGTCATTCCGGCGTCGGCGACGATGCTCCTGCCCGGTTCCATGTGGATCTCAGGGAGATCGATGCCGAGTTTAGCGCATTCGTCTTTGCAGGCTTTGGCGACCTCGCCGACTTTCTTGTCGACGTCCAGATATCCGTCGTCTTCAACGTAGCGGACGCCGTAGCCTCCGCCCAGATCGAGCTGCTGTGCCATATAGCCGTATTTTTTCTTCATGTCGGCTATGAAGTCGAGCATGATCACGCCCGCGCGTTCGAATACGTCGTCAGTGAATACCTGCGAACCGAGGTGGCAGTGGAAGCCGACGAGTTCGACGTGAGGCTGCTTGAGTGTGAAGGCCGTGATCTCTTCGGCCTGTCCGGTCTCGATGGCGCTGCCGAATTTAGAGTCGACTTTCCCGGTCGAGATCGCTTCATATGTGTGAGGGTCGATGCCCGGTGTCAGACGGAGGAGGACCTTCTGCCTGAGCCCGCGAAGGCCTGCTTCGCGCTCGATGACTTTGATCTCTTCCTCGTTATCGGCCACGAAGTATCCGACTCCGTTGTCGATGGCGTAAGCGACGTCCCAGTCAGTCTTGTTATTGCTGTGGAAGTACGCTCTGCTCAGATCGTAGCCCGCCTCAAGCGCCGTGTAGATCTCGCCCGCGGAGACGACATCGATGCCCATGTCTTCCTCGGTCATGATCTTATAGATCTGCTTGAAAGAATTCGCTTTGCTGGCGTAAAGCGGCATTGCGCTCTCACCGAAGTACTTGCGGAAAGCAGCCTTATAGATGCGGCATTTCTCGCGGATCTTATCCTCGTCGAGAAGGTACAGAGGCGTACCGTACTGCTTAGCGAGTTCGACTGTGTCCTGTCCCGCAAAGAGAAGATGTCCTGTGTTTTTGTCGATGGTGATGTTGTCACAGATCATTTTTTTCCTTCGCCCCCTTTTGGCTTTTATGATGTAGTAAGTATACCCCTTTTAGTTTGAAAAATAAAGCACGCCCGGCACCCGGGGAGCCGGACGCGCTTAGATGATATAACTAAGCCTCGGCAGGAGTGTCTTCTGCCTTAGGCGCTTCCTCTGCCTTCCTGGCGAGGACTTTATCGAGCCAGTCTTTTCCGTCGACAAAGCGCGAAACGATGTAGGAAACGACGTAGTCGCCAGCGGCGTTGATCATCGTTGCCGGAGGGTCGACGATGTTGCCGATCGCTACGAGGATAGGGAACGCGAGATCCATCTGGTTAGGGAAGAAGATGGAGCATATGATGTACTCGCCGATATATCCGCCGCCTGGCACACCGGACATTCCGACCGACGAGAGAACCGCAACCAGCACCACGAACGGGAGTCTGCTCCAGGAGAGCTGCTCTCCGAACACTCCGAGCACGAAGGCGATCTTCAGTACGCAACTGAAGCAGGAGCCGTCCATGTGCATCGTAGCGCCGAGAGGGATGACCATGTCGGAAACGTCCTTAGAGACACCGGTTTCTTCGCATTCCTGAAGGTTAGTAGGGATGGTCGCTACCGAAGAGCAGGTTCCCAGCGAAACGATAGCAGGGCGGGCGATGTGTTTCATCATCGTGCTGATGCCGTGCTTTCCGCCGCCAAAGCGGGCAAAGAGAGGGAACGCGGTGAACAGATAGACGAAGCAGAGCGGATAGTAAACGAGAAGCGCACGTCCGTATGCCGAGGTTACCTGCGAACCGTAGTCAGCGATCAGGTTGGCGAAGATCGCGAAGAAAGCGATAGGTGCGTAGTAAGTGATGATCTGGACGAACTTCAGCATCACGTTCGTGAGGCTTTCCAGCCAGTTCGCCACGAGTTGGGCTTTTTCGCCCGCAAGGTTAGTCGCAAAACCGAAGATGATCGAGAATACGATCAGAGGAAGCATCGCTCTGCGGCTGAGGAGTCCTACGAAGTCGCTGGCCGTAAAGAAGTTAACGACCATCTCCGACATCGTAGCGTGCTCACCGACTTCTTCGGATTCGATGTCCGTCCACGCCTCTAATACAGGCGGGAAGATCTTCATGAGAACGAACATGATGACGGCTGCGATCGCGCCGGTCACGACGAACGTGAGGATCGTCGTGCCCATGATCTTGCCTGCGCGCTTCCTGCTCTTCATGTTCGCGATCGAGCCGGCGATCGACGAGAATACGAGCGGAACGACGACGCAGAACATCATGTTGATGAATACCTGTCCGAGAGCCTCGATGTGTCCGGCACCGGTAGGGAACAGCCATCCGAAGATGCATCCCAGTACCATGGCGCTGACCATGATGGCGAGGAACCGGTAGTTCTTTGCTACTGTTTTTTTGTCCATAATACCCTCCAAAATAACAAATATATTTAATTTGCCGCAATGCCTTTCCCTCCGTTTCCCCCTAACGACCGGAGAGACCTGACTTAAGCGATCAAACCCATGGATAAAATGCTGCGCGCAGCGCCCTCAGCGTGCAGGACCGTAAAAGCCCTTCGGAAGGGCAGCGCCTAAAGAACGAGGTCTTCGTCGTAGACCTCTCCTTTGGCGACGATATTGGTAGGACCGGTGAGGAATAAGTTTTTGATCGTCCCGTCATCGTTCCTGTCGATGTCGATGATGAGTTGTCCGCCGCGCATGTCGACGCGCACGTTCCTGCCGCTGACCTTTCCGAGCAGCGTCAAAACCGTGACCAGCGACCCTGTGCCGGTGCCGCACGCGTATGTGAAATCCTCGACTCCGCGCTCGTATGTGCGCTCCAGGACGTGATCTTCGCCCAGGATCTCGTAGAAGTTCACGTTAGCTCCTTTAGGGAAGACGTCCGCGTAGCGCATCTTGCGCCCGAGGGCGAACAGTTTGTCTGCAGGGAAGTCCTTAAGCCCTTTCACCGGGACAACCGCGTGAGGCAGGCCAGGGTCTCCGAGTTCGACGTAAGAGCACTCGTACTCGGTGCCGTCTATCGTCACAGGACAGTCGAGTTTGACGGTGGTAGGGTCGTTCAGTCTTACCTTATACTGTCTTTTCGTAATGCGCTGTCCTGTAACGAGTCCGGCTGTAGTCTCAATACGCTGCGTCTCTCCGGCGAGGCCGTTTTCGTAGCCGTACCTGCTGATGCAGCGTGCCCCGTTTCCGCACATTTCACCCAGACTCCCGTCCGAGTTATAATACGTCATCTTGTAATCACCGCCCTGCTGAGGTTTGTCGACGAACATCATGCCGTCGGCTCCGATGGACAGATGCCTCTCGCAGAGCGTCTTTACGATCTCGCTGTGTTTCTCCGCCGGGATGCGTTCTTCGATGTTGTTTACGATTATGAAATCGTTTCCGGCGCCGTTCATTTTCCAGAATTTCATTGTTCGCCTCCTGCGACCCGACTCATGCGGGAATAATATATCAATGATTAGGTCGCCAAAAGTC
>DKRJ01000034.1 GCA_002472145.1 Clostridiales bacterium UBA7285 | reverse complement strand
CGACTTTTGGCGACCTAATCATCACATTACCTGTTTTTTTGATTTGAGGAGACGGCATAAACAGCCGTTTCTGTGCCCGCTGTTGCGGTCCCGCTAAAAAAATTGCAAAAAATACACTACATATTGTGTACGTCAAAACGCAAACCACTGCTAATGGACACCCTCCGCCGCGTTCAACTTTACTTTAACCGCCGCCCCTAATATTCATTCATTTTCGGGCGCTTTCTGTGTCCGAACTTCAGGTTTTGCCGTGCCCGCCGGGGGGTGTTTTGTTAAAATTAAACAAGAAAGTATTTTAACGTGGCGGACTGCAACGTCCTGCCGCCGCAGTTTTCAGGCCGCGGAGCGTATTAAGGAGATGAAACTATGCTTAACCGTAACACTAATGTGGATATTATCGGCGTGCAGATGGATTTCGGAGCATCAAAGCGCGGCGTCAGCATGGGGCCGGAGGCCATCAGATATGGAGGAATAGTGCAGGGGCTGGAACGCGAGGGCTGCACTGTCAGAGACAGAGGGGACATCGTCGCTCTCCCTTACGGAAAGACCTGCGATAAGATGCGCAACTACGAGCAGGTCATCGACGTCGATCACAGACTGTACAACATGGTTACGGAAACGTTAAACGAAGGTCGTTTCCCTATCACGCTCGGCGGCGACCACAGCGTCGCGGCAGGCAGCATCGCGGCGGTCTCTAAGTTCTACGAAAATAAAGGCGGCATCGGCGTCATCTGGATCGATGCTCACGGAGACTGGAACAACGAAGAGTCATCAGCCACGGGGAACATGCACGGCATGCCGTTTTCGGCGGTCTGCGGATGGGGACCCGACGCGATGGTCGACTTCGGACAGAAACCTGCTTTCGTCGATCCTAAGCACGCGGTGCAGGTCGGCGGTCGCGACATCGATCCGGAGGAGCGCGTGCGCATGAAAAAATCCGGGATGACGGTCTTTGCCATCAACGTCATAGACGAAAGAGGGATGGGCGACGTCATCAGGGAAGCGATCGAGATCGCAAGCAGCGGCACGGCGGGCATCCACCTCAGTTTCGACGTGGACGCCATCACGCCTGAATCGGCGCCGGGCACGGGCACTACGGTCCACAGCGGGCTCACGGTACGTGAAGCGTTCCTCGCGGTAGAAGCCATCGCCGCGTGCGGGAAACTGGTTTCCATGGATATGGTCGAGGTCAACCCGATCCTCGACGAGCATAACAAAACAGCGGTCCTCGCGTCGGAACTCGTGCAGTCCGCGCTGGGAAAAGTAGTATTTTAAGCCGCAGGCGACAGAATCAAAATTCAGACTAAGGAGGATCAGCCAATGTCAAAGGAATTCCCTCTGAACGTACCGACGCCACGCTCGCTGACGTACGTCACGCGCGACATACCGGAAGTCACCGTCGAGCAGCGCGAGCGCGCTCTAAAGGCGACACACTATAACGAATTCGCATTTCCGGCGGGGCTTCTGACCGTCGACATGCTCTCCGATTCAGGCACCACGGCGATGACCGACGTTCAGTGGTCGGCCATGTTCCTCGGCGACGAATCATACGGCCGCAACAAAGGATACTACGTGCTGCTGGACGCTTTCCGCGACATTTTCGAGCGCGGCGGGGAAAAGAACTGGAAGCGCTCCATCGATCTGGTGCGCACCAACTGCACCGACATCGAGAAGATGATGGACGAACTGTACCTCTGCGAATACGAGGGCGGCCTGTTCAACGGCGGAGCGGCGCAGATGGAACGCCCTAACGCTTTTCTCATCCAGCAGGGGCGCGCTGCAGAGGCTGTTTTGATGGAGATCGTCAGGAACGTTCTGGCAAAGCGCTATCCGGGCAAAGTATTCACCATCCCGTCCAACGGCCATTTTGACACGACGGAAGGAAATATCAAGCAGATGGGCTCCGTCCCGCGCAACCTCTACGATAAAAAACTTTTGTTCGAGGTGCCGGAGGGCGGAAAGTACGCAAAGAACCCGTTCAAGGGCAACATGGACACGGAGCGCCTGGAGCAGCTGATCGCGCAGGTCGGCCCGGAAAACGTGCCTCTCATCTTCACGTGCATCACGAACAACCCTGTTTGCGGACAGCCTGTTTCCATGGCTAATCTCAGGGCCGTAAGCGAGATAGCGCATAAATACGATATCCCTTACGTCTACGACGCCGCGCGCTGGGCCGAAAACGCCTACTTCATCAAGATGAACGAAGACGGCTACGCGGACAGATCGATAGCCGAGATCGCGACGGAGATGTTCTCGTACTGCGACGCCTTCACTATGTCGGCAAAAAAAGACGGCCACGCGAACATGGGCGGCATGCTCGCCTTCCGCGACCGCGGTCTCTTCTGGAAGAAGTTCTCAGATTTCAACGAAGACGGCTCGGTAAAGACGGACGTGGGCGTCCTCCTGAAGGTAAAACAGATCTCCTGCTACGGAAACGATTCTTACGGCGGGATGAGCGGCCGCGACATCATGGCTCTGGCGGCGGGCCTCTACGAGAGCTGCAATTTCAACTATCTCGACGAGCGCGTGAAGCAGTGCGAATACCTCGCCCAGGGCTTCTACAACGCTGGCGTCAGGGGCGTCGTCCTTCCGGCGGGCGGCCACGGAGTCTACATCAATATGGATGAATTCTTCGACGGCAAGCGCAGCCACGAATCGTTCGCAGGAGAAGGCTTCTCGTTGGAACTCATCAGGCGCTACGGCATCCGCGTCGCGGAACTCGGCGACTACTCCATGGAGTACGATCTTAAGACGCCTGAGCAGCAGCAGGAGGTGTGCAACGTAGTGCGCTTCGCCGTGAACCGCAGCCAGCTTTCACGCGAGCACCTCGATTACGTCATCGCGGCGGTCAAAGCACTCTACGAGGACCGCGAGTCGATCCCAAACATGAGGATCACGTGGGGACACGATCTGCCGATGCGCCACTTCCACGCGTTCCTGGAACCTTATCCGAACGAATGAACGCTGCGGCTTTGTTCGTTTCCTATGATTCAGATGATTCAGAACTTCTAGTGAGCGACGGCAAAGTAGACGAGCACGACGATGCCGAGCACGATCCTGTAGTATCCGAAAGGCTTGAAGTCGTGCTTTTTTACGTAGTCCATCAGGAACTTGATGCACCAGAACGACACTAAGAACGCGACGACGCTTCCTGTGATGAGCACTCCCGCTTCCAAAGCCGTGAAATGCCATCCGAACTTCGCCAGTTTCAGGATGCTCGCGCCGAGCATGACCGGGATCGCGAGAAAGAACGTGAATTCGGCAGCGACGGTGCGCTCCACGCCGATGACCAGACCGCCGATGATCGTGGCGCCCGAACGCGAAGTGCCCGGGAGCAGAGCCGCGACGACCTGGAACAGCCCGATGATCAGAGCGTCCTTATACGTAAGTTCGCGGATAGTCGTTACGCGCGGAGTCTTGCCTTTGTTCCTGTCCTCGACGATGATGAAGACGATGCCGACGGCGATGAGCATGATCGCCACGGTGACCGAATTATACAGGTGCGCGTCGACCCAGTCGTCCAGCAGATAGCCTATCACGCCTGCCGGGATGCACGCGACGATGATCTTAAGCCAGAGGTTCAGGACGTCGTAGCGCACGAGCGGCTTGTTTTTTACCTTAGTGTTGAACGGCCAGATCTTGTTCCAGAAGTGGACGATGACGGCGATTATCGCGCCGAACTGGATGACGACGAGGAACATGTTCCAGAATTCGTCCGAAAGATCAAGCGGAATGATATCGTGAAGGAGTATCATGTGGCCGGTGCTGCTGATCGGCAGCCATTCGGTGATCCCTTCTACTATGCCGTAGAGCACGGCTTTGATTATTTCAATAAATCCCATGAAAATACCTCAGACAAAACAATAACTGCCGGGCGAATGTCTGCCCGACAGTTATTCTATCATATTAATATGTTCCGCGCGACAAATGCTTCGCGCTGCTTCGGATGCGCGCGACAAATGCTTCACGCTGCTTCGGATGCGCGCGGCAGATGCTTTGCTTTCAGGTGGGTCTCAGCGGATCGACGATCTCCTGCGTCTGACGATCAGCAGGACCTCTGCTGAGGTGGCGGCGAACATGGTCATGAGGATCGCGGTCTTTGAAACGTCGCCCGTAGGGACGTTCTCAGGCTCTGTTTCGTTCCCGTCGTTCGGCTTGTTATCCGGTCCGACAGGTCCTGTTTTTTTCGGGCTGTTAGTGACAATGAAGCCGCCTTTCCCGTCCGACTCGACCTTATAGTCCCACTCGTCCGTATCTTCTGCCGCTCCGTAGACGATCTCGTGTCCGTCTGCGGCGTAGCACTTCACTCCTTCGAACGTGCCGGTCCAGAGGCCGTTCTCATTCAGTTCTATCGATACTCCTGTCCGCGCGCCGTCAGCGACGAGTTCTATCACGGCTTTGTCGCCTTTCGCCCCGCCGGCCCACTTCTTCGTGACCTTGATGTCGAACTTCGTCTCGTCCGTCGTGTTGTCAAAAACAGCCTCGTTCGCAGATTTTCCGTCCTTTTCGTAAGACACTGACGCAGTGTAATTTCCCGGCTCTCCGGTGACATTGACCGTCGCGGTGACATCTTTATCATCGTAGATTATTCCGGCCTGAGCGTCGTTCACTTCGTGAAGAGTGTACGTGTACTCGCCGGTTCAGGGCAGGATCAGGTCGTTGAACTCTATCTTCCCGTCCGCAGCATTCTCCTTATCTTTCTGTACAGGCGTCCCGGAGGCGGTATTTCCTTCATAGAGTTCGAATTTGAATGTGTACCCTTCAGGGGCTTCTCCGTCCAGCCTCGTTACCGCAGTCATGCTCGCGACAGGCTTTTTCGTGTTCGTCGCTGTGAATCCGTCCGTGACGCTGCAGGAAACCGCGCAGTTATAGTCTCCGCTCGTTGTCTCCGTTACGCGGTAGTCTATTTCAGAGCCGTTTGTTTCATATTTTTCGACTTCGTCGAACCTGCCGCTCCATTCGGCGTACTCGCCCGTGCCGGTCGCGTTCTGCTCTGACCAATCCTCTCCGTCGTCCTGTTTTCCGTTAAGCGTGACTTCAGATACTTTCCGCCAGTCAGGCTGCTCTTCCGTGCTGTAGTTCCGCTGAAGCTGCAGGGTCACGGTCTTCCCTTCGGTATCGATCCCCTGATCCCAGACTTTATTTACGGTCGGGCGCACTTTCGCCGAGCGCGTGTTCGTCACCGTATATGACGTCATGCTGTCAGACACTGTCGCCGGATCGCTGATCTGAGGCGTCGCGGTCTCCTCTGGTACCGTCGGTTCGCCCACAGTATATGCAATATCCAGCGTTTCCCCTGCAGGTCCCTGCTCTTCTCCGCCCGCGCCATCGTAAAACGGATTATCGTAAGCATTCATGTTCTTCGCGGTTGCGATGAGATTGCCGCTGCCGTCGCTGAGTGCAAATGTAAACCCAGACTTTTCACATGGTTCATTGTCGAGGTTTTTCACACCCCCGATTATCAGTTTGGTGACTTTCTCTCCTTCTTTAACGCCGTTCGTGAAGGTGAAATCGACCTCGCGCGGCGTTCCAGTCAAGGCGGACACTTCCAGAGGAGAGAAAAGTTTCTTAAAGAAGCGTTTAAGCGAGTTGGACTCGTACTTCACCGCATGTCCCTTTTGGATCGTAAGCGATCCTTCATAACTTTCAGCCGTTACCGCAATCTTATAGATCGTATCGTCATAGTCGATATTTTCATCGCTCCCCGGAACCTCGCGGAAATAGTAGTTAAACTCATCGTCAGGATTTACGTTTTCGTAGACGATCGTGTCGAAAGTGAATGTTCCGTCCGCTTCGTTTTTTACCTCCTGGAGAACGCTGTCTTCGCTGAAACTCGGGTCTGTCGCCATTTGGAACGTATATTCTCCGGCTGCCGGAAGTATCTCCTGATTAGAGGGATACTTCCCTAAAGACTTCATTCCGGTGAAAGTCACGCTGAAGTGGTCGCTGAACAGGATCCCGCCGTTTGCCGCCACGCCTCCGCCGAGGTATGCCTTGTTGCCGCGGATCAGGAGTTTCCGGTAATCATAGTTGTTCTCCCCGTCGATCATGTTATTCAAGTATTTCTTCGTCTGGTCGTCCGGTAAATTCTTCAGCGCCGTGCCTCCGCAGACTCCCGAAAGGTCGTCCCCGGAATAAGGGCGCGGATCCTGCGCGTTCCTGCGGCTCCCGTCGCTCTCTGTCTGATTAGCGCTCGAGACCCCGCCGTCGCGGGACAAAAAAGAAAAGAAGGCCGAAGCCCGGCCTTCTCTCTTCACTTCTTGATCAGTCGGCGTCGTAAGGGAGAAGAGCGACTGTTCTCGCTCTCTTTACAGCCGTCGTGATGTCTCTCTGGTGAACGGCACACGTGCCTGTCACTCTTCTCGGGAGGATCTTGCCTCTCTCGGTGACGAACTTCTTCAGCAGTTCGACATCCTTATAATCTATTTTCTTTGTTTTGTCCGCGCAGAACTGGCAAACCTTTCTTCTTCTGGCGCCACCCGCATGCGGTCTCTTTTCCTGCATTTTACCTGCTTCCTTTCTGCAAAAAACGTAATTGCATCAGAAATCGATGTCTTCGTTTATTACGTTGAAGACCTCCGGCATATCGTCTTTGCCGCCCTTATCGGAACTGTTCGAAGTATCGAAAGGCGGTCTGGATTCGTTTCCCGGAGCGGAATACGAACGGCGTTCACGGCTGCCCGATCCGCCCTCGCCGTCGCGGTTCCCGGAACTCAGAAACTCGACTCTGTTAGCGATGACCTCGGTGGTGTAGACCTTTACGCCGTCTTTGTTAGTGTAGCTGCCTGTCTGCAGTCTGCCCTCGACGCCTACGAGCCTGCCCTTGTCAAGGTACTGGGCGCAGTTCTCCGCCTGTTTTCCGAAAACGACGATGGTCGGAAAATCGGCCTCGCGTTCCTTGCCCTGGCGCGGCGGTCTGTCAACCGCGATCGAAAATCTGGTGACAGCAAGCTGATCTGCCGTATATTTGACTTCCGGTTTCCTTGTAAGTCTTCCAACGAGCGATACACTATTCATTTCGTACCTGCCTTACCCTACTTCTCGTCTTTGCTGACGATGATATGTCTGATGAAGTCGTCGGAAATCCTCAGCCTTCTGTCGAGTTCCGCCGGAACCTGCGGCTCAGCCTTGAATTCCGCTACGACATAGTAGCCCTCGGTCTTCTTCTCGATAGGATACGCGAGTTTGCGAAGGCCCCATACGTCGACGTCGCCGACCTCTCCGCCTTCGGATGTGATGACTTCCCTGACCATTTCGACGGCCGCGTCTTTTTTCTCATCCTCGAGCGTAGGATCGATGACGAACATTACTTCGTAGCTGTTCATTGTTTTCACCTCCCTGTGGACTTATGTGGCGCTGATTCCCTCAGCGCAGAGATCACGCGGACCAAAAACGTGCCCGCGGCGCAGAAAGCGCAGAAATATTATATCCGTTTGCCCGTAAGTTTGCAACCGCAAATTATCAATAATCTGTCGAATGCCCGGCCCAGAGGCGCTCAGGGTAGAAGCCCTTATCCTTCATCGAGCGGAACGCGCTGACGACGTCCTCGCGGTCTTCCTTATACGTCACGCCGTACCAGCGGTCGTGGGACGGGAGAACGGTGACCTCTGCCTTTCCCTCTGCGATCAGATCGCTTACGACGCCCGGGAGCGGGTATTCGCCCTTCAGAGGGTTTTCGCTAAGAGTCTTATCGAGGAACGCCGGGAAGCGCCCTGCGAGTTCGCCGAAAATCGAGTTCGTGAATCCCCAGAAATTCATGGACGCAGTGGAATCATCGGGAAGTTCGATCGCGCTGCCGTCGTCTCTGGCGCACTCTATGGCTGAGCCTTTTCTCATTATCTGACCGCGCTCGATGATGCCCAGAAGCCTGCCGTTTTCCACTCGGCAGACGCCGCGCGAGACGCTGCCGTTCGCGCTCAGCGTTTTAGCAAGTTCAAAGCCCACCATGGCGTATTCGTATTTTTCCTTATCCTCGGCGCGTTCGAGGAAATCGTACATCGTCTGGAACGCCCCGGCGCCGTAGTAGTCGTCGGAATTTATGACCGCGAAAGGTCCGCCGATCACGCCGCGCGCCGCAAGGACTGCCTGCGCCGTTCCCCACGGTTTTTCTCTCCCCTCGGGCACGGAATACCCTTCGGGCAGGTCCGAGAGATCCTGATATGCGTAGCGTATGTTCATGCGTCTGCCCGCGCCCTTTGACAGATGTTCGTCAAATAGGTCTCTGTGTTCTTTGCGTATGACGAAGACCGCGTCCTCGAACCCGGCGAGCATCGCGTCGTAGAGCGAGAAGTCGACGATGACCTCGCCCTCGTCCGTCATAGGGTCTATCTGCTTCAGGCCGCCGTACCGGCTGCCCATGCCCGCGGCCATGACCAGGAGCGCGGGGCGCGTGATCTTAGTTTCGTTCTGCATAGTTTTCCTCTTTCGCAAGAGTTCCCGGCCGGAGCCGGGAACCTCGCGCTTTCTTTGTTTTGACCGGCCGCAGGGCCGATCCCGCTAACGTCTGCCTTTGTCGTACGGAACGCCTTCTGACTTAGGAGCGCGCGAATTGCCGCTGGTGAACGCCAGGAGCACGAGCACGACGACGTAAGGGATCATGCTGTACGCGTACATCGGCAGCCCCAGGTTCCTCGTGAACTCGAACTGCGTGTAGACGACGCTCAGGCATTTCAGGAAGCCGAAGATGAGCGCTCCGAAAGCGATGCCCAGCGGTTTCCAGTTCCCGAATATCATGATGGCCAGAGCCAGGAACCCCATGCCAGCGACCGAGCCGCTTGCGGTGCCGTTTGCGACTGTGGCGACGTAGATATATCCACCCAGACCGCCCAGAGCGCCTGAGATGGTAGTTCCGAGATAGCGCATCTTATATACGTTCACTCCTACGGCGTCCACGGCCGCCGGGTTCTCGCCGCTTGCGCGGAGCCTGAGCCCGGTCTTCGTCTTATAGATCCAGATCGATAGGCATATGAACACCGCCAGGGCGATGAACGTCGAGATGTAGGTTTTGTCAAAGAATATGCTGAGCGCGGCAGGCAGGCCGTCGTTTTTGATGACGTAAGAGAAGTCGCGGACGTTGCCCGCCGAATCCATAGCCGGTCTCATCTCGAGGTTGTCTTTGGTCGTGACCAGTTTGATCAGGAACAAAGAGATCGCCGGGGCCAGCAGGTTCAGCGCCGTGCCGCCTATCGTCTGGTCGGCTTTGAATTTGATCGCCGAGACGGAGAGCAGCAGCGAGAACAGCGCTCCGGAGGCCGCCGCGCATATCATCGCTATCAGGAACGTGAGCTGGTTGTGGTCCACGAAGAACGGGAAGTTCGCCCGCAGGACCATGGATATCATCGCTCCGATGAAGGATCCGAATATCATCATACCGTCAAGAGCGATGTTGATGACGCCGCTTCGTTCGGCGAACATGCCGGCGAGCGCGACTATCAGGAGAGGGATCGCGTATATCAGCGTTTTCTGAAGTACGAATACCATCAGTCTTCGCCCCCTTTCTTTTCTTCCGCGGGCGCTTTGTCTGCCGCCGCGGGCGCTTCGGCCGCCTCGGAGGCCACGTCCTGACCGCCTGCGGAAACATTCTCCGCGGCAGCCTTCTTCTTTTCCTCCATGCGCGCGATCAGATAGCGCGAAAAGCCTGAGAAGTAGACGATCATGGCTATGATCAGCTGCGCGACGTACTCGTTGAACGACGTGTTGGCGCGCAGGTTCGAACCGCCGAAATTGATGAACTTCAGGAACAGCGAGGTGAAGATGACTCCGACAGGGTTGTTCATTGCCAGAAGCGCGGCAGGGATGCCGTTGAATCCGTCGGCCGGAAGCGACTGGTAAGTCTCCCACTTGAAATCCTGATGACCGTTGATGCACCAGAGCGCGGCTCCCGCGCCGGCCAGAGCACCGGCGATGACCATCGACAGTACGATATTGCGCTTGGCGTTCATCCCGGCGTATTTGGAAGCGTCGCGGTTGAAGCCGCAGGCTTTCAATTCGTAGCCGAACACTGTTTTGTTGATGACGACGGACATGAGTATAGCCACGCCGATGGCGATGAAGATGCTTATGTCCGCATATGAGTGGAGTTCCTTCACCGAGAACAGTTTATCCAGCCCGAGTGTCGGCGTCGCGACGTTGTTCGTCTCGGTCTTTACGATGAAGTTGACCTTAGTCTCCGCGTAGTTGATGAATTTTGATCCGGCGAATACCCACGAGACGAGGTTGGCAGCGATCCAGTTCGTCATGATGCAGACGATGACCTCGTTCACTCCCAGGAACGCTTTGAACGCGCCGGGGATCGCTCCCCAGGCCGCACCGGCGGCAGTTCCGGCCAGAAGCGCGAGGATCCAGACGATCGCGCTCGGCACTACGTCGGTAGGGATCGAGAGGGCGACGAGCAAAGACGTCATGGCGCCCATCAGGTACTGCCCCGGAGCGCCGATGTTGAACAGCCCGGTGCGGAAAGCGATGGCAACGGACATGCCCGTGAAGATCAGAGGCGTCGCCTGGAAGAGCATGTTCCCGAACTGGAATACCGAGTTGCGGCCTCCCGAGAACGGCCCGCCGAGAACGATCGCCAGACCTTTGAACGCGTCCGAAATGTTTACCTCCGGATCGAGCAGAGCGAGTATCAGCAGCACGATGAACCCGACGAGGATGCCGCCCAGAATGCAGAGCAGCGAGGCGACGATGGAGCGGAAGCCCGGCCTCGACGTCAGAGAAATGCTTTTCTTACTGTCTTTCATCGTCAGGCACCTCCATTTCCTGTCTCTTCGCTCCGGCCATGTAGAGGCCGAGTTCCCTGACCTCGGTCTTCTCAGGGTCGAATTCGCCCATGAGTTCGCCGGCGTGCATGACGACGATGCGGTCCGAAAGGTCCATGACCTCGTCCAGTTCCAGAGAGATCAGGAGCACGGCGGCTCCCGCGTCTCTTGATTTGACTATTTCCTTATGGATGTATTCTATAGCTCCGACGTCCAGACCTCTGGTCGGCTGCACCGCGATCAAAAGCGTATGCGGGCGGTCGAGTTCCCTGGCGACGATGGCCTTCTGCTGGTTGCCGCCGGACATGGAGCGCGCCGGGGTCTCAGGACCCTGGCCTGAACGGACGTCGAAACGCTCGATCAGGTCGTCGGCGTATTCGCGCACCTTATCAAATCTGATAAATCCGTTGTGTTCGAATTCGGGCTCGAAGTACCTCTGAAGGACGAGGTTCTGTTCGAGCGTGTAATCCAGGATGAGCCCGTGTTTATGGCGGTCTTCCGGGATGTGGCTGATGCCGTGCGTGTTGCGGTAGCGTACCGTCACATCGGTGATATCTTTCATCTCGCCGTCGACCAGCAGGCTTATTTTGCCGCCCGACGCCTTATGCAGCCCGGTCAGGGCCTGAACGAACTCAGTCTGGCCGTTGCCGTCGATGCCGGCTACGCAGACGATCTCGCCCGCGTGCACGTCGAGAGATACGTCGTGGACGGCGTCTTTTTTATGAAGATTGTCGTAGACCGAGAGATGGCGGACTTTAAGCACCGTCTCGCCGGGTTCCGCCGGCTTTTTTTCGACTTTCAGCTGGACGGTCCTGCCGACCATCATGCTCGAAAGTTTGTTTACGTCGGTGTCCTTTACGTCCACCGTTCCGATGACTTTGCCTTTTCGAAGCACTGTCACGCGGTCCGCGACTTCCATGATCTCGTTTAATTTATGAGTGATGAAGAGGATCGATTTCCCCTCCGCAGCCAGATCTTTCATGATCTGCATCAGCTCGCCGATCTCCTGCGGCGTGAGAACGGCAGTCGGTTCGTCGAAGATCAGGATCTCGTTGTCTCTGTACAGCATCTTCAGGATCTCGGTCCTCTGCTGCATGCCGACCGTGATATTCTCGATCTTTGCGTCCGGGTCTACGTTCAGGCCGTACTGCTCGGAGAGCTTCATTACTTTCTCACGCGCTTCTTTTTTGCTCAGGAATCCGTATCTGGTAGTCTCTACTCCCAGAATGATGTTGTCCAGCACCGTGAAAACGTCTACGAGGCGGAAGTGCTGGTGGACCATTCCGATCCCGAGAGCGTTCGCGTCGGACGGG
This sequence comes from Clostridiales bacterium UBA7285, assembly GCA_002472145.1. GTDB lineage: Bacteria > Bacillota > Clostridia > Peptostreptococcales > Anaerovoracaceae > Eubacterium_B. The sequence goes on along the minus strand of DKRJ01000034.1, from coordinate 71,675 downwards.
TCGTTGATCGTCACGGGCTTTCCGTCTTTATATATCTGCCCTTCGTCGGGCTGATAAAGGCCGAAAAGGACGCTCATCAGCGTGGACTTCCCCGCCCCGTTCTCGCCCAGCAGGGCGTGTATCTCGCCTTTCCTGAGATCCAGCGAGATATGGTCGTTGGCGATGATGCCCGGGAACGTCTTCGTGACGTTTTTCATCTCGATCACGCAAGGCGCCGCGGTCTCCTCCCGATGAATGGTTTCCTGTTCCATTCCCCTGTTTCTCCTTTACATAGCAGACAGGGATGGCAGACATGCTGCCATCCCTGTTATGCGCTTTTAGTGTTTCGGGAATTCATCCCGTATGCTCAAGTACAAGTGTCTGAGTTTAAGCCGAACGATCAGCCCTCGAAGGAGATCGTGACGTGCTTGAATCCCTTTTCGTTGAGCCAGTCTGCGTTGTTGCAGTCTTCAGGAACTTCCGCGTCAGGAACGATCTCGCCGGAAGCGACTTTCTGGAAGAGTTCGTTGTACTGGTCAACGGTGTAGTTCGTCATCGACCACGTATCGGTAGGAAGTCCGGTAGCGTTCTCAGCAGCGCCGAGGTTCTGAGCCTTGTCTGCGAGTTCGCTGTCCCACTTGCCATCATAGAACTGTCCGAGGACCTGCTCTACGGATGCGGAAAGTCCCTTCATCGCGGAGGTGATGACCTGCGAGGATTCTCCGGACTGGTCTACGTCGACGCCGACGATCTTTGCGTTCTCATATTCAGCTGCTGCCGAGAGAACTGACTGGAACATGCTGCCGCCGCAAGCGAACACGACTTCCGTGCCTGCAGCGTACCAGCCCGCGATCTGGGTCTGGAGTTCCGTCGAAGCCTGGAAGGTCGAGCCGTACATGTAGGAGTACTTCATCTCGATGTCTACGCCCATCTCTTCCGCGGCCGCCTCAGCGCCCTGAACGAATCCGTAGCCGTAGCGGTTGACTGCAGGGTTCGATCCGCCGCCGCCGCCCGTGAATCCGAGCTTCGTATAGCCTTCCTTAACTACAGCGTATCCAGCGAAGTATCCGGCTTCCTGCTCTTTATAGACGATAGCCGTGACGTTGTCGAGTCCCATGGCCCATCCGTCTACGAAGACGAACTTGACTTCAGGGTTCTCTTTCGCTACTGCTTCCATAGCCGTCGCCTGAAGGAATCCCGGAGCGACGATGATCTTAGCGCCGTTCTCGATTGCCTGGTTCATGGCGTCGATCCTGTCGTTATCCGTAGCGTCAGCGCCGTTTGCAGGCTGATAGTACTTCATCGAGATACCGTTGTCGTCGGCGTATTTCTTAGCGCCTTCGTACGTTCCCTGGTTGAAGCCCTTATCCATGAGCTGGCCTACGTCCGTGACAACAGCGATCTCATACGTTCCGGAGTCGTCTCCGCCGTCAGTTGTTCCTTCATCTGTTCCGTTGTCCGAATTTCCGCATGCCGCAAGGGCGAATACGACTAGAACGCAGAGCAGAATACTGATGATTTTCTTTTTCATTTTTCTCTCCTCTTTCTTTTTTCCGCGGTAAATAAAATAAACGGAAAATTGTCATTACATATTTTATGTAAATATTACAGAACTGTCAACAAAACAATAAAGGCGCGAAAGGCCCGAAAGCCTCTGCACGCCTTGTTTTTACGGCGCTCCGGGGGTTATCAGCGCCGTCGGATTTTTCTCCGGGGAGCACGTCGTGCCGTCCGCGGGGTCTGACTCTCACGCATCAGTTCGCGCTCTCCGCCGTATCTTCCTTTTCGATCGATCCAGTCCTGTAGACGAACCTGACGCTGCCGCGCGCCCCGTCGTCTATTCCGCCGAAGTTGGTATATTCCTTCGACGCGTCGGCTGTGGCGCGGACTCTGTTCAGCAGATCTTCGACGTCGCCGTCAAAGTAATCCACGAGTTTATCGATCCCGGTTTCCTTAAACTCTTTCATCCCGTCATACAGGGTCTTGCTGCCGTCTTTCAGTTCGGTCACGCCGTCGACGAGCTTAGCGATGCCGTCCTTCAGAGTGCTCATGCTCTCCGAGAGAGTCTTAGCGCCGCCCGCCAGTTTAGAAGCACCGTCCTTCAGAGAGGATGCGCCGGCAGAGACCTGCTTTGCTCCGGCTGCCGCCTGATCGACGCCTGCCGTGTACTGAGCCAGCGAGGTGTAGAACGTGTTATATGAATCGAGCTGCGAGAGAAGCGTCTCGATCTGCCCGCGGCCGCCTGCCGCCGCCGTGACCGCAGCCTCGATCTGCTGCTGCACTTCGGAGGAAGCCATATTCTGCTCGATCAAAGCCTGGATCTGCTGCTCGACAGCGGCGCTGATCTGAGATTTTACCGTATCTGAAGCCATGGTCTGATCAATGGCACCTTCGATCTGCATCAGCGCGGCTTTCTGCTCCTCCGTCGCGACTCCTGCGTTCACCGCCGCCTTAAGCGTTTCATACTGTTCCTCCGTGACTCCCGCGCGGACGAGGACCTGCGCTGTCACTTCCTGTTTCACTTTTTCTGTGACCGCCGCGGTTATCTTATCGGTGTTCGCTCTTACCTCAGCCTCGACCTTAGTGCGCGCGGTCTGTGTGGCCAGCGCTCTGACGTTTTCCTCGCTGAGCGTTCCCTCCAGCCCGCTGAGTACGTCGTGATAGTTCTCCGGAGTCAGCGTCTCATGCTGGATCTCTGCCGCCGTGAGAGCGGAATCCGCCTGCGAAAGGAGCGATTCGAACACCTGCCTGCTTCCCGCGTTCAGCGCCGCGCTGTTGGATGAAAGTGTGTCGAGTCCCGAACTGAGATCTGCGGCGCCATCCGCCAGCATGTCTGCGCCTTCGGAAAGTTCCTCTGCTCCGTCCGCAAGGTCGGAAGCGCCGGACGCCAGTTTATCGGCCCCGCTCTGCAGGCTGCCCATGCTGTCGTAGAGGGTCGTTGCTCCGTCGTATAGATCACTTGAGCCGCTGACGAGTTTATCGGCCGCTTCCTGGAGTTCGCTGAGTGCGGACTCCAGATCGTCTATCGACGATACGTCCTCAAAATCGACTATGTTGAATATCTCGTTGGAAGCGTAAGTGGCGGTCGTCGCCAGTTCAAATCCTGTCGCGTCGGCGCTGACCTGGAAGTAGTCAGGAATGTCGAGGTCGTCTCCGGTGCCGAGGTTTTCGGCGAGCCCCGGAAGGGCGAATCCGATCGCGACCTGACGATCTCCGTCGCTTATCAGTTTGCCGTTTTCGACCTCTACGTTGCTGAAGTCGTCGTTATCGAGGATCATGACGCTCGACATGAGGAACGGGACGTACATGGAATAGCTCGTGCCGTTCTCCCAGACCGTCGTCTTTTCGTTGTTGGTGTAGTCGAAGCGGATCGTCACTCTGCCGGTTTTGCCGGCGATGTCCTCGGCGGACGTCTCTTTGCCGTCGAGGAAGTACGTTACTTCGACGTCGACAGGGAGTTCTTTAGTCGAGATCCCGCGGTAGTATACGTCCTTGCCGTCCGCGTCCCATTCGATCTTGCCGCCGCCGCGCGTAGTATAAGCACCGTCCGAGCCGACGTTCTCGAGGTCCGTGAGTTCGGTTTTGTCGGAGAGGGTCGCGGAGCGGTCAGGGTTCTTCAGCCATTCGCTGACGATGACCTTTTCAGGCGAGCCGTTTGCGTCTGCGATCACGTAGACTGTCTCGTCCTTATCGATGTCCTCCTGATCGAGCATGGAACCTATCTCGCTAAAGACGGATCCCGCGTCGGAGCTGCCGCCTGTGCCGCCCGTCTGTCCCGAAGCGTCCGCGGAGCCGGAATCCCCGTTTTCCGCCATGGACAGCCACGGATAACCGAACCAAGTCACGAACACGAGTACGGCAGCCAGGACAGCGGCCGTTATTTTCGCTCTTTTTATTTTCTTCTCGTACATCAGATCCTGCCTCCTTCCGCAGCACCGGCACCATTGCTCCGGCTGTTGTTTTGATCGCTGCTTTGGTCGTTGTTTTGGTTATTGCTTTGGTTGCTGTTTTGGTTGCTGTTTTGGTTATTGCTTTGATTACTGCTCTGGCCGCTCAGCCTCGCGGCTTTCTCTTTCTTATGTATCCCTCTCATCTTCGCCGTCGTGGCGCAGACAGGTCTGTCGAACACCATCATCAGGCACGGCAGAACGAATATCACGGCCGCCATGCTTATCAGCGCGCCTCTTGCCATCAGCATGCACATCGAACTGACTATGTCGATGTTGGAGTATAAGGCCACGCCGAACGTTGCGGCAAAGAAGCTCGCGGCGCTGACGATGACCGACTGCATGGACGTCGAGAGCGCTATCCTGATCGAATCGTATTTCCCGACGCCGCTGATACGCTCGTCCCTGTATCTGGTCGTCAGGAGGATCGCGTAGTCTACCGTGGAGCCCAGCTGGATAGTGCTGATGACTATCGGGGCGATGAACGGCAGGCTCTGTCCCGTATAGTGCGGGATCGCGAGGTTGATGCAGATGGCGCACTCGATGACGGCCGTCAGGAGGATCGGCAGCGAGAAACTCTTGAACACCAGGGCGATGATGATGAACACGAAGATAATCGAAACAGCCGTTACGACGTTAAAATCGTGGTTCGTTATCTCTATCAGGTCCTCGGTGGCCGGCGCCTCGCCGACGAGCATCGCGCTCTCGTCGTATTTCTTAACGATCGCGAGCACCTGATCTATCTGTGAGTTTATCTCGTCGCTTGCCGTGTGATACGAACTCGTTATCAGGAGCAGTTCGTGTTCGTCGGATCTCAGAAGCCCTGAAACGCTGTCCGGAAGCACTTCCTCAGGAACGGACCTGCCTACGACGCTCGAGAGCCCGAGCACTTCGTTGACTCCGTCCACATCCTCCATCTCGCTCATCATGGACTTCATGTCTTTCTGCGACATGTCGGAATCGACGAGCGCCATGTATACGGACTCCATGCCGAAATCCCCGGACATCTTCTCCTGAGCCTGGACGCCGGAAATGTCCTTCGGGAGCGCGCTGCTCATGTCGTAGTAGACCTCGTCGTTCGTTTTGATGTACCCGAACACGGACGGGATCAGGACGAGCGCAAAAATCGCGATGAACACAGGCCATCTCTTCGTGATCACGCGGGAGATCTTATCCATCTTAGGGAGGAGCGTCTTATGTATCGTCTTATGTATGAATTTATCGAACAAAAGAATGAGCGCGGGCAGCGTCGTCACGCAGCCGATGACCCCGAGCAGGACGCCCTTTGCCATGACGATGCCGATGTCGGCGCCGAGCGTGTAGCTCATGAAGCAGAGCGCTATGAATCCGGCGATCGTGGTGACCGAGCTGCCGATGACGGAGGTCAGGGTCTTATTGATCGCGACGGCCATGGCCTCTTTATGGTCGTCAGTCTTCATCGTCTGCTCCTCGTAGCTGTGCCAGAGGAAGATGGAATAGTCCATAGTGACGGCCAGCTGCAGCACCGCGGCCATGGCTTTGGTGATGTAGGAGATCTCGCCGAGGAAGTAGTTTGTGCCCATGTTCAGCAGGATCGCCATTCCGATGCTCGCCAGGAAGATGAAAGGTATGAACCACGAGTCCATGAAGACCATCATCGCTCCTACGGCGCACGCGACAGCCAGTCCGACGTAGATCGGCTCCTCCTGTTCGCAGAGATCCTTCAGGTCGGTCACCAGGGCCGAAAGCCCCGTGACGAAGCATTCCTCGTTCGCCAGGCGCCTGATCCTCTTCACCGCGTCCATCGTCTCGTCGGCCGACGTCGTAGTGTCAAAGAAAACCGCCAGCATCGTGGCGTCGCCGCTGTTGAACGAGTCGTAGAGCTTATCCGGCAGCATTTCCTTCGGGACGGAGAGGTCCATCACCGAATCGTACCAGACCACCGAGTCGACATGGTCGACCTTTGCGATGTCAGCCTTCAGATCGGCCACCTCGCGGTCGGTCATGCCCTCGACTATGATCGTCGAGATGGCGCTTTTGCCGAACTCGTCCATCAGTATGTCCTGCCCCTTCACCGTATCCATGTCGTCCGGCAGGTAGACGAGCATATCGTAGTTTACCCTGGTCTCTCTCATCCCGATGGCTGAAGGGATCATCAAAACGAGAGCGATTATGAGGATAAGCTTTCTGTATTTGACGACTTTTTCGCCGAAATTACGCATTTGCCTTCGTTTTCCTCCTTCTACCGGATCCGTCCCCCGGATCTTCTATCTTCTTATCGCCCCTGAAAAGCCTGACCGTGTAGAGCACCATCCAGAGGTTCTGCAGCCCCGTGACGATGAGCGCCAGGCCCGTCTCCTCTATCGCCGTTTCCCTCTCCGCGTGCCCGAACAAAAGCATCATGCCGAACGACGCCGTCAAAGCCGCGACCAGCAGTATCACCCACCAGTAGCGCATGCCGAACTTCATCGCGTCCAGAGAGGTCTGCACCTTGAATATACCGTCGACCAGAGCGATCATGCCGACGACGACGGCGAGCGCCTCCGGGCTCCGTTCCGGTTTTGTCAGAGCGAATATCCCGGCGATGACTACGATTATCCCTTCCGCCAGGTCGTACTGGAACGCCAGACCGAAGAGGTCGTGGGAAAAGAATCCCACGAATTTCACTATCCCGAAGACGACGCAGAGCACCCCGACTATCAGCGAGGCCGTATCGCCGCCCATATCCGGGTCGCACACAAGCGCGGAACCTATGACGGCCATCGCGGCCGACACCGCGGCGTAGGCGTATTTAGCGCTTTTTACGAATCTCATTTCCTCACCTTCCGAAAATACCGAAAAATGCGCAGTTCTCCATTGCACGAATGTAATCTTACACGCGGCGCCGCTGCGCTAAAACGGGCAAAAAAAAAGGCGTGCCCAAAATTTAGGCACGGCACGTGATCTGTCTGGATCATCAGGCACAGGTATGTAAAGCAAGTATAAAATCTATCCAATATCTTTAAAAAAAATATTAATTATAATGAAATTAGTATATAATTCTCTCTGTTTGATCAAAATGTTTTCATATGTTTGCGGTGGAAAGTAGAAATATGATGAATACCATTCACCTGGTTCCGACGCGCCTGTTTCATATTACAGCGAGACCGGTTTCGGGAAGGGTCATTTTCTGTTCTGGGCTGACAGCAGCGGGATGAGATACTATGCCGGCAATACTATCCGCATCGAGAGCAGGAACGTCGATCTGTACGCGGTCTACGGCCAGAAACCTCCTACTGCCGTTTTGACATATCATTCAAACTATCCTGACGCTGGTTTAAAAGATGTGGTTTATAGCATCGACGGCGTTGCGGACAATACGGAGATCGAGATCGCGAACTATTTCGCGGTGCCTGACGGCTTCCGCCTCGTATGTTTCAAAGATGAGGACGGTAATACTTATGATGTGGGTGATGTGATCATGATAGATCACACAAAAGAGAACGATCTCTATGCCCAGTGGCAAAGGATATCGGGAACAGATGGCAGAACAAAGTCTTCGCCGGGGACCGGCGACAGCGGCATGGGAGGCTATATCCGGCTCATTATCCTTTCACTCCTGCTGATTTCCGCGATCTGTGTGCGCCGGAACTGCGCCGCGATGCCGATGAGAAAAAAACATTGAGCCGGCTTTGATCACTTTTTTTCCGAAGCGATCCTGAGCGCCGATTTTATCATGTCGTCCAGCACCTCGCCCATGCGGCTCAGGAAGTCCTCCGGGTCCTCCTTCATGCCGTCCTTCACCCAGTCGAGGATCAGGCCTACGGCGGCGTGCTCGCTCACTACGATTATGTAGTGCTTGTCCTTTTCCGGAACGTCCGAGCCCTTCGCCATGTTATCCACGAGCTTCGTGATCTCGGAGTCGGCTATGCCGAAGAGGTAGTCCTGCAGCGTCTCGCGGTTCATCGAATTAAACACGTGGTAGACGAGGCGCTTGTTCTCGCGCGCGAATTTTTCCATGGAGATCAAAGCCTCGCTCCACGACTGAGGATCGTCAGCGTTTGCGACGAAGTCCTCCGTCTCGCTGCGGAATACGTCTTCGAGCAGTTCGTAGATGTCGCTGTAATGATAATAGAAGGTATTGCGGTTCACGCCGCAGTCCTCTACGATGTCCTTTACCGTTATTTTATCGAGCGGGCGCTCGTTCAGGAGCCTGATGAGCGAATTCCTCATCGCCTGCTGTGTAAGCTGTGCCATTTCCTCCTCCTGCGGGCGGCGGCGTCACTCGCCGTGAGAGACCGTGCCGTCACCGTGAATGTCTATGACCTCTCCGCCGACAGCGTCGTTCATCTTAAAGCAGAGTTTTAAATAGTCCTTCACCCTCGCGGCGATCTCGCGCGCGTTGTCGTACGCGTACGTGGAATATCTTTTCTGGTCCGAGGAGAATCCGATCGCCTCGATGCCCAGGTGGTTCGCGATGAACAAAGCACGATACTCGTGGAAAGACTGCGTCACTATCACGGCCTTCTTTACGTTGAAGATCGTCCCCGCCCTCACCATGGACTCACTGGTGGAAAATCCCGCGTGGTCGCAGAAGACGTCCTCGGCTGGAACTCCGGCGTCGAGGCAGTAGTTCAGCATGACGTGTATCTCGTTATGCTCGTATGTGCCGTTGTCCCCGGAAAGAAGGATCTTAGGCGCGACGTTCGCCTTATACAGCGCTATGCCTGCGTCCAGCCTGTCGCGGAGTATCTTTGACGGCGTTTCGGAATCTACTATCCCAGCGCCGAGTATCAGAATGCAGTCGGCGCCGAAATCGCGCGCCTCGTCTGTCTCATCCGCGAGGTTCGTCTCCGCGCCGCTCCCGGTATCCGCATCCGCATCCGTATCCGTCTCCGTTTCTGCGCCCGCGCCGATCGGTTCCGTGAATGAGCCGGCGATCCTGGCTTTGCCGTACGTCACCACCCGGACGTTTATGGCGGCCGTGAGCGCTATGAATATTATAACAAGCGCCAGAAAGACTTTTAGTATCCTTTTTATCGTTGAGCGGGCTGTCCGCGGTTTCCGAGCGGTCCCGCCGCTGTTTTTTCTGCTCATAGTTCTCAGATTTCTCCGGCAGGCGCGAACGCTGCGCCGGCCAGGCTGTTTCTCCGGCAGACGCGCACACTGCGCCTGCCAGGCTGTTTCTCCGGCATCCGTGCCGACCGGGCCCCGATGGACACGATATATTTTGCGCCGCGCCGGGCTTGTTTTGTGATACAATCACAATATGATCAAATATACGATTAACGCATCAGTTTCATACGACGTCCTGATCGGCAAAGGGCTGCTCGCCGACGTCGGGAAAGAACTCGCCTCGCGCTTCACTCCGCGCAAGGTCTGCATCATCACCGACAACACCGTGAACGGCCTGTACGAGGCCGAAGTCTCGGATGCCCTGACCAGAGCCGGGTTCAGCACGACTAAGATAATTTTCCCGTGCGGCGAACATTCGAAGAATCTCACCACATACGGCAACATCATCGACGCGCTGGCCGACGAAAGCATCACCCGCAGCGACCTGATCCTCGCTCTGGGGGGCGGAGTCGTCATCGACATCGCCGGTTTCGTCGCGGGCACGTACATGCGCGGCATCAACTACGTGATCGTTCCGACGACGTTCCAGGCATCCATCGACACGGCCGTCGGCGGCAAAACGGGCGTCAACCTTCTCAATGGCAAGAACCTGGCCGGGCTCTACTGGGAGCCGTCTCTCGTCCTGATCGACCCGGACGTCCTCTCGACCCTTACGGAGGAGCGCATCCGCGACGGCTATTCCGAGGCCGTGAAGTGCGCCGTCCTCGCCGACGAGGGGATCATCGGCAAACTCCGCGAGAACGATTGCGAAAACGCCATTTCCCGCTGCGTCTCTATCAAAAAATCTCTCGTCGAGGCTGACGAGCGCGGCCTGGGCGTCCGCCAGATGCTTAACTTCGGCCACACCATCGGCCACGGCATCGAAAAGATCTCAGCTTATAACGTCACGCACGGCGCTGCCGTTGCAAAGGGCATGGTCGCCGAGTCGCTGGGCGCTTTCCGCATCGGCCTCACATCCAACGACATCAGCGGCGAACTCTCCGACATACTCGAATCGTTCGGATTTGACGTCTCGCTCCGCTATGACCCTGAGGAACTGATCCGCCTCGCCTACATGGACAAAAAAATCTATGACGGCATGATCGCGATGATCGTTCCGGAGCGCATCGGCAACTGCTCCATGAAGAAGCTGACGCTGGACGAACTGGCGACGCTTATCCGCGCGGGGCTCCTGCATTAGAGCATCTGCCGCGAGGGCAGAGTTTACCGTTCCCGCGCGCGCCACGCTCACCCGGCTCCTCTGCCGCGCCACGGGCGTTTACCATTTTTCGCGGAGCAATTCGTACTCTTCCTTTGTCATAGAATAGACGCGCGAATCTCTGAGCGTGCCATCATAAATCTTATAAGTGCGGCGGATCGTCCCTTCGTAGACGAAGCCGCACTTTTCTATTACCCTCTGCGACCTGCTGTTCACCGGGCTGGTGCAGATGCCCAGCATCGAGAGGCCTTTTTCGCCGAAAGCGTAGTCGATCACGGCGCGGGCGGCTTCGGTCATATAGCCTTTCCCCCAGTATTCCTTTCCGAGCCAGTAGCCGAGTTCGCCGCTGTCTGCGTCCGGTCTGTACCTGTCTTCTTCTATGGCGATGTCGCCTATGACCTTTCCGCTGTCCTTAAGCGTTATGGCAAAGGCGTCGGACGGCATAATGATATTCCTCAGCACCGTCAGGGTCTCTTCGATATTCTCGTGCGGGTTCCAGCCCGCGCGAGGCCCGACGTCGGGGTCTTTCGCCAGTTCGAAGACCTCCTGCGCGTCGTCTTCCGAAAAGCGCCTGAGAAGGAGCCTCTCCGTCGTTATGCTTCTTCCGTCTTTGCTGTATTCCGATGTCTTATCCATTGCTTCCTCCCTGCCCTCGGTCTTTGCCGATATGCCTGCCCCGGCATATCCGCGTCCCGGGCGTTCCCGCGCGGCCGCCGGAGGCTATTCCGTAGAACTGATTATCTCTTTGTTCGTCGGGTCTATCTGGCTGACCTTCATGTCTTTTACGTCATCCGGGTCGACTTCCTCCTCCAGCCCGAGCAGGTTCGGGGAAAGATATATGGTCGACAGCGTCTGGCCGCGCAGCGTGACTTTGCTGTACTCCGTGAAGTTCTCGCCTTTGATGTAGTATTTGCCGCGGACCTCTATCACGCGGAAGATCTTTACCTGCTTGACTCCCATCTTCATGTCGGTCGTCTCGAACGGACATTCCCCGCCGTACACGTACCGCCTGCCGTAGAGCATATCGTACCCGATCATCTTCAGGCCGGCGAGATACTCGGAATATTCGGGATCGGAGGATTCGGAGGAGGACGGCTGAGAACTCGAGGAATCGGCGGCGGACGTTCCGTTTACGTCGGAATGAGCCTGCTGGTATGTGAAGACTGTGCCGGTGTGGATCCCCAGCCTGTCGAAGACGTAGGCGGTCAACTCGTACGCGTTTATGTCTTTGTCGGTCTCCTCCATGCCGCTGTCGTAGTTCGTCCAGATCACGTACGGCGTCTCATACAGGCCGCGCCCGTACGTTTCCTCCGTAATCTCAAGCGCCGGGATATGGTCTCCGTACATGACGAGGATGACCGGCTCGTCGTATTCCTCCAGCCTCTGCGTCAGTTCCTTTACGAACTCGTCCATCTCATAGACCTGATTGACGTAATATTCGTATTTCCACTTCAGTTCCACGCTCGGGGCTTTGGTGACGGCGACGTCAGGGTCCCGGATCAGCTGCTCGTCGGGATATTTCCCGTGTCCCTGGACGGAGATCGTATAAATGTAGTCTCTCGACTCGGTCGATTCGAGCGCGTCAAAAATATGCTCGGTGAGGATCTTGTCTTTAGCCCAGTTTTTAGGCGTTTTCTCGACGTCGCTCATGTACTCGACCGACGTGAACGTGTCGTAGCCTATGTTCGCAAAGACTTCGTTCCTGTTGTAGAAGAACGCCCTGTGGTCGTGTATCGCGTGGGTCCCGAAGCCGAGCGATTTCAGGTCGAATGCCGCGCTTTCCGCCGGTTCTCTGCGGAGTATGGATTTAAACGGGTATTCGCCCGGTCCGAAGAACCTCGCCGAAAGCCCTGTCATCACTTCGAATTCCGTGTTTGCCGTCCCCGCGCCGCACGCCGGTACGGTCAGGTATCCCGACGAACATTCCTCTTCGAGACTGCGGAAATATGGCATCGCGTCTTCGGAAAGTTCGACGTTGTTGAAAAGTTCCGGGTCCGTAAATGACTCAAGCTGCAGGAATATGATGTTCGGGTAATTTTCGTCCTCGTCGCCCGTCTCGATGACCTCGCAGCCGTTCTTATCGGTATGCTCCTCCGGGAGCAGGGCCTTAACGGCCTCTTCCGAGTAGTCTGCCGGCCGCTTGATGCCGGTGTTAAACCACGTGTTCAGGAAGCAGTACGGGAGTCCGCAGTCGCGGTACCCGTATGCCAGGTTGCCGAAGAACGTCTGCAGGCCGCCTGTTTTGATGAGCCCGTACGTGGAACCGATCGTGAGCGAGATGATCACAGCGACCGTGACAACCGTACCGCGGAAGACCTTCGTGCGCGGCCTGACCTTGGAATTAATGTAGGCATACGCCGTCATTGCTCCGATGAAGACGAGGAACGTCGCTATGAGGAAAAGCTCCGGTTTGTTGAAATAGTTCGTGAGGATCGTGGCGGCGTCCGTTATCGATGCGATGTCCTTTACGGTGAAAGGTGTCATGCGCTCCATCAGGATGACGCCGTTCGTCACGCCTATGCCCGCCCAGACTGCCGAGACGAGGCCGATGTAGAAGTTGCGCTTCTTGAAAAGGCACCCGACGGCGAGCGTTGAAAGTATGATCAAAACATTATCAAAGAAAATCAGCGGGTGCTGGAACATGAAGAAAACGCCTGTCAGTCCCTTGCGGGCGAAGATCTCGATGAAGAGTTCGAGCATGAATGCGAGTTCTACGCACCCTAATATCCCGTTGTTGATATGAGTTTTATAGTAATCGTAAAGTTTTGACATTTCAGTTGCTTCCGGATCTCACCGCGTCCGGCTCTGATCGCTTCCGGCTTTGACCGCGCCAGGATCTCAGGCGTTCTCCGCTTCGTAAACGGCGTTCGCTATCGAGGCAAAATCCTCTATCGTCAGGGTCTCGGCTCTGCGCCGCGGGTCGATCCCCAGGTTCTCCAGAAACGAAGCCGGCGTCTCCGAGGTCGGCAAAACACTCTTCAGCGAGTTTGAAAGCGTCTTGCGCCTCTGCGAGAATCCCGCGCGCACGCACGCGAAGAAGAGTTCTTCGTCGGCGACTTCCACGCTTTTTTCTTTTTTTACGTCGAGCCTGAGAACGACGGAGTCGACCTTAGGCTGCGGCATGAAGGACGTCCGCGGCACATCGAGGATCCTGACCGTGTCGCAGTAGTACCCGACGGCTATCGTGAGCGCTCCGTACTCTTTAGTTCCGGCTGAGGCACCGATGCGGTCGGCGACTTCCTTCTGCATCATGGCCGTGATGCTCTCGGCCGCGACGCGCTTCTTCAGCAGGCTCATCAGCACCGGGGTCGTGATATAGTATGGCAGGTTGCCGATTATCTTTACGTGTTCTGGCCCGTTATACCCTTCCGACGCCGCGAGCGCGTCGATATCAGTCTTCAGGATGTCGCCGTTTATTATCTTTACGTTGTCAAAGTCCGACAGGTTCGCCTCGAGTATCGGGATGAGCCGCTCGTCTATCTCGACCGCCGCAACCTCTGCCGCGTGCTCCGCCGCTTCCCGCGTGAGCGCCCCTATTCCGGGGCCTATCTCGACGACAAAATCATCCCCGCCGATCCCGGCTCCGCGGACGATCCCGGAGACGACCGCACGGTCGGTGAGGAAGTTCTGTCCGAGGCTTTTTGCGTTCCGGAAGTCGTACTGCCTGCGTATGCGTTTGATCGTTTCGGGGGAGCAGAGGTCTAATTCCATAGTCTGTGTAGTCTGTATAGTCAGTTTAGTTCGTTTTCCCTTTATTAGGATTTCCCTTTATTAGGATTCCCCTTTATGAGGATTCCCCTTTATGAGGATTCCCTATTATTCGGATCCGTCCCGGTCCGTCGCCCGGAGCGCTGCCTCAAAGTCGCTCTTCGACACGCCGAGAGCGTTCATGCGCCTGAGCATCGCCTTTGCGTTTGCGTATCCGATGCCGAGCGCGCTGCCGACTTTTTCCCGTCTGGACGCGGAGTCCGGACGCCCGGAAAGTCCCGCGCGGATGACGTCTTCCCACGCAACGCGTTCCGCGGCCGGTGCACCGCTTTCGTCCGGTCCCCCGGGCGTGTGCGCCGCGAGCAGGGCGTCCGCTATGTCTTCCGGGCGGGCGTTTTCGATCCCTATGTCGCCTTTTTTCTCCGCTCTGGAGCGTGAAAGATACGCGTGAGCGGCGAGCGGAAATTTCTCGCCGACTCGCCGCCTGATCTCCTCACCGGCATGATCCGGGTCGGTAAATATTATCAGCCCGTTTTTTTCGTACGCGGCCTCGAGGCGCTTCCACGTTTCCGCGGATATCCCGTAGCCGTGCGTCTCTATCGTCGCTGCGTCGACGGCGCGCAGGACCGCGGCAGTATCGTCACGCCCCTCGACGACTATGACTTGTCTGAAATACGGTTTTCCATCCATATCAGGGTAAATCCTCTGTCGATCGTCAGTTCGAACCGGAGCCGGAATCTTCCGAACCGGATCCGGAGCCTTCCGAACTGCTGCCGGAGCCGGAACTCTGATCTGCCGATGAGCTTTCGCCGCTGCCGGAGCCGCTATCGTATTCCGATCCGCCGTCCGTTCCCGAGGTGCCGCCGGAATCCGACGATTTGTCTTTGTCGTCTATGACGTAGAGGACCTCCCCCGGTTTTATCATGTTCAGCTGCTTGCGCGCCTGCTCTTCTATGTAGTCGAGATCCTGCACGTTGGCCAGTTCGTTGACGAGCTGCTCTTTCTCCGCCTGGAGTTTTTCGTTCTCGGCCTCTAGGTCGCTCCGCTCCTTTGACAATTCGCGGATGTTTCCGAGCGTGACAAAACAAACCACGAGCAGCGCGCAGATGATCAACGTCAGGAACAGTCTCCCGTAATTTATTTTTTTCCGTCTTTTCCTCTTTGCTGTTTTTGCCATTCCGCGGCCTCCGCCATGCGCTGTTCCACGCACCTGCATCTGACTCCCGCGTCGGTGACGCCGGTGTCGCTGCATTTGTCGCACAGATATTTTA
Source organism: Clostridiales bacterium UBA7285 (assembly GCA_002472145.1). Lineage (GTDB taxonomy): Bacteria > Bacillota > Clostridia > Peptostreptococcales > Anaerovoracaceae > Eubacterium_B. The sequence continues at coordinate 56,478 of DKRJ01000034.1, read as the reverse complement.
TATCAGTATAGTCCATATCAAAATTATTGCTCGTGAGCAGGACGGCGCGTTCCTCGCGCAGTCTCTCCAGCTCCGCCTGAAGGTCGGCGAGCGGTCTGTCGGAGTTGTTCGTGATCAAAGCCCTCGACAGTTCTATCCCGAGCCTGTTGATTCTATTATCTATCTTCTTTACCTTAGGAAGTTTCTCGTAAACTTCGGCGCGGCGCTGCTCCTGCTCGGTCTTCGCTTTAGCCCTGAGGTGATCGTAGTATTTGTTCAGGACCGCCATCGATACAGGTTTTTCGTCGTTGACGCCGCGTCCGCCTTCGTCGGCTTCCTTTTTCCAGTTGTTCAGGACGCTGTTCACGTATTTTACGTTAGGGTTCGAAATGGCCGCCGTCGTTCCGCACGCCTCCAGGACCTTATCCATGTTGAAGCCGAGCTTGTCGAACCACTCGTCGATCAGGCGCTTTTCCTCCTCTGACGCGTTTCGGCTGAATCCGAGGGCAGTCATCACCCTGCGGTATCTGCCGTACTTTGCGTCGTTGGCCTCGATATACGCGCGGGCGGCTTCCGGGGTCCTGATCCCCTGCTGAGACCAGTTCTCCAGGACCCTGCCTATGTAGCGCGTCATGGTTTTGCCGATGCCGGCACAGTATTCGACGGCCGTCATTATGACCTCGTCAGGTATCCCGAGATCTCTCTGCCAGCTGATCACCGCGGCCATGTCGCCCGAAGAAAGCGTTCTGGAAAGTTTCATCTCCAGCAGGGCCATGAAGTCGCGCTCCGCCTGCTGGCTGTCGGTCTCGCGCTTTCCGTGCGCCGAGACGGCGCGGCTGTGTGAATCGTAATCGAACGATCCGTCGTCGTCCTTCGGTGCATCGTAATTAGGCGATGCGGTGCCGCCGCCTGCCGCGTTTCGGCCGGCCGAAGCGTTGGTATCTTCAAACGCATCGTAATTAGGCGATTCGTCGTCCTCAGGTTCCGACCCAGAGCCGTACATCATGTTTTTGATGCTCATGTACTCGATGTCAAAATCCTCTCCGCCGTCCTTAGTGTAGACGCGCCTGATCAGGCCGTTCTTCTCCCAGTATTCGAACGCGGCGAGCACCCTGCTTTCGGATATGCCGAGCTGGGACGCGAATTTTTTCATCGTTGCTTCTTTGCCGATGCCCGCCAGAAGTCTGCCGTAGAGGTAGACCTTTACGAAATCGCCCTCGGCGGACGGCATGAACTCGCAGATGAAAATATTTTCGACGGAAGTGTCGTTCAAGTATATATCGCAATTAGACGATTTATAGTATTTCATCGTTCAAATTTCAACATTCCCGGATGTCAGATATCCGGCTCGATTTTAGCAAGATCGTTGAACCGGGCGTAGCGGGCCACCCACGTCAGACTGATCTTAGCCGTGCGTCCGTTTCTGTTTTTTGCGACGATAACTTCGCACTCGCCCGGCGATTGGCTCTTCATGCCTGTGTAGTACTCGTCGCGGTACAGGAATATTACCATGTCGGCGTCCTGCTCCAGGGAACCCGATTCTCTGAGGTCCGCCAGAAGCGGCCTCTTATCCTCGCGCTTTTCCGGGTTGCGGGAAAGCTGCGACAAAACGATGACCGGGCATTCGAGTTCCTTTGCGATGAGTTTCATCTCTCTGGAGATCTTTGCTACCTCCTGCTCGCGGTTGCCGTTTTTCAGCTGTGCGTCCATGAGCTGCAGGTAGTCGATGATAATCAGGTCCAGCCCGTGCTGCGCTTTCAGGCGGCGGCACTTGTTCTTGATCTCCATGACACTGATGCTTGATGTGTCGTCGATATATATCCTTTTCTTCGAGAGCTCGTCGATGACGTACATCATTTTGCTGAAATCTTCATCGTCCAGATCAGCGCTGACGAGTTTTTCCAGTTCGATGTTGCCGGCCATGGATAAAAGCCTCTGGCCGAGCTGCTCCTTAGACATTTCGAGGTTGAAGATCAGGACGCTCGCGTCTGCCTCGCGCGCCGCGTTGAGAGCGATGTTGAGAGCAAAAGCCGACTTTCCCATCGCCGGTCGTGCCGCGACTATGACGAGCGCGGATTTCTGGAACCCGTGCGTGATCTCGTCCAGTTTTTTGAAGCCCGAAGGTACGCCTACGCTGCCGCCTTCCTTCGATATCCTGTCGATGGTGTCGAGATTCGATTTGAATACGTCCTTGACCGGAGAATAGTCTCGCGACTGGCGCTCCTTTGCTATGTCGAAGATCCGTTCCTCGGCTCCGTCTATGATCTCGCGCGCGTCTGTCTGTTCTTTATAGCTTCTCTCGCTTATCTCGTCCGCTGTCAGGATGAGTTCCCTGAGCTGGGCTTTTTCGGCGACGATATGAGCGTAGCCCTCGGCGTTTGCCGTGGAAGCGACCGCCGTCAGAAGGTCGGCGAGATATGGCGCGCCGCCCGCAAGTTTAAGGCTGCCCCGTTTTTTCAGTTCGTTCGCCACCGTGACCGCGTCGATCGGCTGGCCTTCGAGTTCCAGTTTTGACATCGCCTCGAAGATCTCCTGATGCGCTTTGTCGTAAAAGTCTGAAGATCTCACGATCCCGGCAACGTCGCCGAACGCGTTCGGATTAAGCATTATACACGCCAAAAGTGATCTTTCGGCGTCATTATCGTGAGGGGGTATCCTTACAGGCATCTGTTTCTCCTATCGTCCTATCTTTATTAAAGCTACTCGTCCCGGATCTATTCTTCCCGGATCTACTCTTCCTGGATCTATTCTTCCTGGATCTATTCTTCCTCGATCTGTATCGCGAGTCTGCATTTGATATCCTGGAAGAGCCTGAGTTCGGCGCTGAATGTCCCGAGCGACTTGATCGGCTGAGCCAGATCGATCTTCTTCTTATCCAGTTCGATCCCGAACTGATCCTTAAGGGCTGCCGAGATGTCCATGGACGTGACGGATCCGAAGAGTTTGCCGCCCTCGCCGGCTTTTCTTTTGATGACTACCTTCTTGTCTTTCAACTCATTTGCGAGCGTTTCGGCGTCCTCGCGGCTCTCGGCGTTCTTACGCGCCTCGATCTCTCTCTGTTTGCGGAGGATCTTCACGTTCGCGTCTGTCGCCTCCACTGCCAGCCCGCGCGGGATCAGCATGTTCCTCGCGAAACCGTCGCTCACCTTTACGATCTGACCGGCCTTGCCGGTGCCGTTAACGTCTTTTTTTAGTATTACCTGCACTTTACTTCTCCTTTTTCAAGCATATCCAGGATCGCGTCTACCGTTTCCTCTGGAGAGAGGTCGACCTGCGCGCCGGACGTCGTCAGGTGGCCGCCTCCGCCGAGTTTTTCCGCGATGAGCTGTACGTTTATGTCGCCGAGCGATCTGGCGCTCAGATACGTCTGTCCCTTTTCGTCTGTTCCGACTACGAATGCCGCGGTGATCCCTTTGATCGTCAAAAGTTCGTCGGCCGTCTGAGAATTGATTATCTGCACGTCCTTCTGCGGTATGTCGAGGATCGCCGTCGCCACGCCGCCCTCGTGGAACACGGCGTTCGACGATGCTCTGGCTCTCGCCTTGAAGTCGTCCTCGTCTATCTGGAAGAAGCGCTTGACCTCGGTGGTGTCGGCGCCGGCGCGCCTGAGCCACGCGCACGCCTCGAACGTCCTGACGCCTGTTTTGGTCGTGAAGAAATTCGTGTCGAGCATGATGCCCGCGAGCATGGCTTCCGCCTCTATTTTCCAGAGTTCACGCCGCTCGATGACGAACTGAAGCATCTCGGCCACGAGCTCTGACGTGGATGACACGTATGTCTCGACATATGCGAGCGTAGCCTCGCTGATGTAGTCCTCGGAACGTCTGTGATGGTCTATCACGACGACGCGCTCCGCTTTTTTGACGATGCTCTGTGAATCGAGATAAGACAGCCTCTGCGTATCGACGACGACTACCAGGGTCTCCGGCGTGAGCAGCCTGCTCGCCTTTCTGTCGGTGATGACGTCGTATTTATCGAAGCCTTTCATCTGTTCGAGCAGGAGGTCGAGCGAACTGTTATGCGTTGTCATGACTATGTGGGCTTTCGCTCCGCAGCTCACGCACATCCGGTATATACCGAGGGCCGCGCCGAGCGAGTCAAAATCCGCGTTCTTATGGCCCATTATGAGCACGCGTTCCGACTGTCCGATCAGTTTTGAGAGGGCGATGCCGATGATACGGGATTTGCCTTTGCTCCCGAGTTCGCGCGACTGTGTGGTCCCGCCGTAATACCTGAGTTTATCGCCTTCGCGGACTATCGCCTGGTCGCCGCCTCTCGCGAGCGCCAGCTCCAGCGCCGCTATGGCAAAGTCGTTCGTCTCCGTGACGTTATCTCCGCCGACGCCTATGCCGATGGAGAGTGTCAGCGGGAAGTCCGCCTCGGTCTCTATGGACCTTACGGTGTCGAGGATGTCGAACTCGCTGCCTTCTATAGACTTCAGGAAACTCTTCTGAAAGTACAAAACGTACAGCGTGTCCTTGACCTTATCGACGGTCGCCTTGATGCTGGCCGCCATGGCCCTGATGATCTTATCGACCTGCGCTGTGACCGAGGTGTTCGTCTCCGGCGATACCGTATCGCTGAATTCGTCGTAGTTATCTATGCTGACTCTGGCTATGCAGATCTGCTGCGCGTCGTATTTTTCCCTGAGCTCTTCGTATTCCGTGGCGTCGTCGAAAAATACCATTATGAGATGGCTGCTGTCTTTCAGAGTTTCGTCAAACCTGATCTTAAAAAGTTTCATGTCGCGCCTGACAAGAAACTTTCCGCTGTTTGCCGCCGAGATGTCTTTAGCCTTTACTCCCGTCAGGGTGTAGAAGTCCGTGCCGTCCTCGACGCCGTCCCTGAAGACGAGGCTGATGGCCGGTGTGGACGCCGTGACTGTCCCTTCTTCGTCGACAAAACACATAGGAACAGGGAGTTTGTTGTTTCTGACGCTGTCCAGTATGCTTCCCATATTGATGCGAAACCATTCTCCTTTCTGACAAAATGGTCATTTGGCTATTAATTATACCACATCAGCACGTTTTTTGCGTGTAGTACAAAAAACCGCCCGGAGAAGGGCGGCTCGGTACGATCTTACGCCACGTCACGTCTCGCTTGCGGCAGAGGGATCGCTATTTTCTCTTATGTTGTTCATTTAACTCAAGGACCCGCTCCAGAACTTTATCCGGCTTGTCGGGAACATGCCATTTACCGCCGTAATATTCTGAGGCTTCGGGCATGATTGTGGGTAAACCAGCATCATTTCAGAGATAACAATAATTGAAAAAGCCATCCTGATTCTTGTAATGTAAATGCGCTGAACATAACACACAAGGAGATTCAGGATGACCACTGCTACATTATGCAAAAAACTGCTTGGAGTCAAGGATGCAGTTGTTGAATCGTATGATTTCTACACTGATTCAGACGGTGTTAATCATTTTAGAATCTATGCCAGAGCGAATGTATGGCATCAGGATGTCTGCCCTCACTGTGGCAGAAGACATCTTCCAAGGTATGACAGGGCTGCACGAAATCCGAAGGTATGGAGAGGATTGGATTTCGGGGGCATTGTCGTTGAGGTCGTGTCTGAAACCCGCCGTGTCATCTGTCCGGATCACGGTGTGGTTACCGCTGCCGTTCCATGGGCCTATCCTTCCAGCGGCTTTACGAAGAAATTCGATTTAACAGTTGCCTGGCTTGCAGAGTATCTGCCCAGGAGCGCTGTAGCTGAATACATGCGCATTGACTGGCAGACTGTCGGAAACTGTATCTCACGTGCTCTTCACGATCTGGAACCGGAGCGCTCCAGGCGGCTGAACGGGTTAGTAAATATCGGCATTGATGAAACGAGCTATCGCAAGGGACATAAATACATTACAGTCGTAGTCAACCATGATACCAACACCGTCGTATGGGCCGCAGACGGGCATGGAAAGTCCGTTCTTGAGCAGTTTTTCAGGTCTCTGACAGAAGAGCAGCTTGCCAGCATAAAGGTCGTTACAGGAGACGGTGCACGCTGGATTACAGATTGCGTCAATGAGTTCACGACAGACTGCGAACGGTGCGTTGACCCTTTTCACGTCGTGGAATGGACAATGGAAACACTGGATGAAGTCCGCAAGGACAGGTGGCGTGCCGCTTATCAGAAAGCTCAGAAGATGGAACAGGCTAACCCGCAGAAGCGTGGGCGTCCAAGGACAGATGACAATGTCGCTGCCGCGATTCAGGCTGCCCGCGAGAAGGCATCCGACATCAAAAACTCCGCATATGTTCTGGGCAAAGCGCCAGAGCATCTGACAGAAAAACAGCAGATTCGTCTGGATATTATTCAGGCCAATGATCCGCAGCTGCATCGGGCATACCGCCTCAAAGAGTCGCTTCGCTTACTTCTCAAATCAGCAGATGTCGAGAGGGCAGAAGTCGATCTGAAGCACTGGCTCTTCTGGGCAAGTCACAGCAGGATACCTGCTTTCATAGATCTTTATCACAAGATCAAGCGCCACAAGGAACATATCTTAAACACAATTCGTTGCGGTTTGAGCAATGCGCGCATTGAGGCAACGAACAACAAAATCAAGCTGATAATCCGCAAGGCTTACGGCTTCAGAAACATCAACAACATGATCGACATGGTGTACCTTGTGTGCTCAGATATACAGTTCCCACTTCCTAATCGAAAACTAAAACAGCTCAGGCCTGCATGATTACAGGAGATTCACTGCTTTTTTACCCACAACGGTGCCTGAAGAGCCTAAATTTCTAACGTTTTCCAGTATGATATATTTCGTTCTATGATATTGTAAGATCCTGACGATCTCGAAAAATAAAGTTCCTCTCGTCCGGTCCGTCAGACCCTCCTGCTTCCCGGCTTTGCTGAACGCCTGACACGGAAACCCTGCGCATAAAACATCGTGGGGCGGGATGTCTTCAGCGGCAGCGTCTCTGATATTGACCGCGGAATCTATTCCATAGTTGTCGAAATATACTTTATTGCAGTATTCATCTATTTCCGAAGCAAAGACACATTCTCCTCCGAGTTGTGTCATCGCCTGATGAAATCCGCCGATCCCCGAGAACAGATCTATAAATTTAAAGTCCTGCATTTTTCACTTCTATCCCCGGCCAGAGCGAATCTGTGCTATTACAAATTGCGTTATTATTCCCAGATTTTTCCAGTCGGGTCGATTTGTTTGAACCTGACTATTTATCGCCGCTGATCGTCCTCAGCATGTCGATCAGGCGGTTGAGTTCCTCGAGGCTGTAGTAAGAGATCTCTATGGTCCCGCCGCCTTTTCCCTTTGCCTCTATGCTGACCTTGGTCCCGAGGATCCCTTTCAACTCGCGTTCCACACTGACGGTCTCGCGGTTCTTTACCGAGCGGTGCTTCTCCGGAGCGCTCTTAGGCTTTTTCGCTACGAGTTTCTCCGTGTCGCGCACGGAAAGTCCCTCGGCTATGACCTTAGCGCATATCTCTTTCTGGCGTTTTTCGCTTCCCGCCGAAAGGATCGCGCGGGCGTGCCCGGCGCTGATCTGCCCGGCGCTCAACGCTTTCCTGACTTCTTCCGGCAGTTTCAGCAGTCTCAGAGAATTGGCGATGTACGGACGTGATTTGCCTACGCTCTTAGAGACCTGTTCCTGCGTCATGCCGTACTTATCCATCATCTTCGAGAGGCCTTCCGCTTCTTCTATCGGATTCAGGTCCTCACGCTGCATGTTCTCGATGATGGTGACAAGCATGTTCTCCTCTTCGGTGAACTGCCTGACGAGGCAAGGGACCTCCTTCAGTCCCGCCTTTCTCGCCGCCCTCCACCTGCGTTCGCCGGCTACTATCTCATATCCGACTTTGGATTTCCGTACGATAAGAGGCTGGATGATGCCGTTGGCCGTGATCGAATCGGCGAGATCCTGTATCTTATCCTCGTCGAAGACCTTCCTCGGCTGATCCGCGTTAGGCTTGATATCGTTGATGCTTACATATATTACCGAATCTTCGCCGGCGTTTTCGTCCGGGCCTTTTCCATCGGAATGTGTTTCCCGCGAAACGGGCTCCTGATCGGCGAAAAGCGCGTCAAGCCCGCGGCCGAGTCCTCTGTTCTTTCCGCTCGTCTTCATCTCTGCCCCTCTCTTTCCAGAAACTCATGCGCAAAGTCCGTATACGCCCCTGCGCCCTTCGACTTAGGATCGTACTCCACTATCGGAAGGCCGTAGCTCGGCGCTTCCGCGAGCCTGATATTGCGCGGGATGACGGTGGAATAGACCTTCGAGCCAAAGTACTTCTTAACTTCCTGGACAACCTGTACCGAGAGATTGGTCCTGCCGTCAAACATCGAGAGAATGACTCCCTCGACTTCCAGTTTAGGGTTGAGATTCTTCCTGACTAGTTCGATCGTGCTGACGAGCTGGCTGACGCCTTCGAGTGCGTAGAATTCGCATTGGATAGGGATTATAACGCTGTCCACCGCCGTCAGCGAATTGATAGTCAGAAGGCCGAGCGAAGGCGGGCAGTCGACGAAGATGTAATCGTACGATGACCTGACCTGATCGATGGCTTTCTTAAGGCGCTTCTCGCGCCCCTCTATCGCGACTAGTTCGATCTCGGCTCCGGCGAGGTCGACGCTCGCCGGGATGATGTCCAGATTCTTTACGCGCGTGTGAAGTATCGCCTGCTTTGTATCGAAGTTATCGGCTATCAATACGTCGTAGACGGTGTATTCCAGGCTTTTTTTACGGATGCCGATCCCGCTCGTCGTGTTGCCCTGCGGGTCGATGTCTATGATCAGGACTTTCTTTCCCATCATCGCTAGACAGGCCCCGAGGTTGATATTGGTCGTCGTCTTTCCGACGCCGCCTTTCTGGTTGAAAATCGCGATGGCTTTACCCATTTGTACCTCCGAATGGTGAATAATGGAATATGTAAACGTTATCGAACTTACAAATATGTATTCCTATTATATACTACATTGCTTTTCCCCGCTATAAGGAAAATAAAAAAAGAATGTTTCACGTGAAACATTCCTGGATGGCTTTCCGATCCGCGGGGAGAAAACCGCAGCGGAAAACACTAAAGCGGGCGGCTCTTCGGCGTACCGGCCTTGCGAGGATATTCGCGAGGCGTGGCGCCAGATTTGTGTATGATTATTAGGGCGTGTCCGCTCAGGTCGTCGTATCGTCTGTATATCTCCACGTCCTCTCTGCCGAGGGCGGAGACCGTCCCGCCGCCCAGCCTGCGTATCGCATTACGGGCCGATTCGATCTCTTCCGCGGAGCCGGCGCTCTTAAAGGCGATCACCGTCCCGCCGAGATGGACAAGCGGCATGCAGTACTCGCAGAGCACGGAAAGCTCCGAGACGGCACGTGCGACGCATACGTCGAATCTCTCTCTGAATTCCGGATCTTGTCCTGCGTCTTCCGCTCTTATATGCACTAAGGATACATTGGTTATCCCTGCCTGCGCCGCGCAAGTCCCGACAGCCTTGAGCTTCTTTCCGACGGAATCCATCAGTGTGAATTTCGCACCGGGCAGACAGACGGCCAGAGGGACCCCGGGGAATCCCCCTCCCGTACCGACGTCGACCACTTTTGCGGCCGAGAGCAGTTCCGGGACCGAAAGCGCCGAAAGAGAGTCGGCTATATTCCTTACGAAGAAGGAGTCCTCGTCGCGGTTGGCGGTGAGGTTTACTTTCGTGTTCAGATCGAGTATCCCGGCGGAATATGTGAAGAGCGCTTCGGTCCCGGCTGAAGCGCTGCCGGGGCTGACGCGGTCCATGAGTTCGCTGATCCTGGTCTTAAGGCTTTCTGACATCATACTACGTTCCGTTTCAGTCGTTCTTCGATCCGGCGCGTTTCTGTCTCTCGAGATAGACGAGCAGGACATTGATGTCCGCCGGGGAAACCCCGGAGATGCGCGACGCCTGACCTATCGAGACAGGTCTTATGGCGTCAAGCTTCTGCTTTGCTTCCGTGCGAAGCCCGTCTATCACGGAGTAATCGATATGCTCCGGTATCTTTCTGCTTTCGAGCCTGTGGAATTTTTCGACCTGCTCGCACTGCTTCTTTATATATCCCGCATATTTGATCTCTACGGCGACCTGCGCTTTAGCGTGAGGAGACAGCAGAGGCATGTCCGGATCTATCTCTGCGATACTGCCGTAGTTTATCTCCGGCCGTTTGAGTATCTCGTAGAGGCTGATCCTTCCGGGCACAGGCCCGCTGCCATATTTTTCCAAGAATTGGGAAGCCGTTTCTCCGTCGACGTACGTTTCGCTGAGACGTTTTTGTTCGGCAGCGACCTCGCGTTCCTTCTCGAGAGTCTTCCGATAGCGCTCTTCCGAAGCCAGCCCGATCTCATAACTCTTCTTCGTCAGACGGTCGTCGGCGTTGTCCTGCCTCAGAAGCAGTCTGTATTCCGCTCTGCTCGTCATTATTCTGTAAGGTTCATTAGTACCTTTAGTCACGAGATCGTCGATGAGAACGCCGATATAAGCCTCGATTCTTCCGAGGACGAACGGTTCTTTTCCATTTATTGCCAGATGTGCGTTGATCCCGGCCATGAGGCCCTGAGCGGCCGCCTCCTCGTACCCGGAGCTGCCGTTGAACTGTCCAGCTCCGAAAAGGCCTTTTACGATCTTAGACTCGAGGCTCGCCTTCAGCGTCGTCGGATCCGTGCAGTCGTATTCGATGGCATACGCGGGGCGGGTGATCCTGATGTGTTCGAGGCCGGCGATCGTATGGTAGAAATCTCTCTGCACGTCCTCCGGCATGCTGGAACTCATTCCCTGGATGTACATCTCATCCGTATCGAGGCCCTCGGGTTCTATGAAAAGCTGATGGCGCGCGCGGTCAGGGAAGCGGCGGACCTTATCCTCGATCGACGGACAGTAGCGCGGCCCGATCCCCTCGATCTGGCCTCCGAAGAGGGCCGAGCGCGAAAAATTGCGCCGCAGTATCTCGTGCGTTTCTTTATTGGTATATGTGAGCCAGCACGGGACCTGCTCCTTCTCAAGCGAATCGTTCATGAAAGAGAACGGAACGATCTCGCTGTCGCCCTGCTGGATCGTCATTTTCGAATAATCGAACGACGAGGAAAGAGCCCTGGCCGGAGTACCTGTCTTGAATCTCCTGAGAGGGATGCCGATCTTCCTCAAACTCTCGGACAGGTAATTGGCCGGCGCCAGGCCGTTCGGGCCGCTCGGGAAAGCGCTGTCCCCGATGAAGACTTTGCCGGCGAGAAAGGTGCCCGTGGCGATGATCACGGCTTTTGCTTTATATATGGCGTGGGTCTTCGTCATCACGCCCGTGACGTGGCCGTCCTCGACCAGTATCTCGATGATCTCGTCCTGTTTCATGTCGAGCAGCGGCTCGCGCTCTATAGTGCGCTTCATCTCGGCGTGGTACAGGCGTTTGTCCGCCTGCGCGCGCAGAGAGTGGACGGCGGGGCCCTTGGATGTGTTCAGCATCCTGCTCTGTATGAATGTTTTATCTATGTTCTTTCCCATCTCTCCGCCGAGCGCGTCGATCTCGCGCACGAGGTGGCCCTTGCCGGTGCCGCCTATAGACGGATTGCATGGCATCATCGCTATGGCTTCGAGATTTATGGAAAACATGATAGTGCGGCTTCCCATGCGCGCAGCGGCCAGAGCGGCCTCACAGCCCGCGTGTCCCGCGCCAATCACCGCAACGTCATATTCTCCCATGAGGTATGTATCCATTTGATCAGGTTCTCCTCCCGGCCAGCGCCGGGCGTCCCGGCAGGCGTAAGTGCGCCGGAGCCGGAACTGTATATCGTCCTATTAGATCCTTAAATAACTGCCGCGTTCTATTTTCCCAGACAGAAGCGGCTGAAGATCTCATCTATTATATCGTCCTGCACCGATGCTCCGGTGATCAGGCCGATCTGCTCGTAAGCCTCGCGCACGCTGATCTCGATAATCTCCGGGGGCTCTCCGCCCTCGGCGGCAGAAAGCGCTTCCGCGAGGGAATCCGAAGCGTTCCGCAGCATCGTCTTATGCCTCACGTTCGTTACGAAGCTTCCCTCTTTCCGGAGAAGCGGGCCCGTGTGCTCCGTGCTCCCCATCACTATTTCGTACATGGCGTTTTCGACCTCGTCGACCGAGGCGCGGTCTGACATGCTCGTGATCAGATAAGGGACTTTGCCGGATATGGAGCGCATCTGCTCCTCCGTGACGATCAGGTCGCGGTCGCTTTTATTGAAGAGTATCAGGCTGCGGGACGGATCGAGGCTCGAGGCGAGTTCTTCATCCTCGCGGTCGACAGGCTGTGATCCGTCGATGACGAGCACGGTCAGATCAGCGTTTTCCTTTGATGAAAGGGATCTGTCGATGCCCATCTTTTCGATGACGTCGTCTGTCTCGCGTATTCCCGCCGTGTCCGTCAGGCGGAATTCGATGCCTTTGATGTTTGCCGATTCTTCTATCGTGTCGCGCGTCGTTCCCGGGATGTCGGTGACGATCGAGCGGGATTCGCGCAGGAGAGCGTTCATGAGGGATGATTTTCCGACGTTCGGGCGCCCGATTATCGCAGTTGGCACGCCGCTCGATATGATCCTGCCGGCGTCCGCCGAAGCCAGGAGCCTGTCTACGTCAGCCTTTACGTCTTTCAGACCGTCTATGAGCCTGCCGCGGTTCAGTTCCTCTATATCCTCGTCCGGATAGTCGATGTCGACGTCGAGGTCGACGAGAACGTCGGTAAGGCGCGCTCTGATGCGGTCGAGAGTTTCCGAAAATCGTCCGCGCAGCCGGTCGAGCGCCGCAGCGCCAGCGGCTTCTGTTTTGGCGCCTATGAGGTCCATGACTGCTTCCGCCTGGACGAGATCGATCCTGCCGTTCAGGAACGCACGCTTAGTGAATTCTCCGGGCTCCGCGAGCCTTGCGCCCTCCCTGATGCAGAGCTCCAGCGTTCCCGCGAGGGGGATCCGGCCTCCGTGGCAGTCGAATTCGACGACGTCCTCGCGCGTGTACGTCTTTGGCGCAGGGAGATATACTGCCATGGCCTCGTCGACGGTCTCATGTGTCTCGGGGTCTGTCACGCGGCCGTAAGTGAGCATCCTCGGCTGGAGGGAACCTCCGCGGCACGCGAAAATCTTCAGCGCTATCTCCAGAGCGCGGGAACCGCTCATGCGCACTATTCCGATGCCGCCCTCGCCCGGAGGAGTCGAGATCGCCGCGATCGTGTCTTCCTGAAGATAATCCTTGACCATTTGTTTTTCAGCTCCTTAAGACTGATTATACAGCGCGGCCGCATGCCTGCAGATAAAAAATCGGGCCGCCCCTTGACAGGACAGCCCGCCGGTTTACGCATCCGCGCTATTTAGGCTCGATGACGACCCTTCTGTAAGGGTCCTCGCCCTCGCTGCGTGTAGTGACGCGCGAATCCTTCTGGAGCGTGGAATGGATCACCTTCCGCTCGTATGGGTTCATAGGCTCGAGTTTCACGCTGCGGCCCGTTCTAGCGACTTTATCCGAAAGCCTGAGGGCGAATTTTTCAAGCGCCGCCTCGCGCTTTGCTCTGTAATTCTCGGCATCCACGACGACCCTGACGTATTCCTCCCCGCCCTTGTTTGCGACGAGGCTCGTCAGATACTGGATCGCGTCGAGAGTGGCTCCGCGCTTGCCGATGACGGTGCCGGAGTCCTTGCCCGCGATGTGGAAATACAGAGAACTTCCGTCTGTTGCTCCGGTGACCGAAACGTCTATATCCATGGCCTTGATCATGTTCTTCAGGAAGTCGAAGGCCTCGGAATCCGTCAGTTCTGTCAGCGTGGCAGGGTCGACGGGCTGGATTATTGGTTCCACCGAAGCGATTATCTTATCGTAGTCGCGTTTTTCGACGCGTTTTTCATCCTTCTTATCAGAGCGGCGCTTCTGCCTGCGCGCCGGAGCGGAAGGCTGTTCCTCCGCGGCGTGATACTGCGGAGCCTCCCTGTGATGCGGCTTTCTCTTCTTAGGCTGGAGTTCGTCGAAAGGAATGACGTCCTCGACGGTCTTTTCCTTATGTGTGTCCTCGGATTCATCCTCGTCTAAGTCTCTGCCCAGTTCGAGGATGGATTTTTGGGCGCCGTTTTTCTTTGGCGTAAGGCCGATCGGGGAACCGAGAGGGGATTCCTCTTTTTCCTCATTGTTTCCGGAGTCCTTTCTCGTGACGCGGACAAAAGCGAGTTTCGCGCCGAGTCCCAGGAAGCCTTTGGAAGGCTGTTCCAAAATTTCAACGTCTACTTCGTCGGGCGTGGCGTGCAGATCCTGGAGCGCAAGCTCCACAGCGGCGTCTACGCTGTCGCCCCATTTTTCCGAAACATCCATATTAAATTTCCTCTATCTTTTCTGTCTTATGTGCGATTCTTGATCAAAAGGCCTCAGGGCGTTCGCGTTCCGCGGCCCCGCTCACGGCAGGACCGGGCGCCGGCTGAACGGCTAAACTTCAAAGCCGACTTTGCCCTTTCTCGCCTCGTATTCTTTCTTTGCCTTCATTTCCTTGCGGATCTGGTTATACCTGATGTTGAAAAAGATCTGCATGAACTGGGAAATGAACCAGTAGATGGCCAGGCCCGCCGGATACGATCTGGAGAGCCAGACGATCAGTATCGGGAAAATGTAGGACATCGCCTTCATGCCGCCCTGGCTGCCGCCCGTCGAGTTGATGTTATTGCTCGTGGACATCGTGTACGCAAAGAACGTAGCGACGCCGGACATTATCGGAAGGATCCACGGGTCAGGCTGGCTGAGGTCTCTGATCCACAGGAACGATTCGTGTACGGCAAAGACCATATCGTCGCTCAGGTAGTTGAGCGGGTAGCGGAGCAGAACAAAAAGACCGGAAATGACGATAAGCTGTACGATCATAGGCAGGCATCCCGAAGTGGGATTCACGCCCTCCTCCTTATACAACTCAGCGATCTTCTGGTTCATCATCTGCTTGTCGTTGGCGTATTTCTGCTGTATTTGGTTTATCTTCGGCTGCAGGTCGGTCATGCCCGCCGTCGAGAGTATCTGCTTTTTATATATCGGGTACATGGCTCCTCTGACGAGAACCGAAAGTACGACGATGGCGAGCCAGTAATGCCCGGTCAGGCTGTAAAACAGAGACAGCAGCAAAGCGAAAGGCTTTGCGATAATATTTCCCATTTAGTTGTTTTCTCCCCGCCCGGCGCCTTTAAGGCACAGGGTCATATCCGCCCGGATTCCAAGGATGGCATCTAATTATGCGTTTGAACCCGAGCAGGCTTCCTTTCAAAAAGCCGTATTTGCGCAGAGCCTGAATGAAATAGGCCGAACACGTCGGATAGAACCTGCACGTGTGCGGTTTCAGAGGCGATATGAACTTCTGATAGAACGTGATGAGAAGCACAGCAGCCTGCGTAAGCAGAAAATCAGCTGCGCGGCCTATTTTCCTCATTCTGTTTAAGCGCCCCGGCTCTCTTCAGCGCGGATAGGAGGGAAGCCTCGACCTCTCCGCATTTTTTCCCGTTGATGGCAGCGCGCGCGATGATTACGATATCAAAACAATCCCTGCAGCTTCCGGAAAGAGACCTGTAGCTCTCCTTCATGAGACGTCTCGCTCTGCTGCGCTCCACGCTGCCTCCGACTTTTTTGCTCGCGAGAAAGGCGGTCCTGCCGTATCCGAGGCCGTTCGGTCTGGCGAATACCACGACATATCTGTCTCCCGCCGATTTCCCGGTCCTGTAGATCGCGTCAAAGTCGGACTTTTTTCTGAGCACGGTTTTCTTCAGCATAAGAAAATACTCGGAACTATGCGGACAGGCGCTTTCTTCCTCTGAGTCTTCTTCTCTTAAGAACGTTTCTGCCGTTTTTCGTAGACATTCTCTTCCTGAAGCCGTGTTCTTTCATTCTCTGCCTGTTTTTAGGCTGGAAAGTCTGTTTCATTTTTAAATCTGTCCTCCTTCTTTCAGAATACCGGCACTATCTGAATTTCAATAGTGCATACGCAATAATTTTACTTTTTAATTACATCGTTGTCAACACGAGGATTGTAAGGAATAAAGTTATCCACAACATGTGGATAAGTGTTTTGATAATTATATTTTCAAAGGGGTGGTTTTGCACTTGCTTTAGGATAACTTATTTCGTAAAATATTATCTGCGACACTTTCAGGAGCAGAAAATATCATGGAACGTATTAAAGAAGCAGAAATCTGGAACAGAGTCAAAGAGGACATAAGGCAGAACGTGACCGAGGCGGCGTTTAACAATTTTTTTCGCCCGGCGGCCATAGCAGAACTGACCGAAGAGCCTAAGATCGCGTATATTTCAACGGATAAAGATATCATCACCAACATACTGCGCACGCGCTATACCCACGTGATAGAGAACAGTTTTCTCAACGTCACGGGCGAGAACTACCGCGTCGTGGTAAAGAACTCATACGAATATTCGCGCAGACCCAAGCAGGAAGGAAAATCCTCGACGTCCTCCTTCAACCTGAACATAGGCTTCAAGAAGGAAAAGATATTCAATCCTAAATACACGTTCGATAATTTTGTGGTAGGGGAGAGCAACAACCTGGCTGCTGCGGCATGCAAAGCCGTCGCGGGAACGCCTTCAGAGGTCTACAATCCTCTGTTTATCTACGGCGGATCGGGCCTGGGAAAGACCCACCTCATGAACGCCATCGGCATATATATGCTCGAAAACTACGAAAATCTGAAGATCCTTTACGTTTCGGCCGAAACGTTCACCAACGACTTCATAAAGAGCCTTTCCGAAAACAGATCGACGGAATTCAAGAACAAATACCGCCTCGCCGACGTCCTTCTCATAGACGACATCCAGTTCCTCGAAGGAAAAGAAGGTACGCAGGAGGAGTTTTTCCACACTTTCAACGCTCTGTATAAGGAAAACAAGCAGATCATCCTCTCCAGCGACAGGCCTCCGGCGAGGCTGACGAATCTGGACGGGCGCCTGCGCTCCCGTTTCTCGTGGAACATGACGGCCGGCATACAGCCTCCGGACTACGAGCTGCGCGTCGCCATCCTCCGCAAAAAAGCCGAGAACATGAACATCGAGGTCGATGACGACATACGCGAGATCATAGAGATGATCTCCGAGCGCATCAAAGACAACATTCGCGAGCTAGAAGGCGCGTTTTCCAGGGTCATCACTTTTTCCGAACTGATGGGTGAAAAACCCGACGTCGCCTTTGCAAAACGCGTACTGAAAGATATAATGGTTGGAGGATATAACATCACTCCGGAAAAGATAAGATCCGTCGTCTGCAAACACTATAAAATCAAGATCTCCGATCTCGATTCGGAAACGCGCGTAGCGACTCTCACATATCCGAGACACGTTGCTATGTATCTCTGCCGGACCATGACGGACCTTTCTCTCCCTAAGATAGGCGCGATCTTCGGAAACAAGCACTATTCGACCGTAAAGCACGCCGTTGAGAAGATAGAGGAAGAGATAAAATCGGATAAATCAAAAGCCGAAGAGATAGAGATGCTGAAGGAAGAGATCAGCAGCAGCTATTGACGGATAATGATAAATATTAACGGATATCAACGGATATTGAACCCTAACCGGGAAAGTTATCAAAAATAATAAAAAGTTATCAACAGGGTTTTCCGTATACTTTTAATAACTGGAACTTCCGATAAAATCAACGACGGAGGCAGTTATGAAAGATATCATAAGCCCTTACTATTACTACTACTGAATCAATAAATATATAATATTAACCGCGAGCGGAGGTCATCATGAAATTCAAATGCAATCAGCAGGTACTGACAAAAGCAATCAATATCGTTTCCAAGGCGGTAAGCCCGAGAACGACGATACCTACGCTCAAGGGGATCCTCCTTCAGATAGAGGACGACGGAATCCTGAAGATGACCGCATCCGATATGGACATAACCATTGAAAATAAGATCGAAGTAGAGGATAGCGAAAAGGGAACTACCGTGGTACAGGCGAGGCTTTTCGGCGACATCGTCAGGAAGATGCCGGGAGGAGACGTTCTGGTAGAGGCCGACGAAAAAAGCATGTCGATCAAGTGCGGATCCTCGAATTTCAACATCGTCTGCATGCCTGCCGATGAATTCCCTAATATAATCAATACGGAGAAAAACGCATCGCTCATCAAAATAAACAAAGCGACGTTCTGCGACATGGTCAGAAAGACTTCCTTTGCCGCGAGCATAGATCAGACAAAGGGAGTGATAACAGGCATCCTCGTCGAACTTAATAATGATAACGTCAGGATGGTCGCGATCGACGGCTACAGGATGGCCATCACGCAGGAAGCGGCGGTAAACGAAGAGGAAAGCAGCGTTATCATCTCCGCACCGATAATGAACGAGATATCAAAGATAATTTCCGAAAACGCTTCATCCGACGCTTCATCGGATGACGAAATGACCATACTCGCCGATAAAAAGAGCGCTGTTTTCAACATCGGGAACGTAACTGTGGTAACGCGCCTTCTCGCCGGACAGTTCCTTAAATACGGCGACATCCTCCCTAAAGATTCCCGCATAGAGGTGAGGATCAGAAAGAGCGATCTAGCCGAAGGCGCCGAAAGAGCGTCTCTGCTCGCGCGAGAGGGAAAAAACAACCTCATCAAACTTTCTCTCAGAGAAAATCTCGTCGAGATCTCATCGAGATCCGAAGAGGGTGAAGTCGTGGAGGATATCCTCTGTGTCAAGAACGGCGATGATCTGGACATCGGCTTCAATTCGAAATATCTGCTCGATATACTGAGGGCGATAGACGATGAGGAGATCACGATGAAATTCAACACCGGCGTTACGCCGTGCGTCGTCACGCCTTGCGACGGAGCGCCCGACCCGGATTCCTACGTCTACCTTCTCCTTCCTGTAAGGCTGGCGAATAACTGATCGTTAAAAGACCGGTCATGACACATCACGGCCCGGAACATGTCAGTCTCATATAGATGAGGATCAAACGACTCGAACTTAAAAACTTCAGAAATTACGACTCACTTAAGATCGCTTTCAGCGAAAACGTCAATCTCATCCTGGGTGATAACGCGCAGGGCAAGACGAACCTGATGGAGGCGATCTATCTTTCTGCGTTCGGAAAATCATTCCGCGCGGCAAAGGATTCCGAGCTGATAAAATTCGGCGAGGACTTCTGCGCCGTGTCTGTCTTTGCCGAAAAAGCGGCAGCCGACACGAGCGTGGAGATCAGGATAATATCTAAAGGCAGGACAGGCTCACTCAAATCGATAAAGAAGGATAAAAAGCGCCTCAGCCGCTCCTCGGAACTGCTGAACAATATTTTGATAGTCATCTTCTCGCCGGAAGACCTCAAGCTCGTCAAGGACGAACCGGAAAAGCGCCGCAGGTTCCTCAACCGCGAGATGAGCGAGATATCACCTTCTTTTTACGAGAGCGTCTCCGGATACCGCAAAACGCTCCTTCAGCGAAACGTGTACCTGAAGGAGGACAGAATAGACCAGAACATACTCGACGTCTGGGACACGCAGCTGGCGGCTTTCGGGGCGAAGGTCATAAAGAGGCGCGAGAGCTTCATCGAAAAGATCAGCGGGATCAGCGCCGGCATCCACAGCGGGATCACGGGCGGCAGCGAGGCCCTGAGGATAGTCTACGACCCCGACATAGAGATAAAGGAAACCGAAAAAGAGCAGGAAGAATACTTTTATGACGTCCTGAAACTCTCGCAGGAGACGGATATGCGGACCGGCAGCACGTCGTCGGGGCCGCACCGCGACGACATCGACTTCATCGTGAACGGCATAGATATGCGCACCTTCGGATCGCAGGGCCAGCAGAGGACGTGCGCGCTTTCGCTTAAATTAGCCGAGCTTTCGCTGATCAAAACCGAGACCGGCGAGGACGCGATACTTCTGCTCGACGACGTAATGAGCGAGCTGGACGCCCACCGGCAGGAGTTCCTGATCGACACGATGAAGGACAACCAGCTTTTCATCACGACGACGGATATAGATTCCTCGATATTAAAAAAATTACCTGATGCGGAGGTTTTCCGCGTCGAGGGAGGACGCATCACACGAGAAAAACAGCGTTAGTCCAGGCTGTTTTTCCGTATTCGTCGATACATTCCGCGCGCACGTACGTTTCGTCTCCGCGCAGTCTGAAAGATGCCTCCAGCAGGCTTTTTCCGCCTTAGGAATTTTTTGCTCTCACCGTTCCTCCGGCGTTCACGTGGCCGCCGCAGATGAAATTGACGCGTTCGCACGCGCTGCACCGCACGTACGCGATATCGCCGGACACGCCGAAAGCGTATATCTCCGGCCCCGACGTCGAGTAGAAAGAGCCTTCCGTCAGTGCACGCACTATGACGTCGTGCTCCAGCTCATCAGCCGTCACAAAAACGCGCCCGCCGCAGGAATCCGGCATTTCACTGCTGTTGTGGTTATCGTCGGAAGCGTACGCGAAAATGCGCTTTCCCTTTCTCAGCATCCTGTCCCAATAAGTGGTGTCGTATCCGGTGCCGCTTTCTTCCACGGTGTCGAAATTATATATCTCAAGCGCCGTCAGGCCTTCCGTATTCTCGAACTCTTCCGTCTCTACCCGGCTCCAGACCGGGTGGTTGTAGAAGACGACGCACCCGCGCGATCTGAGTTCGTCACAGAGACGCTGCGCCGCGGCGGCCCCGTCCCACGTTCCGTATACGTTTACAGGCTCGAGAGCTTCCATGTGCGAAAAATGTTTTTTGGCTGAGCTTTGCATTTCCTTAGTGCCCAGGATGCCCTGCATATGGTGCGTCTTAAGGCGATATTCCGGATCATTTTCGTCAAAAAGCGACGCGGATGCCTCGATCCCCGGCATGATTATGAAATCGCCGCTGTCTAATTCATCGCGGTAGTCCGTAAAAAGATCGTGCTCGTTCAGGCACAGAAAGCTGTATCCGTGCGAGCGGTAGAGCGCGACGGATTCATCCGGCGTCAGATGTCCGTCGGAATTTACGGTGTGAGAGTGCAGGTTCCCCGCGAACTGCGGTCTGCCTTCGGCGATGCCGATCATATCTTTGGTGTTCATATGTTCGCTCCCGCGGCTTCGACGGCGTCAGGCACAGGCAGGCAGTCGTGCTTAGGCACGTAAAGATAGACGGGCTCTCCGCTGCTATAGAGATGGTAGCTGCGGAAGAGCGTATCCACGCGCAGCTTCACGTTTTCGTCGATCTTTATTCCGACGGAATTTACCTTACCCTCTTCCTTAGCCGCGGCTGTCAGATCCTCGAGGGACATCGAGTTGTAATCCGTATTTTCCTGCTTGCTGTCGTTATTGCCTCCCCCGCATGCCGTCGCAGACAAAGCGATGACCGCAGCGAGGCCTACGGCCAGAAGACTCTTAGCTTTTTTGTTCATAGATTCCTTTCCTCCTTGATGTGATCAATGTAAAGATGAATAAAAACCGACAAATCCATATTATTCACGCGCTGAAAGTGCAGCCACCAGAAGGATGTAAAAAGAATTTAAAGCGAAAGTAAAAAGGGAAACGCCCGAGAAGCGCCGGGAGTGGCACGTAAGTATTGATTTTCCAACAAAAACAAAGCATCGACCAGCGCGCCGGCATCGAAATTCGGCAAAAAACGCGTTTTTAAGCCACTTTTATTTCGCAAAAGGGGATTTTTGTCCTTTTCAAAGAAAAATTGTAAAAAAGGCGATTTTGATATATAATATTTGCGCTGCGCGGAAAAAACCACGCGCGTATTTAATGACCCGGAGGCACGCAGCATAAGGCGCCCCGGAGAGAGGAAAAAAATGAACGAGATTTCAAAGGTTTCAACATCATATAATGCCGATCAGATACAGGTCCTGGAAGGACTGGAGCCTGTCCGCAAGAGCCCCGGCATGTATATCGGCTCCACCGGTCCGAGCGGGCTTCACCATCTCGTATATGAGATCGTGGACAACTCGGTCGACGAGGCTCTGGCGGGATTCTGCACTCATATCACGGTCACGCTCAACGCCGACAACTCCGTCACCGTAAAGGACGACGGGCGCGGGATGCCGGTCGACATCAACGAAGAGCAGGGCTTGAGCGGCGTGGAGATCATCCACACTAAGCTCAACGCCGGCGGTAAATTCGGTGGCGGCGGATATAAGGTTTCCGGCGGCCTTCACGGCGTCGGCGCCTCGGTCGTAAACGCTCTGTCCGAAAAAATGGTAGTCGAGGTCCGCAGGAACGGGCACCTCTACCGCCAGGAGTACGCGCGCGGCATCACTCAGACTCCGCTCGAGATAGTCGGGGACGCCAGAGGCACGGGCTCCGAGTCTACGTTCTGGCCTGATCCGGAGATCTTCGAGGAGACGGTATTCGACTACGACACGCTGCAGCACAGGCTCCGCGAGATGGCCTTCTTGAATAAAGGACTGAAGATCACTCTCGCCGACGAACGTCCGGGCAGCAGGAAAAAAGAAGAATTCCACTACGAGGGCGGGCTCAAGGAGTTCGTGCAGTACCTGAACCGCAATAAGGAAGCGCTCCATCAGGACGTCATCTACTTCGAGGCGATCCGCGACAACATGGAGATGGAAGTCGCCATGCAGTACACGGACTCATATAACGAGCTTCTGCTTTCCTATGCGAACAATATCAACACGGTCGAGGGCGGCACGCACCTGGCCGGCTTTAAATCGGCCATCACGAGGGCGATCAACGACTACGCCCGCAAAAATAAATTCCTGAAGGATAACGACCAGCCGCTCTCCGGCGACGACGTCCGCGAGGGACTGACCGGCGTCGTTTCAGTCAAGCTGGAGCGCCCGCAGTTCGAGTCCCAGACAAAGATAAAACTCGGCACGATCGAGGTCAGAGGCTTTGTCGACAGCGAGACGGCCGACCACCTGACGGCATATCTGGAGGAACACCCTAAAGAGGCTAAGATAATCATCGAAAAGTGCATGTCCGCGTCGCGCGCGCGTGAAGCCGCACGCAAGGCGAGGGAACTGACGCGCCGCAAGAGTGCCCTGGACAGCACGTCGCTGCCGGGCAAGCTGGCGGACTGCTCGGAGAGGGATCCGGCGCTTTCGGAGATATTCCTCGTAGAGGGCGATTCCGCGGGCGGCTCTGCCAAGCAGGGGCGCGACAGGAAGAGACAGGCCGTACTGCCTCTCCGCGGCAAGATCCTGAACGTCGAGAAGGCCAGAACGGAGAGGATACTGTCGTCTGACGCGATCAAAAACATGATCACCGCGTTCGGGTGCGGCATAGGTCAGGACTTTGACATCACGAAGCTCCGCTATCATAAGATAATCATGATGACGGATGCCGACGTCGACGGAGCGCACATCAGGACTCTTCTGCTGACGTTCTTCTTCCGCCACATGAGACCGCTCATCGAGGGAGGATACGTATACGCGGCTAAGCCTCCGCTTTTCCAGACTAAGGTGGGCGGCGAGGTCCATTACACGTACAGCGAGCCTGAGCAGAACAAGCTTCTGGCGTCCATACAGGAAGAGTATAAGGGAAAGAATCCTAAAATCGAGATCCAGCGCTATAAAGGTCTCGGCGAGATGGACTTCAACCAGCTCTGGGAGACGACCATGGACTATAAGAACAGGACGCTCATCCAGATCACGATGGACGACGCCTCTCAGGCGGACGAGATCTTCACGATCCTCATGGGCGATAAGGTCCCTCCGCGCCGTAAATTCATCGAAGACAACGCTCAGTACGCTGAGCTCGACATATAGAAAAGGAGCGCATAAATGGCAGATCTGATCGAAGACACTAAAGTCGAACAGCGCGACATATACAGCGAAATGAAAAAATCCTACATCGACTACTCCATGAGTGTCATCGTAGGGCGTGCGCTTCCGGACGTCAGGGACGGACTGAAGCCCGTACAGCGCAGGATACTGTACGGCATGGGCCATCTGGGGATCACCCCGGACAAGCCGTATAAGAAATCGGCCCGTATCGTCGGTGAAGTCATGGGTAAATACCATCCTCACGGCGACTCGTCCATATACGAGGCCATGGTCAGGATGGCGCAGGACTTCTCGATGCGCTACATGCTCGTCGACGGCCACGGAAACTTCGGCTCCGTCGACGGAGACGGCGCGGCGGCCAGCCGTTATACGGAAGCCAGGATGTCTCCTTTCTCGATGGAGATGCTCCGCGACATAGATAAGGACACGGTAGACTTTGTCGATAACTACGACGGCGAGGAAAAAGAGCCTGTCGTGCTCCCGAGCCGCTACCCGAACCTGCTCGTAAACGGTTCCAGCGGCATCGCGGTCGGAATGGCGACTTCGATCCCGCCTCACAACCTCGGCGAGGTCATAGACGGGACCGTATACCTCATAGACAATCCTGACTGCACGGTCGACGACCTGATGAGATTCATCAAGGGGCCGGACTTTCCGACAGGCGCTCTGATCCTCGGAAAATCCGGCATCAGGGACGCATACAGGACCGGCACCGGAAAGGTCACGGTCCGCTCGGTGACGAACATAGAAGAGACGAAGCACGGAAAGATGCAGATCGTCATAACCGAGATCCCTTACGGCGTCAATAAATCCCTGCTCATAGAGAAGATGGCCGACCTCGTAAAGGATAAGAGGATCGACGGCGTATCGGCCATCCGCGACGAATCCAGCAGAAACGGCATCAGGATCGTCGTGGAGCTGAAGCGCGACGCGAACCCTCAGATCGTCCTGAACAGATTCTTCAAGCATTCCCAGCTCCAGGACACGTTCTCGATGATCATGATCGCGCTCGTCGACGGCCACCCGAAGCTCCTCGACCTGAAGACGATCCTCGAGGAATACGTAAAATTCCAGAAGGAAGTCATCACCCGCAGGACGACGTTCGACCTGAACAAGGCCGAAGCGCGCGCCCACATACTGGAAGGTCTGCGCATCGCCCTCGATAACATCGACGCGGTGATAAAAACGATCCGCGAATCATATAACGACGCAAAGGAAAAACTCATGCAGAGGTTCGGACTGACCGACGTCCAGGCCCAGGCCATCCTCGACATGAGACTGGCCAGACTCCAGGGGCTCGAGCGCGAGAAGATCGAGGCAGAGTACGAGGATCTCATGAAAAAGATCGCGTACTATAAATCGGTCCTCGCTGACGAGAAGCTCCTGATGGGCGTCATCAAGGACGAACTCCTCGAGATCAAAAAGAAGTGGGACGACAAGCGCCGCACCAAGATCGTCAGAGACGCCGGCGAACTCGATGAGGAAGATCTCGTCGAGGAAGAGAACGTCGCGATCACTCTGACTCATTTAGGGTATATAAAGAGAGTACCTGCGGACACGTACAAGGCGCAGAGGCGCGGCGGCAAAGGGATCACCGGCCTCACGACCCGCGAGAACGACTTTGTCAAGGACCTCGTCATGACGTCGACGCACGATTATCTCATGTTCTTTACTAATACGGGAAAAGCGCATAAGATAAAGGCGTACGAGATACCGGAGGCTGCTCGCCAGGCAAAGGGAACACCTGCCATCAACTTCCTCAACCTCCTCCAGAGAGAGAGGATCACGGCGGTCATCCCGGTCAGGGACTTCAAGGAATCGAAGTACCTCATCGCCGTCACGAAATACGGCATGATCAAAAAGACCGCTCTGTCGGAGTTCGACACGAAGAGGACCACCGGCCTGATCGCCATCAACCTGAAGGAAGGCGACGAACTGATAGGCATCAAGGAATGCACGGGCTCCGACAACGTCATAATCGTCACGAAGAGAGGCAAGTGCATCTGCTTCTCGGAGAAGGACGTCCGCGAGATGGGCAGGATCGCCGGAGGCGTCCGCGCCATCAAGCTCGAAAAGGACGACGAGGTCGTCGCCATGGAACTCGTACAGCCGGGCCAGCAGCTGCTCGTAGTGACCGAAAACGGCTACGGCAAGCGCACGCCGGTCAAGCAGTATAAGGTCCAGGTCAGAGGTGGAAAGGGCCTTCTCACGTACGATAAGACTAAGTTCAATAAGACGGGCGCCCTGATCGGAGCGATGGTGGTCGACGAAGACGACGAGATCTTCCTGATCAACTCAGACGGCATCATCATCAGGATCAGAGCGAGCGAAGTATCCGTCCTAGGACGCGCCACGCAGGGAGTTAAAATCATGAAGGTCGCCGACGGAACCAAGATCGTCGCCATGGCAAAGGCCATCAAAGACGACGACGATGAGGACGAAGGCGAGACCGGGAAACCGGACGAGTCCGACGCTCAGATGAAGATGATCTGAAGGAGAGCGCCGGTCAGGTGAGAACCGCCCGGCAGCGGAAGCGGACCGATCCGGCTCACGGCTTTTTTAGCGGAGGCATGCAATGGACAATCTTAAAATAACAATCCCGGGCAAGCCTGAATATATGACGATGGTCAGGCTCGCGATCACGTCGCTTGCGACGTACGCCGGATTCGACGTCGAAAACGCCGAGGAGATCAAGATGGCCGTCGTCGAGGCGTGTAAGAACATCTCATGCCACGGCTCCCAGGGATTCAGCGACAAATACGAGATCGAGGTGAACCTCGAAAAGGGAAGCAACTTCGAGGTGACGGTGACCGACGCCTGCGACTCGCATACGATCGAGAAACTCGAGAAGCCTTGCAGGATGTGCCCTCAGGAGGGCGACATCGGCGCGATCATGATCCACACTCTGATGGACTGCGTCGAGGTCGGTCAGACCGAGGACGGCCATAAATATATCAATATGGTAAAGCGCATCGCCGATTCGCAGGCGGCGGGGAAGGCCGCGGGAGCGGACTCCGGCGCCGGGAAATCATCAGGCAGCGAGGCAGACGACGAAAGCGAAAAGAATCAATGACAGACCGCGCTTTGTTCGAGGATTATAAAAAAGATCCGACAATTGAAAAAAGAAACGCACTGGTCGAAAAATATCTCTACATGGTCGACATCCTGATCCGTAAATACCTCGGCAAGGGCGTCGACTACGACGATCTCTACCAGGTCGGAGCGCTCGCGCTCGTGTCCGCGGTCGAGAGGTTTGATCCCGATAAGGGGTATGAGTTCAGCTCGTTCGCGACGCCGACGATCCTAGGGGAGATCAAAAAATATTTCCGCGACAAGCAGTGGAGCCTTAAGGTCCCGCGCCGCCTGAAGGAGACATCCGGGAAAGTCCAGGAGGTCACGGCCAGCCTGACGTCGAAGCTGAACCGCTCCCCGACGATCGAGGAGATCGCCGAAGAGGCCGGCCTGACGCAGGAACAGGTGATCGAGGCCATCGAAAGCTCCAAGGCGTACGACACGTACTCGCTCGATAAGACGTTTGACGACGCCGGAGAGAGCGGCGACAGCTCATTCATCGAGCGGTACACCGGATTTTCCGACGCGGGGTACGACCGCGTGGAGACCGCGGACATCATACGCAAGATAGTCAGCGGCCTGAGCGACCAGTATAAGTTCATTTTCCGCGAGAGGTTCCTGAACAACCGCTCGCAGTCCGACATAGCGCGCGAGCTGGGCATCTCGCAGATGACTGTTTCGCGCGCCGAAAAAAATATCGTGAACAAGTTCCGCAGTGAACTTCTGGACGGCGAAAGGGAAGCCGGGAGGGCCTGGAATGCATAAAGTCGGATTCATCGGTTTCGGAAACATGGGCCGCGCGCTCTGCGACGGTCTGATCAGATCCGGTGCCGTCAGCCCGGAGAACGTCTTTGCGAGCGCCCGTGACGGCGGCAGGCTCCGCGAAAACGCCGCTGCCCGCGGCGTGAACGCGTGCGCATCAAACAAAGAAACGGCGGCGGACTCAGACATAGTCGTCGTCGCGGTCAAACCGAATATGGTAAAGGAAGTCCTGGAGCCGATAAAGGACGTTCTTAAAGGAAAGATCGTCATATCGATCGCAGCCGGGCTCGGTTTTGATTATTACGAAGACCTGCTCCTGCCGGGAACGAACCACATTTCGACGATCCCGAACACTCCCGTCGCGGTATGCAGAGGCGTCGTCGTCTGCGAGGAAAAGCACAGCCTGACAGACGAGCAGCTTGAAATATTCAAGAAAGTATTTTCCGGTATCGCGCTGCTTGAATTTGTCGACGCTAAGGCCTACTCGGCCGCTTCGACGATCAGCGGATGCGGTCCGGCCTTTGCCGCGATGTTCATCGAGGCGCTCGGAGACGCCGGCGTGAAGTACGGAATGAAACGCGGCGCGGCCTACAGGATAGCCTCACAGATGCTCGCGGGAACGGCGGAGCTCTATCTGGAGACGGGAACTCATCCGGCCGCCATGAAGGACGCGGTATGCTCACCAGGAGGAACGACGATCCGGGGAGTCGCCGCGCTCGAGGAAAACGGGTTCAGATCCGCCGTGATAAAGGCGATCGACGCGATAGAAGGTTAGAGAAGTATACTAATAATATTACGCGTGGTCTAAATAAAATACATAGCATAAATATCAGCGCATAAATAATCAGCCGGCCCTCGCGGCCGGTCTGAGGTCCGGCTCTCGACCGCGGTAGTTCCAACGTTTAACGCCGGAACGCCGAAAGGCGCGTTGATGAGATTTTATTTTTGCGGGTGAATGCAAATTCATCCGCTCTTTACTTTTTTGACATTTTTTACCAAAAACGAGGATATATTTATTGCATTTTACATAAAAAAAAGTTATCATGTACATAATTCTTTCAAATGCTTTTTTGGCATTTTTAAGAAGCGATGGTTAAAGATTGTTAGGAGGTTAAGAAATGAAGAAGAAGATTCTTGCGATCTTGCTTATCTCCGCGATGTTCATCATGACGCTCGCAGCCTGCGGCGGCAGCGGCGGCGACAACGGCGGTGACAGCAACGACGGCGGATCCACTGTCAACTACGACGACGGATACCCTGCAAATGTTCTCAGGATCACGTATCAGGCAGACCCTGAATCCGCGGACCCTGCCGAGACCACGGCGGACTACATCCTCATGCTCAACTGCATGGATACGCTCCTCCAGGTCGAGACAAACGACGCGGGTGAGAACGAATTCGTTCCTGATCTGGCCGAATCATACACGGTCAGCGACGACGGTCTGAACTACACGTTCCAGCTCCGTCAGGGAGTCAAGTTCCACAACGGCGAAGAATTCACGTCTGATGACGTACTCTACACTGTAGACCGTATGCTTCAGCCTGACAGAGCCGGTGTAAACGCTTCCTGGATGACGATGGTCAAGGGCGGACAGGACATGCTCGACGGAAAGATCGACACAGTCGAGAACGTCGGAATCACCTGCAACGGCGACTATGAAGTCACGATCACCCTCGAACAGGCATATGCTCCGTTCATCGCCATGGTAGCTTCGGCTCCTTGGTCGATCTGCAACAGAGAAGCAGGCGACGCGGCAGACGAAGCCGG
Source organism: Clostridiales bacterium UBA7285 (assembly GCA_002472145.1). Taxonomy (GTDB): domain Bacteria; phylum Bacillota; class Clostridia; order Peptostreptococcales; family Anaerovoracaceae; genus Eubacterium_B. Next base: position 27,215 of record DKRJ01000034.1, on the reverse strand, counting down.
CGGCGGCAGAAGCACCAGCCTTTACGGTTCCGACCCTCAGTACTTCGCGGGCACCGGTCCTTTCAAGCTCTCTGAATGGGCTCTGAACGACCACGTATACCTCGAGACTTTTCAGGATTACTGGAAGGGCGCATCCACGATGGATGGCATCCTCATCAAGGTCGTTCCTGACGCTTCGACCGAGAAGATGATGTTCGACTCCGGACAGATCGACGTATTCGACCTCGACCACTCGCTCGACAGCATCCCTGAGTACAGAGATTCTGAAGAGTGGAAAGACAACATCAGCGAAAAGACCGTCCTCGGAACGAGCTACCTCTCGATCAACGAGGGCATCGAACCTCTCAACGACGTGAGAGTCCGCAAAGCGCTCCAGATGGCGATCGACAGAGATACCATCATCTCCGATCTGTACTACGGTGCGGCTACGCCTGCGTCAGGATTCCTTCCTGAAGGCGTACCGGGATACAACGCAGACCTCGAGCCTATCGAATACGACCCTGAGGGAGCTAAGGCCCTCCTCGCCGAAGCGGGATACGCTGACGGATTCGACCTCGTGATCACCCAGACGAACGACGCGAGCCAGAACGATATCGAGATCAACGAGTTCATCAGAAAGAACTTCGAGGACATCGGCATCAACGCGACGATCGAACAGTACGATAACGCTACATGGTATTCGGTAAGAGCCACAGGTGAACTCCCTATGTACAGGACTTCCTGGACAGCCGACTTCAACGATCCGGACAACTTCCTGTATCAGATGTACGGCGGAGCAAACAACGTAGCAAGATCCTGGAACTACACGAACCAGGATGCGCTCGACAGACTCGAGAAGGCCAGATACATCACAGATCCTGACGCGAGAGCGGCGGAATACGCTGAACTCGATAAGATCATCACCCGCGACGACGCGGCCATGATCCCGCTCTGGCACAGAACAAAGATCAGAGTGCTTCAGGACAGAGTCAAGGGATTCGTTCCTATGTGGGCAGGCTACGGCGACTGCAGCTATTACGGAGTAAGCCTCGAGGGCTGAACCTCTTAAGGACCTCTTGAGAGACTTCGGTTTCTAAGGCGGAGCGCCGGAAGAAAACCCGGCGCGGAACATCAGTAAAAACGATCATCAGATCAATCAACAGTTAAAACCATCAAAAATTAAAGTTATCTACGGTTAAAGTCATGTGAACGCCCGTCCGACTCAGCGGCCGGGCGGGCGTCCGAATAAAGAGGTATTGGATGGGAGCCGCGGGATATCGGTTTGCGGCTCCCCTTTTCAGTGAAAGGTAGAGAATAAGTGGTTAAGTATATTGTAAAGCGAATACTGGTCACGATTCCTATGATCATCGCGGTAATACTTATCATCTTCCTTCTTCTCCAGGTGCTTCCGGGCAACCCGGTCCAGGTAATGATGAAAGAGAAGACTGACCCGGCGACGATCGAAAGGATCTCAGAGCAGATGGGCCTTAACGATCCTCTTATCGTGAGGTTCGGACGCTACCTGTGGGACATGCTGCACGGGGATCTCGGATTCTCGTATAAATTCAAGCGTCCTATCGTAGACCTCATCAAAGAAGCATTCCCTAACACGGTCAGGCTCGCGATCAGCTCCGCTCTCGTCGCCTGGCTCATAGGCATCCCGACAGGCATCGTCTCCGCCATCAAAAAGGACACGATGCTGGACAGAACACTCATGACCCTCTCGCTCGTGGGAATTTCTCTTCCTGTCTTCTGGCTCGCGATGCTCCTTCAGTATTTCTTCGGATATAAGCTCGGAGTTCTTCCGATTTCCGGATATTCCACGTGGAAGCACATGATACTTCCTGCAATAGTCCTCGGATGGAGTTCCTCGGGATCCATCGCGAGGCTCACACGTTCCAGCCTCCTGGGCGTCATGAAAAACGACTACATCAGGACTGCTAAGGCAAAAGGCCTGCGCAACGGCGCGATCATAGTAAGGCACGGCCTTAAAAACTCGATGATTCCGGTCGTCACGATGATGGCTATGCAGTTCGCGAGTCTCCTCTCCGGAGCTGTCATCACAGAGTCGGTCTTTGGCATCGGAGGAATCGGCCAGTTGATGGTAAAAGCCATCGGTCAGCGCGATATGCCTCTGCTCCAGAGCTCCGTCATCTTCTCGACTTTGATAATAATCCTGGGCAATCTCGTGGCGGATATCCTGTATTCGTTCCTCGACCCTAAGATCAGAGAGCAGTAAAGGAGGGAAGTCATGAGCAAAAAGTTACAATACGTCGCAGCGACGACGACTACTCCCGTTCCTGAGGGAACAAGCTGGATCCCTGAAGACGCCACTTCTCCGGTACATCTCGAAGAGTCGGCAGAAGCGGAAATAGCGCCTAACCAGTCGGTCTGGGAAAAATTCAAAGGCATGTTCAAGCATAACAAGCTTGCTCTCGTGTCTATGATAATCATAATCCTATTCATCCTCATGTGCATATTCGCGCCGTACATAGCGCCGTACGGTCTCGATGAGCAGGACACTTCCAACAGCCTCGCGAAGCCTTCGGCGGAACACCTCTTAGGCTGCGATAAGCTCGGCCGCGACATCCTCTCCAGGATCATCTACGGCGGCAGGACATCGCTGATGGTCGCGTTCATACCTACGGCCATTTCGATGGTCCTCGGCACGCTGCTGGGCCTCACGGCTGGTTTTGTCGGCGGCAAGGTCGATTCGATAATCATGAGGATCGCGGACATCTGCATCGCGTTCCCGTCGCTGCTTCTGGCGATGGTCATCTCATACGCTTTAGGCACGGGCATCATGACGGTCATGATAGCGCTCTCGGTCGTAAGCTGGGGCGGCACGGCGCGTGTCGTCCGCTCTGAGGTGCTTTCCCTGCGTGAGAAGGAATACGTAGAGGCCGCCACCTCCATCGGCGTCAAGAGATGGACTATAATGATCAGGCACATCCTGCCGAACTGCGTCCCGACGCTGATCGTCCTCACGACAAACAACATCCCGGGCAACATCCTGACCGAAGCGAGCCTCTCGTTCCTCGGCATCGGCGCGCAGCCGCCTTCGACGAGCTGGGGCCTTCTGGTCAACCAGACCAAGCAGTATCTGTCGCTCAACCCGACGATCACTCTGGCACCGGGAATCGCGATCCTGATCCTCGTAGTCGCGTTCAACTTCTTCGGAGACGCCGTAAGAGACGCGCTCGACCCGAAGCTTCAGGAACAGTAAGGCGGTGATCCCATGGCAGACGAAGTAATGAAAACGACTGACGAAAGAGCGGCAGACGCTCTGCAGAATAAAGAAGAAAACAAGGATATCGACTATAGCGATACCGTATTAAAGGTTTCCGGACTGAAGACCCAGTTCTTCACGAGCAAGGGCGTAGTTCCGGCGGTCGACGGAGTCGATATCGAGATACACAGAGGAGAGTCCGTCGGGATCGTAGGCGAATCCGGCTGCGGCAAATCCATGACGGCGATGTCCATCATGCAGCTGCTCGTCCATCCGGGCAAAGTAGTAGCCGGCACGATCGAACTCGAGGGCGACAACCTCCTGAAGAAAACGAACAATGAGATGGCCGACATCCGCGGGAACAAGATCTCGATGATCTTCCAGGAGCCTATGACGAGCCTCAACCCGGTCTACACGATCGGCAAACAGGTAGTCGAGGCCGTGCGCCAGCACAGAAAGGACATCTCTAAGGAAGAAGCGAAAAAGATGACTATAGAGATGTTCCAGAAGGTAGGCATCCCTGAGCCGGAAAAGCGCTTCTACACATATCCGCACCAGCTTTCTGGCGGCCTGCGCCAGAGGGTCATGATCGCCATGGCAATGATCTGCGACCCTACGCTGATGATCGCCGACGAGCCTACGACGGCACTCGACGTCACGATCGAGGCGCAGATACTGTTCCTGATGAAGCAGCTCCAGAAAGAGCGCGGGACGGCGATCATGATGATCACGCATAACCTCGGCGTCGTAGCCGAATCGTGCGATTTCGTATACGTCATGTACGCCGGCAAGATCATGGAGCAGGCGAACATATTCGAACTGTTCCGCAACCCGACGCATCCGTATACGTTCGGACTGCTGAACTCCATACCTAAGGTCACGGAGACAAAAGAGCATCTGTACACGATCAGAGGCCTCGTACCGAACCTTCTGAACCTTCCTCAGGGCTGCCGCTTCTGCACCCGCTGCGATAAGGCGATGAAAGTCTGCACGATGTACGAGCCAGACATGTACGAGGTGTCTCCGGGACATAAAGTCCGCTGCTTCCTGGCGAACAAAGAGGTGATGAACAGTGGCAAATGAAGATAAGCACGTACTCGTGGAATGCAAAAACCTTACTAAGGAATTCCCAACGACGTCGGGATCATTCGGAAAGAACAAAGCGACTGTTCACGCCGTCACGGACGTAAACCTCGAGGTCTATAAAGGCGAGACACTCGGAGTCGTAGGCGAGTCCGGCTGCGGCAAATCGACACTCGGGCGCCTGATGATCAAACTGCTCGACCCTACGCGCGGCCAGGTATTCTTTGACGGCCAGGATCTGGGCACACTCAAGGACGAGGAACTGAGAACGCTGCGCCGCAAGATGCAGATGATTTTCCAGGATCCGTATGCGTCCCTCAACCCGAGGCTCCGCGTCAGAGACCTGATTGCAGAACCGCTCGTCACGCATAAGATCAACAAAACAAAAGAAGAGGACACGGCCCGCGTCGAGGAACTCATGCGTAAATGCGGCATCAGGCCTGAGTTCATGTACAGGTACCCGCACCAGTTCTCCGGCGGCCAGCGCCAGCGTGTCAGCATCGCCAGAGCGCTCGCTCTGAACCCCGAACTGATCATCTGCGACGAGCCTGTATCGGCACTGGACGTATCCATTCAGTCACAGATCCTGAACCTGCTCGGAGACCTCCAGCAGGAGATGGGACTCACGTACGTGTTCATTTCGCACGACCTGTCTGTAGTCAGATACCTGTCCGACAGAGTCTGCGTCATGTTCCTCGGAAAGATGTGCGAACTGGGCGTGACGCGCGACATCTATGATAATCCGCTTCACCCGTACACGCGGTTCCTGCTCGAGGCTGTCCCTGTTCCTGATCCTACGTACAGGAAAGAACAGAAGGACATGCTCAACGGCGAGATCCCGAGCCCTGTCAATCCGCCGAGCGGATGCTACTTCAGGACGAGATGCCCGTACGCCACCGAACAGTGCGCTAAGGAATCGCCTCAGATCGAGGAAGTGAAGCCCGGCCGCTTCGTGGCGTGCCTCAGGTATCACGAATTGAACGATTAACGGCTATAAAATCTAAAATGCCGGGGTTCAAGGCCTCGGCATTTTTTCGTATTCTTCCCGGATCAGGGCTTCTATCTTTGGCGACAGTTCTGCCAGTTCCCTGCGCTCCATGTCAGCCGTCTCTACAGGCGGCAGGACGTGCAGATAAGCAGTCGTGTGAGGCTCTATCTTATTCGTCTCCTCGATCATCTTATATGTCCCTGAGATGACGACAGGTACGATCGGGGCCTTTGCCTTTTCGGCGAGCTTCAGAGCGCCGGGCTTGAAATCGGCGATGGGACCGCCTTTGCTGCGCGTGCCTTCGGGGAAGATCACCATGTTGAAGCCTTCCTTTACGTACTCCGCGCCGGTGCTTATCGCTCTGAGAGCGTCCCTGGCGTTGCCGCGCTCGATGAGGATGCAGCGCATCGCGAGCATCCACTTTTTAAGGGTCGATATGCGCGCGAGTTCTTCCTTTGCTATGAAGCCGACCTGGCGGCCTTTCATCAGTGACAGGATCGCGAATATATCAAAGTAGGACTGATGGTTCGCGACGATGACGAAGGACCTGTCCGGCAGGTTCTCGCGGCCTTCGATCTCGAATTTGATCCCGCACTTTTCGATGTTGTTTATCCAGAACGTCTCCAGATCCGCAATCATCTGGCGTTCTTCGCCGGTCTTTCCCGCCTCGCGAAGCGCAGTGAGTTTTTTGATGTATCTGTAATGAGTGAACATCGGAACGACTATGCGGCGCCCCGGCCCGATGCTGCCTAATATATTTACCATTCGATACCTCCGGACATCAAAATTACCTTATTATGATAACATAAAAACGGGCAGAAAAACTGCCCGTTTGAGTATGTATCGAGCCGTTTGCAGCGGCGTCGGCGCGGAGCGCGGCCGGATCAGCGCGGCCGGATGAGCGCATCCGGATGAGGGCGGCCGGGTCAGAAGAACCTGATCGACGTCACGACGGCTTTCCCGTTCTCTATCTCGATGACGAGTTCGCCCTTTAACGGAGCGTTCAGCGCCGTGTTCGCTTCATCGGGCAGGAACGTCACTTCGAAACTCACGGTGTCGTCGGATGAGTCGGTCACATGGCAGTTTGCACTCGCTATCGAGGCGTCCGTCACACCTTCGTCGGCGAGTTGAAGATCGAATTTGAAAGGGTACCTGTCCGCCGACATGGCGTCAATGCACTCTTCTGTCGCAATCTCGCCGTACGCGTCCTGATAGAATTTACTGAGCGCATCCTCAAGCGTCTCCCCGGAAGCGGTGACGTCTGCGTCCGACCTGAACGCTTCCACCCACTCACTGCGCTCCTCGTCGTCGAAGTCAAAGAACTCTTCGAGGAACTCCTCGGCAGCGTCAAGCCTCATGGCCTTCGGATCATCCTTTTTCCCGCATCCGAAAAGAGCGAGCGCCAGGGCCGCTGTCAGAAGTATTACCGCAAGTTTCTTTTGCTGTCTCATTCCTTTACCTCCTGTCACAGGAACGTTATCTTTTTTTCGACAGTGCTGCTGTTTTCGACTGTCATTACCAATTCGCCGCATATAGGGCGCCCAGCGCCTCATTGACTTCGTCGGACGTGGCGGAATGTCGGACGTTTATTAATAAAATTAATCGTTTTAATTAGTAAAAATATTATACGTTAAGGTTAGTAAAAGTCAATCGCGGGTATATATTAGTCGTCATAATATCGACAATTTAAGGCAAATTTAACAAAGGAAGGAATTTTAGCCGTTCCGGCGCCTCGCGGCTGGCCGGAGAGCGGCAGAAAGGAAACGAAAATGAGCGAGAACCAGATCTACGTATGCGGAGCATGCGGATATGAGTACGATCCTGTTAAAGGCGACCCGGAGCACGGCATCAAACCAGGCACACCGTTCGATAAACTCCCTGCCGACTGGGAATGCCCTGTCTGCGGGATGAGCAAAGCAGTATTCGAGCCGAAGAAATAAAAAGCGGCTTCCGTTTCCACGACGCCGCTGAGACGAACAAAAAACGAATGAAAAAGCGCTTCTGCGTCGCAATCGTTCGCCTTTACGGCGTTATCCGGCGCCGGAGCGCTATTTTTTCAGCCCGGAATCGGTAAAAACGCTTACCTCCGATTGACATCGGAGGGCTTTTTTTATATCATGAAATCACGAAAAGGGCAACGGAATAAGGCGGAAGACCGCGGCGCGATCCTTATGCGACAGACTCCGCTCTTGGGGTGTCTGTTTTTTATTTTCAAAGCCTTTCCGGAGGGCGTATATGAAAGCGATGGAACAAAAGATCCTTGAAAGCGGGCAGGTCCTGCCCGGCGGGATCCTGAAAGTCGGAAATTTCCTCAATCAGCAGATAGACATTTCATTCCTGAAAGAGATCGGAGAAGAGATCGCCTCGCTCTACAGGGACTGCGGTATCAATAAGATCCTGACGGTCGAGTCGAGCGGGATCGCCGTCGCAGTCGCGGCAGGCTATTCACTCGACGTTCCGGTCGTTTTCGCAAAAAAGCATAAGTCCAGCAACGTGGACGGCCCCGTCTACTCGACAAAGGTCCATTCCTTCACACACAACAACGATTACAACATGGTGGTCAGCGCTGACTATCTGACTTCGAAAGATAAAGTCCTCCTCGTGGACGACTTTCTCGCAAACGGCCAGGCTCTCAGAGGACTCCTCGACCTGGTGAGGCAGGCCGGCGCCGAATGCGCAGGCGTCGCCGTCGCCATTGAAAAGAGATTCCAGGGCGGCGGAGACGAACTGCGCTCGGAAGGCGTCAGGGTCGAACCTCTCGCGTGCATCGAGAGCATGTCGGACGACTCGATCACGTTCTGCGAGGTCTGAAAAACGTTTAAAAGCGCTCATTTCTGCGCTTTGATAAATTTGTTCAATCTATAACTGATAAATCTCAGGAGGGTCAATAATGAGAAAGAAAAGTCTGGTTATCCTGCTCGTACTCGCGCTCGCGATAACGACACTGCTCGCGGGTTGCGGCGGCGGCTCAAACAACGGAGGAAACGAAAATGAAGGCGGCGGCGATGCTGAGAGCAGCCTGAAGGTCGGCTTCATCTTCCTGCACGACGAGAACTCCACGTACGACCTGAACTTCATCAACGCAGCCACGCAGGCGTGCGAAGACCTCGGCCTCGAATACGAGTTCAAGAAGAACATCTCCGAATCCGAAGCGTGCTACGACGCGGCGGCTGAGCTCGTCGACGACGGATGCGGCATCATCTTTGCCGATTCATTCGGACATGAGGACTTCATGATCCAGGCAGCAAAGGAATTCCCTGAAGTGCAGTTCTGCCACGCGACCGGCACCAAAGCGCACACCGAAGGTCTCGACAACTTCCACAACGCTTTCGCGGCCATCTACGAGGGGCGCTATCTCGCCGGCATCGCTGCGGGCATGAAGCTCAACGAGATGATCGACGCAGGAAAGATCACGGCAGATCAGGCTGTCATCGGCTACGTCGGAGCATATACGTACGCGGAAGTTATCTCCGGATATACGTCGTTCTTCCTCGGAGCGCGTTCGGTCTGCCCGTCCGCGACGATGAAGGTCACGTTCACGGGATCGTGGTATGACGAGTCCGCCGAAAAAGAAGCGGCCAACAACCTCATCCAGAACGAGCACTGCGTCCTCATCAGCCAGCACGCCGACTCGATGGGAGCTCCTACGGCATGCGAGACCGCAGGCGTTCCTGACGTTTCCTACAACGGAAGCACGCAGGATTCCTGCCCGAACACATACATCATCTCCTCCAGGATCGACTGGACACCTTATTACAAATACGCGATCCAGCAGGTCCTCGACGGAAAAGCGATCGACACCGACTGGACCGGCACCGTTGAGACAGGCTCCGTAGTTCTCACCGACCTCAACACGAGCGTCGCGGCAGAGGGAACTCAGGAAGCGATCGACGCGGCGACAGAGAAACTCAACAGCGGCGAACTCCATGTATTCGACACGTCCACATTCACCGTTGAAGGCGCCGAGCTCACGACCTACATGGCAGACGTCGATACAGACGCCGACTACACGGGCGACACGGAAGTCGTAGCTGACGGATACTTCCACGAATCCGAATTCAGATCGGCTCCTTACTTCAACGTCAACATCGACGGCATCACGCTCCTGGACACGAACTTCGGGAACTGATGAGATCGGCGGCCGAACAAATCAAAGACTGAACGGATCGGGAACCGATAAGATCGGAAACCGATCAGATCAAAAACCGGATGCGGAAGCTGCATCCGGTTTTTAAATATTCTCCCGGGCCGTCATTAAATATACCGCCATCTTTTCTTTTTTCGCGGCGCAAAATGGTTTATAATGTTAACGTGGCGGGGTGTTCCGGATCTTTTTTGCCGCAATGGTCCCCGCCATTGATTTTTTGCTAGGAGGGTTCACCTTTGGAAAATTCCCGTTCCGGCCCCGCGGTCGATATGCGCGGCATCACAAAGACTTTCGGGTCGTTAGTCGCAAACGACCATGTCGACCTCGACATCTACCGCGGCGAGATCCTTGCCCTGCTCGGTGAGAACGGCAGCGGCAAGACGACGCTGATGAACATGCTTTCCGGCCTGTATTATCTGGACGAGGGCACCATTAAAATCGATGGACGCGAGGTTTCCATCTCCTCGCCTAAGGACGCCTTTGACTACGGCATAGGCATGATCCATCAGCACTTCAAACTGGTGGACGTATTCACGGCCACTGAGAACATCGTCCTCGGACTAAAGGAAAAATACGATCTCGATAAAGCGGCACAGAGGATAGAGAAGATCTGCTCGGACTACGGTTTTGAAGTCGACCCGAAGCAGAAGATATACGACATGTCAGTTTCGCAGAAGCAGACTGTCGAGATCGTGAAGCTGCTGTACCGCGGCGCCGACATTTTGATCTTAGACGAGCCTACGGCTGTGCTCACTCCTCAGGAGACGGAAAAACTTTTCAACGTCCTCCGCAACATGAGAGACTCCGGCAAGGCGATCATCATAATCACCCACAAGCTCAACGAGGTAAAATCCATATCCGACCGCGTCGCGGTCCTGCGAAAGGGCAGATACGTCGGGACCCTCAGGACTGCGGACACGGACGCGCAGGAGATGACAGACATGATGGTCGGGCACTCGGTTTCCCTTAACATCGAAAGACCTGAGCCGGTCGACCCTCAGCCGAGGATCGTCGTAAACGGCCTGACGGTAAAGGACCGCGAGGGCGTCACGAAGCTGAAGGACGTTTCATTCACCGCAAACTCCGGCGAGATACTAGGCATAGCCGGCATATCCGGATGCGGCCAGAAAGAACTTCTAGAGTCTATAGCCGGCCTCCAGCGCGTGGAGGAAGGCTCCATCAAATACATCTCGGACGACGGAACGGAAGAGGAATTAGTCGGCAGAGACCCGCTGGACATCGCGATGCTCGGCGTCGCGCTTTCATTTGTTCCGGAAGACAGGCTCGGGATGGGCCTCGTAGGCAACATGGACCTCACGGAGAACATGATGCTTCGCTCGTTCCGCAGGGGCCGCGGCATATTTACGGACCGCAAAACCCCTGAGAAATTAGCCGAAAAGGTCGTCGACGAACTCGACGTCAGCACGACGAGCCTCAGCACACCTGTCAGACGCCTGTCGGGCGGAAACGTCCAGAAAGTCCTCGTCGGCCGCGAGATCGCCTCCTCACCTACCGTGCTCCTGTCGGCGTACGCCGTCAGAGGCCTTGATATCAACTCGTCCTACACGATCTACGATCTCATAAACAAACAAAAGAAAAAAGGCGTCGCGGTCGTCTACGTCGGCGAAGACCTCGACGTTCTGGTCGAACTGTGCGACCGTATTCTTGTTTTGTGCGAGGGGCGCGTCAGCGGCGTACTCGACGAGCGCAAGGCCGACAAACAGACGATCGGGCTCATGATGACCAAATCGGGAGGCGAAGATGACTAAAGAAAAAAAGGTTCCGCTCATACATATCACTAAGCGGAAAGAACTCCCGTGGTACAGATCGCTTCTTATCAGGCTCATAGCTATCGTGATCGCGCTCATCTTCTGTGCGATCATCACGACTGTCATGACCGGCCTGAACCCGATAAGCGTCTACGTGACGATGTTCGAAGGCGCGTTCAAAACCCCGCGCAGGGTGTGGACGCTGCTGCAGGAGATCGCTATGCTGCTTAGCATTGCGCTGGCTCTGGCGCCCGCGTTCCGCATGAAGTTCTGGAACCTCGGCGGCGAAGGGCAGGTGCTTGCGGGGGCTCTGGCCACAGCGGCGTGCATGATAAAACTCGGCGGCAAAGTCCAAAACGGCGTTCTCGTTCTGATAATGGCTGTCGCCGCGACGGCGGCCGGCGCAGTCTGGGCTTTGATCCCCGCGATCTTCAAAGCAAGATGGAACACCAACGAAACCCTGTTCACCCTGATGATGAACTACGTCGCGACGCAGATCGTCGCATATTACGTGATCGTCTGGGAATCTCCGAAGGGCTCGGGACAGGTCGGCATCATCAATCAGGACGGCAACGAGGGCTGGTTCCCTTACGTCGCGGGGCAGAAATACCTGCTTAACGTTCTGATCGTCGCCGGGCTGACCATTCTCATGTATATTTACATGAAATACAGCAAGCACGGCTACGAGATATCCGTAGTCGGAGAAAGCGTGAACACCGCCCGCTACGTCGGGATTAACGTCGAGCGCGTGATCATAAGGACCCTGCTCCTCTCCGGAGCGCTGTGCGGCATCACGGGTCTCCTCTTAGTCGGCGGTACGAACCATACCATAACGACATCGATCGCTGGAGGCAGAGGCTTTACGGCGGTACTCGTCGCGTGGCTCGGTAAATTCAACCCTCTGTCGATGATCGCCAGTTCTTTCCTGATCGCGTTCCTCGAAAAAGGCGCGGCTGAGATCTCATCCGCGTTCGAGCTCAACTCGTCGTTCGGGGATATCCTGACGGGAATTATTTTGTTCTTCATCATCGGAAGCGAATTCTTCCTGACGTATAAGGTGAATTTCAGAAAGTCCGACAAAGGAGACAAGGCTGACAAATCCGGAGAAGCGGAAAATGCCGTTGAGACGGCCAAAGCCGGAGAAGCGGACGATCCCGGCGCTGCGGCGCAGGTGGCCGCGATAAACCTTCCGGACGCTCCGGATCTGAAAACTGAGGAGGAAGTAAAATGATCGATATTGCTGCTTTTGTATCGAGAGCCGTCGTGCAGAGCATTCCTCTTCTGTACGGATCGACAGGCGAGACCATAACGCAGAAATCCGGCAACCTGAACCTCGGGATCCCGGGCGTCATGTACGTCGGCGGAATGTGCGGGGTGATCGGGGCCTTTTCGTACGAGCAGTCGCTGGGCGACGCGGAGGCGAATCCGTTCCTTGCGATCATGATACCGCTTCTGTCCTGCCTCGCGGGGTCTCTGCTCATGGGGCTTCTGTACTGCTTCCTGACCGTTACGCTCAGAGCGAATCAAAACGTCACGGGCCTCTCGATGACGACGTTCGGCGTCGGGTTCGGAAATTTCTTCGGCGGGTCGCTGATCAAACTTTCCGGCGCGGATGTGCCGTCGATCAGCCTCTCGACGACGAGCTACTATTTCCACAGGTATATGCCGATCGCGGACAAACTCGGATGGTTCGGTAAGGTTTTCCTCTCGTACGGGTTCCTCGCCTATACGGCGATAATCATCGCGATACTGGCGTCATACTTCCTGACTCACACCCGGAGCGGGCTCAACCTCCGCGCGGTGGGCGAAAACACGGCGACGGCGGACGCAGCCGGGATCAACGTCACGAAGTATAAATATCTCGCGACGTGCGCGGGGTGCATGATAGCAGGACTCGGCGGCCTCTACTACGTCATGGACTACGCCAGCGGCGTCTGGTCGAACAATGGCTTCGGCGACAGAGGATGGCTGGCTATCGCGCTCGTCATCTTCACACTATGGAGACCGAACGTTTCGATCTTTGCGTCCATCCTGTTCGGCGGGCTGTATATACTTTACCTGTTCATCCCGACAGGCATGGACCTGAGGATGAAGGAACTGTATAAAATGCTGCCGTACGTCGTTACGATCATCGTTCTCGTCATCACGAGCATGCGCAACAGACGCAGCAGTCAGCCTCCTGCGAGCCTCGGACTGCCGTATTTCCGGGAGGAAAGGTGACGTTTGCGAACAGTTCAATGCGAGGAGGCCACGCATTTCCGCCGCTGGGCGACGGAGCGCATGAAGGCGTTTAAAGGAGATAACTATGAAGTTCTTTCACAAATCAAAAAAGGACAACAGTGACAACTTACAAAGCGCCAGAGTTGAAGAAAATGCGAAACAAAATTGCGATACAGCGATCCGCTACGCAAAAAGCTTCGAAAAAGATTTTGACTTTTCCAGAAACAGCATAAAAGATCTGGAAGAAATATTGGATTATTATTCAAAAGATATCTCTCGCGACAGACCGACGGAGCATCAGATATGGAGTATGTCTATTATATTTGGCTCTTATCTCGAAGAAGTGATGTTGAAAAACGGGCTTTCCGAAAAGGGCTATAAATGGGGCATAGATAACACATCTGATATACCGCTGCTAATTAATGCAGCCGGAAACTACATTACTCCAAATGATAAAGTTTACAAAAGATTAGTAAATGGCGCGGAAGATAATGTACTGTTTTTTTACGACGCAATTATGGAAATGGCCTGATGTTCCAGAAAAACGGGATTCACGGATTGCAATTCATAACGTCTTGATCTTTTCGAGTTCCATGCCCATAGCAGCTTTGGCGTTGCGAATGTCGATGTCGTCCTGCAGGTTCAGGAAATATCTCTCTGAAACTCCAAAATATTTTCCGAGTCGGATGGAGGTGTCCGCCGTTATGCGGCGCCTCCCGTGAAGTATGTCCTGGATCCTGGAGACCGGGACGCCGATATCGGCTGCGAGTCTGTAAGCCGAAACATTATACGGCTTCATGAATTCTTCCGAAAGGATCTCTCCTATCGTCGGGGTTTCGATATATTCAGACATAGGACACCTCCTGCGAGTTTCAATGGTAGTCGACGATTTCCACATCATGAGTTTCCGCTCACGATCACTATACCTGTCTCGCGTGTATATGTCAAATAAATAATAACGAGGTATTTCAGAGTATACTTGCATAGTAAGGGGAAGTCCAATTTTCTCATATAAAAAGCCATACCTTGTGGTACGGCTTTTGGGTCTTTTAACTCTTAAAAATATGCAGTTTACCATGTGCGGCCTTTTTCTATTCCATCCCGCAGTAGGCGGCGGCGACCTTTGCGGCCAGGCGCGCGTTGTTGTAGACGAGGTGGATGTTGGAATCAAGGGAATCTCCGCCCGTGATGGCGGCGACCTCTGCCAGCAGGAAAGGCGTGCATTCCTTGCCTTTGATGCCTTTTTCGTCCATCTCGGCGATGGCGTCGTCGATGGCTTTGTTAATAACGGCATCGTCCATAGCGAATTCCTCCGGGATAGGGTTCGTCACGAGGATGCCGCCCTTCAGACCGAGATCGCGCTGGGCTTTGAACATCTTTGCGACTTCCTCAGGGGTGTCGAGTTCGTAGTCGACCGAAAGCCCGGAATGGCGGGAATAGAAGGCAGGAAGTTCTTTAGTGCCGTAGCCGACTACCGGAACGCCGTGGGTCTCGAGATATTCCAGCGTGAGCGGAAGGTCGAGGATCGCTTTTGCGCCGGCGCAGATGACCATGACAGGTGTGGAGGCCAGTTCCTCCAGATCCGCCGAAATATCAAAGGTCTGCTGAGCGCCGCGGTGCACGCCGCCGATGCCGCCCGTGGCGAATATCTTTATGCCCGCCATGTGAGCTATGATCATGGTCGTGGTGACCGTGGTCGCTCCGTCCTCACCACTAGCGCAGAGGGCCGCCAGGTCGCGGCGGCTGGCTTTGGTGATGGCGGTGCCTTTCTTTCCGAAATATTCGATCTCTTCCGGGGTGAGACCGGCCTTCAGGCGTCCGCCGATGATCGCTATCGTCGCCGGGACTGCGCCGTTTTCGCGTATGATCTTTTCGACGTTGAGAGCAGTCTCAACGTTCTGCGGGTACGGCATTCCGTGCGAGATGATCGTGGATTCAAGCGCCACGACAGGCTTGCCGGCGGCGACGGCGGCCGCCACCTCGGGATTAACGTCGAGATATTTATTTGTTAAATTCTGCATCAGGGTTCCTTTCTAATTTGGATCTATTTCAATATCGAGGGGCTTCGCTCATCGCTCGGATACTTTTCGCATAACGGCTTTCGGAGACATGTCCGGGTTCACGGCGCGCTCGCTTTCGACGGCGACAGATGCCGCGGCCGTGGCAAATACAGATGTTTCGCGCAAAGTCATTCCTTTCAGATAGCAATAGACGAGAGCGGCGGTGAAGGCGTCGCCAGCCCCGGTCGTGCTCTTTACGTCTGCGTGCATAGAGGGGACGCGGAGCGATTCGTTTCCGTCGGCTGCCAGGACACCGCCCTGGCCCAGCGTGATGAACACGCGCTTTACGCCCGCCTTAAGGAGCGCTTCTGCCGCGCGGGTGAGGCTTTGGTCATCGGTCACGGAGACTCCCGAGAGGAGTTCCGCCTCGATGCGGTTTGCCTTAAGGGTGTGGAGCCCGGACAGAGAACCTTTAAGTTTGACGGCCTTTGAGACAGATACGGGATCGGCAAAGAGCGGCACGCTGCATTCTTCGCAAAGCCGGCCCAGATACCTTATCGTCTCTTCGGGAACGTTCGTGTCGACCAGGACGGCGGAGGCCCCGCGGAGCAGGCCGCGGTTTGCGGACAGGTACTCCGGGCTTATCTTCTCGCAGATGGCCATGTCGTTCACGGCCAGAGCCATGTCGCCGTCGGAGTCGTTTATGTACAGATATGTAGACGTGGCGCCGCCCGGAACTTTAAGGGCATGCGTTATGTCTATCCCTGACAAAGCGCATCCCGCCTCGATGAGAGCGGCGTGATCGTCGTCGCCGAAAGCCGTCAGAAAGCGGACGTCCGCGCCCAGGAGCGCCAGATTCTGCGCGATGTTGCGGCCTACGCCGCCTATGCCCATGCTCAAGACGCCCGGATTGGAATCGCGCGGGATGAGTTTTGCCGACGACTGGCCTCCGATATCGATGTTCACGCCTCCGACGACGGCGATGTATTCGTGTGCCATTATTTGACGTAGACCTTCGGGAGGCGCTGACCGAATGCGCAGACGATCTCGTATGAGATGGTGCCGGTGGCCTTCGCGATGTCCTCGGCGCTGATCTCGTTTCTGCCGTCCGAACCCATTACGGTCACTTCGTCGCCGACCTTCACGCGCGGAACGTCCGTGACGTCGATCATGGTCTGATCCATGCAGATGTTTCCGGCTATAGGCGCGATCACTCCGTCGACGATGACTTTGCCGACAGGGGAGTACGGGCGAGGGTAGCCGTCCGCGTATCCGAGGTTTATCGTGGCGATCTTAGCGGGTTTCTCGGAGATGTATTTTCTGCCGTATCCGACGGAGAAGCCGGCAGGGACGTCCTTCAGATGGACGATGCTGGCTTTTACGGACATGACCGGTTTGATCGTGAGCTGGTTCCTGTCGACCTCGTCGGAAGGATAGAGGCCGTAGAGGATGATGCCCGGACGGACTTTGTCATAGTGCGTGCCCGGAAGTTCCATGATCGCGGCGCTGTTTGCGAGCGTGCGCATAGGGACCTTGATGCCCGCGGCCGTCAGGGCATTGTAGAACGAATCGAATTTTTCCTGCTGGCCGTGGGAGTATGTTTTGTCGTACGCGTCGGCTGTCGAGAAGTGCGAGAACATCCCTTCGATGTGAAGGTTAGGCAGGGAGGCGTATTTTTTTATGTCAGCGATGGCGGTCTCAGGGTCGGCGGCCTGATAGCCGATGCGGCCCATTCCTGTGTCGACGGCGATTATGACCCCGACGTTCTTTCCGGCTTTCGCGGCGGCTTCGTTAAACGCGAGGGCGTTCTCCGATGAGCACACGACCGGCGTCACGTCGTATTTTACGACGTCGTCGGCAAAGAGATCCGGCACCAGGCCGAGGCAGATTATCTCTTCCTTTGCGCCTGTGGCTCTGAGCGTCGCCGCTTCCTGCACCGTCGCGACCGCAAAGGTCTTTACGCCGTTTGCCCTGAGGACTTCGGCGCACCTGACGCTGCCGTGGCCGTACGCGTCCGCCTTTATGACGCCGATCAGTTCCGCGCCGCCTGATGCCTTAGCCTTGATCTGCTTTACGTTGTAGTCGAAATTGCTGAGATTGATCTCTGTCCATACAGGACGCATCGCTTCTTTGAACATTTCAAAATACCCTCTTTCTGTCGCATGAAGCAAATATTTCGCCCGCGCCGCGCGCGGTATTTATCTTTCGCCAAAACCCGGACGCGCAGCGGGCGGCCGCACTCCGGCGTTCAGCAGGCGGCCGCCCACAGGTGCAGCCGCTATATAAGCGGGGTGCGATGGATGACGTCTTCGCGCTTAGGCCCGTTCGTCACGATCGTTATCGGATATCCGATGAGTTTTTCGATCGTGTTGACGTAGTTCCGGCACGCCTCCGGCAGATCCTCGAACTTGCGGATGCCGCGTATGTCGCATTTCCAGCCCGGGAGTTTCTCGAATACAGGTTCTGCGCTGTCGAGTTTCGTAGGGGCAGGGAAATCTTTCGTCTCTTTTCCGTCGACCGTGTAGGCTGTGCAGACCGGTATCTCGTCCAGATATCCGAGCGGGTCGAGCACTGTGAGCGCGACCTCGGTCGCGCCCTGCATCATGCAGCCGTAGTGCGTCGCAACCGCGTCGAACCAGCCGACGCGGCGCGGGCGCCCCGTCGTGGCGCCGAACTCGCCCTTATCGCCGCCGCGGCGGCGGAGTTCCTCCGCTTCGTCTCCGAAGATCTCGGAGACGAAGGCGCCCGCGCCGACAGCCGACGAATATGCTTTGACGACCGTGACTATTCGTCTTATTTCATAAGGAGGCACGCCTGCGCCTACGGCGCCGAAGCCGGCGAGCGTCGAAGAAGACGTGACCATAGGATAGATGCCGTGATCTGTGTCCTTCATGGAGCCGAGCTGACCTTCAAGCAGGATGTTTTTGCCCGCCGCGACGGCCTCGTGCATGAATTTTTCGGTATTTGCGGCGTAAGGCGCGATCATGTCGCGGTATCCGCGCATCGTTTCAAGCAGTTTTTCCGGGTCAAGTTCAGGCTTATGGTAGAGCTCGCGGAGCAGGACGTTTTTTATCGTGCATACGTTCTCCAGTTTAGCGCGTATGTCGGCCTCGTCCGCAAAGAGTTCGCAGACCTGGAAACCAATCTTCGCGTATTTATCGGAATAGCACGGAGCGATGCCGGACTGGGTAGAGCCGAAAGAATGGCCCGCGAGGCGCTCCTCCTCGTATTTATCGAGCAGGATGTGGTACGGCATGACGATGTGCGCGCGGTCCGAAACGATGAGGTGCGGAGCCGGAACGCCGCCGTCCGTCAGGCGTTTCAACTCGTCGATGAGCTTAGGGATATTAAGCGCCGTGCCGTTCCCGATGACGTTCGTGATGTGATCGTAAAAGACGCCGGACGGCAGCATGTGCAGCGCGAAGCGCCCGTAATCGTTATTTATCGTGTGGCCGGCGTTGCTTCCGCCTTGAAATCTGACGACGATGTCGCTCGTCTCGGCGAGCATGTCGGTGATCTTGCCTTTGCCTTCGTCGCCCCAGTTTGCGCCTACTACTGCGGTAATCATAAATGTGCCTCCATTCCGGGGAATAATCCCCTCTTCAGAGATCCCCGCGCCGCCGCGGCCTGCGCTGCTGCGCGCGGCACGCGGCCCGCCGCTCCAGGCGCGGCGGCGAGTTTCTCCTAAACGTTGATCTCAGCCTTGATACCGAGAACGTCCCGGTTCTCGCTGAGGATCGGCTTTATGACCCCGTCCAGATACTCGGAAGTCTGCTGCGGCGCGCGGCCGACGAAGTTTTCCGGCTTCAAGACCTTCTGTAAAGCCTCTTTTGTTACATGAAAAGCGGGATCGGCCGCGATCCTGTCGAGCAGATCGTTCGGATTCCCCTCTTCCTTGACTGCTTTGGCCGCGGCCATAGAGTGGACGCGGATGCGCTCGTGGAGCTCCTGCCTGTCGCCGCCCGCTTTAACGGCATCCATCAGGATGTTTTCCGTAGCCATGAAAGGCAGCTCGGCGTCGAGATGAGCGCGGATGATTTTAGGATAAACGACGAGTCCCCCGGAAACGTTCATATACAATTCGAGGATCCCGTCGGTCGCGAGGAACGCCTCGCTCACTGAGAGCCTTTTGTTCGCCGAATCGTCGAGAGTCCGTTCGAACCACTGCGTCGCCGCGGTGATCTCCGGGTTTAAGACGTCAGCCATGACGTAGTTCGCCAGGCTGGCCATGCGCTCGCACCGCATCGGGTTGCGCTTATACGCCATCGCCGACGATCCTATCTGGTGCTTCTCGAAAGGCTCCTCGATCTCCTTCATGTGCTGGAGAAGCCTGACGTCGTTGCTGAATTTATGCGCCGACTGCGCGATCCCCGCCAAAACCTGAAGCACGCGGGTGTCGACTTTGCGCGAGTAAGTCTGTCCGGAAACGGGATAGCAGCCGCTGAATCCCATCTTTTCGGCGATAAGCTGATCGAGTCTGCGACATTTTTCGTGGTCTCCGCCGAATAACTCGAGGAAGCTCGCCTGTGTGCCGGTCGTTCCTTTGCTGCCGAGGAGTTTGAGCGATCCTGCGACATAGTCGAGGTCCGCCAGATCCATGACAAGGTCGTTCAGCCACAGGGTGGCGCGCTTTCCGACCGTCGTAGGCTGCGCGGGCTGGTAATGTGTGTACGCGAGCGTCGGCAGATCCTTATATTTATCGGCAAAATCCGCCAGCGCGGCTATGGTGTTTATCAACTTGGCGCGGATGAGCTTCAGGGCTTCGGCCATGATGATTATATCCGTGTTGTCGCCGACGTAGCAGCTCGTCGCTCCGAGATGGATGATCCCCTTAGCCTTAGGGCACTGTACGCCGTAGGCGTAGACGTGGCTCATCACGTCGTGGCGGACTTCCTTCTCACGGGCTTTGGCGACGTCGTAGTTGATGTCGTCCTTATGCGCCTTCAGTTCGGCGATCTGCTCGTCCGTGATGTCCAGCCCGAGTTCCTGCTCTGCCTCGGCGAGCGCGATCCAGAGCCTTCGCCACGTGCGGAACTTCATCTCCGGCGAGAAGAGGTATTTCATCTCTTTGCTCGGATACCGCTCCGAGAGCGGACTGGTGTAAGTTTCATATCTCGTCTGGTCTTCCATCTCTGTCCGGCCTCCCCGAAAGAAAATACTGCGCCATCTTAAATCACAGAAAGATTATATCACCCGAGGCGCGGCGGTTCAATGACAGGCGGGCATATCAGGGGGTCCGCGGCTGTGCGGTTCCGCCACGGTCACGGTCCACATAAGCCGCCCGCGTGAAAAGATAGAAAAAACCCGTCCAAACCGCAATACATCGAGACCGTCTGGGGAGCGGGCTGCCGCATGAGAGTCTCATGATGTTTTATATAAAGGCGGCGCCGCGGCGCCGCCCGTCAGGATGGTGCGGATCCTTCACTCGTCATAGATATCCTGCTCCAGGCGCAGGGAGCAGATTGTCAGCGAAGCAGCGCTCACGGACTCATTCGTCATGCGTATGCGCGTTATCCTGCTGTTGCCGTACGTCTTATACATGAACGCCCCGTCAGCCAGATCTATGCAGCACGAGTAGCGCGTTATGTCGAGCGTTCCAGTTTCTGTAGCGACGGTCCCCTCGACCATCGCGACGCTGTCCAGTATATGGAAGACCTGAGCCACAGCCTCGTCAGGCGTTCTGCTCTCAGGAGAGTTCGCGAGCCCGAACGCGGTCCGGATAAAGCGGGAAGCGCTCGACGGGTCGCCCGGCAGTCCGATGCTCCCCATGCCCTGTGCGTACGCAGGCAGTTCGAGGCCGCCGCCGAAGAGCGATCCGCCGTTGCACGGACTCAGCCTGCGGTAGTTTCTCATATTCCATTCGTGATAAGGGAACGGAGGGTTGTTCGTCAGAACGTCGAACGGATCGTCGTAAAGGCAGAGGCCGTTTTCGCGGGGCTCCGCCACGAATGAGCGTTTTTTGTCGCCTATGAAAAAGTGGAGCGGCGAAAGAGGCATTCCCTCCGCGAACGGAACGCCCAGGACCGAGACGTTCTCAAGTAGCGAGTGCGCTTCGTCGGCTGTCGACGCCTGCCCGAGGATCCACGGGATGAACTCGTAAGGCGTGATGTTTTCTTTGTCCGGCCGGGCAGGGTGATAGGCCGCGGCCCCCGGGAAGTTCAGCCCCGCCATCACGAGTCCGGAGTCATTTGCCGCCTCGGCGTAAAGGGGAAATCCCGCCGCCTCGCGTGCCATCCCGATCATCGCGTGCCCGGTGCGGAACGCGCCGCCGTTCTTAAGATGCAGTTCGTACCCCGCAGGCGTTACGACCACCTGCTCCCCGAATGAAACGTCGATATCCATGTTCCGTCCGAACAAAGCCGACTGCCCGGCGCGATAGATAAAAGCTGTGCACATGTCCATGCCTCCCCTAATAAGTTTTTTACGGTAAAATGATATCACACAGATCACAGTTTATTCAGGAGGAAGCATGAACTATCAGGATATAAACTCAGAGACGATCGACCGCTGGGTCAGAGACGGATGGGAATGGGGACAGCCGATAACCCACGAAGAATTCTCCCGCGCCAAAGCAGGGACCTGGGACGTAAAACTCACTCCGGTCAGATCCGTGCCGCACGTGTGGTTCGACGGGATCGACGGAAAGAAGATCCTCGGGCTGGCGAGCGGAGGCGGGCAGCAGATCCCGATCTTTGCCGCGCTCGGGGCGGAATGCACCGTGCTGGATAATTCATGTGAGCAGCTCGCAAGCGAGAAGATGGTCTCGGAGCGCGAGGGGTATGACGTCGAGATAGTGCGGGCCGATATGACGAAGCCGCTGCCTTTCCCGGACGAATGCTTCGATCTGATATTCCATCCTGTCGCGAACTGCTACGTAAAAGACGTACGGCCGATCTGGAGGGAATGCTTCCGCGTCCTTAAGCCGGGCGGCATTCTTCTGGCGGGCATGGACAACAGCATCAACTATCTTTTCGCGGACGAAGACGAGACCGTCGTTTCCAATTCGCTTCCGTTTGATCCGCTGTCGGAACCGGAACATATGAGGCAGATGCGCGAAAGCGATTCCGGCGTCCAGTTCTCGCACACGCTGGAGGAGCAGATCGGCGGTCAGCTCGAGGCCGGCTTCCGCCTGACCGATATCTACGATGACATAAACGGTTCCGGCAGGCTGCACGATCTGAACATCCCGTGCTTTTTCGCGACGCGCGCGGTGAAAGAGCAAAAATAAAAAAGAGCGCGGTCAATACCACGTTTCAACGCCGCTTGAGCGGCGCTTTTTTGATTCCGATTTTGCATCAACTGCCTTGATTTACATGTCGAATAGTGATAATCTTCTATTTATCTGTCTGCGGACACAAAAAATACAGAAGGGGTTTATTCGAGATGTCTGAAAAAAGCGCAAAGGGTAGAGCGACGTTTTCCGGGAAGGTGGGATATGTGCTGGCGGCGGCGGGAAGCGCCGTGGGCCTGGGCAATATCTGGCGATTCCCGTATCTGGCGGCAAAGTACGGCGGCGGAATGTTCCTGCTCGTGTATATCGTGCTCGCGATCACCTTCGGCTACACGCTGATCGTTTCAGAGACTGCGACCGGCCGCATGACAAAGCGCGGACCGGCGGGAAGTTTCAAGGCGTTCGGCAGATCCGGCCTGCTGAAGTTCGGCGGCTGGATAAACGCGATCGTTCCTATGCTCATAGTCCCGTATTACAGCGTCATCGGCGGCTGGGTCCTTAAATATCTGGTCGCATACGTTTCCGGCCACGCGGCTGAAGCGGCGGGGGACAGTTATTTCAGTGCCTTCATTTCGGACAGCGGCTCCGTCGTGCTGTATTTTGTTTTGTTCGCGGCGATGGTATTTGCTGTCATTCTGGCGGGTGTCCAGAAAGGCGTCGAAAAGATATCGAAGATAATGATGCCTGTCCTGGTGGTGCTCGCGGTGTTTGTCGCGATCTATTCGGTCACGAGGCCGGGTGCGCTCGCCGGGGTCAAATACTTTTTCATACCGGATCTGGAGCATTTTTCGTGGATGACCGTTGTCGCGGCGATGGGACAGATGTTCTACTCGCTCTCGATCGCGATGGGCATACTCTACACGTACGGCTCGTACCTGAAGGAAGAGGTCGACATAGACAGGAGCACGAGGCAGCTCGAATTCTTTGACACGGCCGTGGCGATTCTCGCCGGGCTCATGATCATCCCGAGCGTGTTCTCGTTCTTCGGCGGTGACGTATCAAAACTGCAGGCGGGTCCTTCGCTGACGTTCATCACGCTTCCGAAAGTATTCGAAAGCATGCGCCTGGGCACGGCGGTCGCCATAGCGTTCTTTACGATGTTCCTGCTTGCCGCGGTGACGAGCGCGATCTCCCTGATGGAGACGAGCGTGAACACATTTGAGGACGAACTCGGCTGGAGCCGCCCTAAATGCTGCCTGCTCATGTGCGTATTCATGGCGGTCATCGGGATCATGTCGTCTCTCGGCTACGGGGTGTGGTCGGATCTGACTATATTCGGCATGCAGCCGCTTGATTTCTTTGACTTTCTGACGAATTCGATCATGATGCCTGTCGCTGCTCTGGCGACGTGCCTCCTCGTCCTTAAGAAGGCAGGCTTCGAAAGGATCGAGAAGGAAGTTCGCATCTCATCGGATTTCAAGCGCGCGGGGATGTACAGATTCTGCCTGAAGTACCTGGCCCCTGCATGCATACTGATAATACTGCTCAGTTCCATAGCCAACGCGCTGGGGATCCTGTCGATCTGAACGCGGCGCGCTTACCGCTCCGGGTAGTTGAAACACGGAGTATCCGTAAGCGCGCTTTTGTATTTTTTGATATAGTATTTCGCCATGCCGAGGTTCTGCTCTGACCAGTTCCCGCACTGATCGGGCTTTGCGCCGGGGATATCGCCCTCGTATCCGAGGATGAAATCGCACATGGCCAGGATCTGCTCATACACGTCTTCCGGCTTCAGGTCGCCGAACAAGATGAGATAAAAGCCGGTGCGGCAGCCCATCGGCCCGAAGTAGACGACGTCGTCACGCGTATTTCTGAGGTAAGTGGCGCCGAGATGCTCTATCGTGTGGAGCGCCGGCATATCGATCACCGGTTCGCGGTTCGGCGCGGTCATGCGCAGGTCAAATGTCGTCAGCGTGACGCCGCCTTGATGATCTTTGCGCGATACGTATATCCCAGGCACGAGCCTGAGATGATCGACGGTAAAACTTTCAATGGTTTTCATTTAGTGATTCCTTTCGTGATGCTTTCCTATTGCTATATATATAATACATTAAACTATTCAAGATCGTGTTATCGTATCAATGAGATCGCGGACCGTCATCCCTTTTCAATTCTGGCCCTTTCAAGTAATATATATGTGATAAGATGATAAAAATGCATCGCTTTTTGATGGCAGCTGCGCGATCGAAATCATTTACTTTTTATATAGTTTTTAAGCGAAGTGGGAGATCATTATGAGAAAGCACGTGCGAAAGTCCGGATGGCCTGCGCTCATCCTGCTTCTGGTGCTGGCGGCAGGTGTGTTCACGCCTGCTCTTGCGGAGGACAGCGATCCCGGAAATTCAAACGACCGCATAGAACTGACGAAGACCGCTTCGCCTGTGGAACTGAGTGAAGGGCATAAATCAACGACCGTCACGCTGGGGATAGAATCGGCGGAAGACCCGATAAAGAACGACATCGTTTTTGTCGTCGACTCATCCGACTGCTCGCGTTTGACCATCCCGAGCCTCGCGAAATACCTTTCCGATCTAAAAGACGCGCAGGAAAGGAACAACGTTTCCAACCGCGTGGGCGTCGTTTTGTTCAGGGGAAGCGCAGAGACAGTCCTGGCTCTGTCGGACCTGACGGACGAACTGATGAACGACGTGCAGAGGCTTTCCGAGGCAGCACAGACAGACTCGGCGGCGTATCAGGCCGCGCTGCTGGAAATAATAGATAAGGTCGATACCGACGATAACTTCCTGGCGAAGGGGAGCAACCTGGACGCCGGGCTCTACGAGGCACAGAAACTCCTGGACGGGGACACGGAGACGGACCCGAAGAATAAGTATCTGATAGCTATCTCCGACGGTCTCTGCTACATGTACAGTGACGACGAGGGAAATATCAAAACCATCTATCAGGAAGCTTTTAGCGGCAGTAGTTATTTCTGCCTCCTCCTACAATAAAGATGTAGGTAACAGATACCTAGCAGCCAGCCAGGATCTGCTTCCTTTCATTGCTAACGCTGTACAATGGGATGGCATGGATCTGACGTTAGCCTCCTAGGACCATCGGCGTCCGTACGAAAGCCAGTCAGTCAGCCATACTCATTTGCAGCCGTTTGGTTTATGCAGGTTGAACCGATGTGAATCATTACATTGCGTTCGTGTGATACCCCAGGAGATTGAATCGGCAATGAGAAAACTGGTCATCCATTGCAATCATTATCTCGGAGGTATCAGTTATGTTAAACGCAGTAGGTATTGATGTGTCAAAAGGCAGAAGTACAGTCGCTGTCCTGCAGCCAGGCGGTATCGTCCTTCATAAACCATTTGATGTGTATCACAATTTCAAGGATCTTCATGATCTCGTCCATTACCTTGCATCCCTGGAAGGGGAGACAAAGGTCGTTATGGAGAGCACAGGCCGTTATCATGAGCCGATCTGCAATACCCTGTCAGAGGCAGGCTTGTTTGTTTGTGCAGTCAATCCGCATCTGATCAAAAACTTTGGCAACAACACAATCCGAAAAGTTAAAACAGATCCGGCAGATGCAAAGAAAATCGCTCGTTATACACTTGACAACTGGACTTCTCTGCATGAGTATTCAGCTATGGATACTACTCGCGCTGAGCTGAAAACTCTTAATTCACAATTTAACTTCTTCATGAAACAGAAGACTTCAGCCAAGACCAACCTGATCGCACTTCTTGACGAAACATATCCGGGTGTCAATAAGCTTTTTGACAGTCCTGTTCGTTCCGATGGGAGCGAAAAATGGGTTGATTACGCTTATTCCTTCTGGCACGTAAACTGTGTTCTGGATTCCGGGCTTAAGGTATTCACAGAGCGTTATCAAAACTTCTGTAAACACCATAGATACGAATATCAGCCAGATAAACCTGGAGCGATTTACGAGCAGGCCAAAAGCCTTGTACCTGCCGTTCCTAAGGATCCAATCTATAAAGAGCTGATACAGGACAGCATTCAGCAGCTGAACCTCATGTCGCAGCATGTCGAGCAGCTTCGCAAGAGGATGAATGACCTTGCCTCTACACTTCCGGAATACAATACTGTGCTTTCTATGTATGGTGTCGGGCAAAGTCTTGGTCCTCAGCTTATTGCTGAGATCGGAGACATCAGCCGTTTTACTCATCGCGAAGCACTGACTGCATTTGCCGGTGTTGATCCTGGAAAGGACGATTCTGGCCAGGTTGTACATAAAAGCGGACATGCATCAAAATGCGGCTCTGCAAGGCTCAGAAAGACACTGTTCCAGATCATGAAGGTCATGCTCCAAGTTGGGCCAAGAGATGATGACCCCGTAAGTCAGTTTTTGTTCAAGAAGAAGGCCGAAAACAAACCTTACCTCGTATATATGACGGCAGGGGCTAATAAGTTTCTCCGGGTTTATTACGGCAAAGTAAAGGAATGTTTGCGCAACCAAGCTAAAACAGAGGTCTGACTGCAGCTACCCATAATGATCATTTGAGACTGCCTGAATGAAGACAGTTTTATTTTGTATACCCATTTTCATTTCTCCACTTTTTCTTATTTATCCTTGACTTTTACTTAGCAGGCTTT
>DKRJ01000029.1:5073-13719 GCA_002472145.1 Clostridiales bacterium UBA7285 | reverse complement strand
CCCGACTTTTGGCGACCTAATCTTTATATCCTTTCATATCCGGCTAAACGCCTTGCGCGACGGCACGGAGGACGTCCATCAGAAGCACGTAATCAGGGCTGTAGTACGGCTCGTCCGCATATGCCTTCTCGTCTATTCTGATGAGTTCGCCAAACTCCGCGAGGTTCATGCGTTCTTCGGCGTCGCCGGGATCGACCGAGATGAGGCCCGAACCGTCGAGATTGCTGAATATCTCTGCCCACGGGTCTTTTGCGAATGCGTTGTCAGGCTCGCGGAAGCGGTATATCTGCGCCAGAGGCGCTCCGGCGAGCGAATGCAGCGTCCGGAGCATTTCGTCCTTTCCCGCGCGCACGGGCTCGCTATTATCCGATTCGAGGAGCGCGATGCGCTCCCCCAGACCGGTCTTCTTTTGATTTTCCATCAGATACTCTCCTTTCCTTCCGAATACTGCTCATCCGGGATCGGGCCCTGACCGGCGCTCGCTTCGGGAGCGCATTCGTCCAGTTCCGAATAGCGCGGATGAGTCTTAAGCGAGTACGGCGTGACCTGCTTTGGCGCCGTGCCCCGGCAGAACAGATAGCCTCTGCCGAGGGGCATGTTCATGACAGTGTCGGCCGTTTTACCTGCCCGGAGGGACACGTATTCTACGGTCTTCCGATCCTGGCCGCCGAGGTACAGTATGTGGTCGCATCCGTTGACGATGGTGCACGCCTTTGCCTCGCCGTAGATGCCGGACAACTGCGTCAGGCTCTGCAGTATGATGCTGACTGACATCCCCCTCGATCTTATGACCGAGATGATGTTATCAAAGTCGGCTATCACGCAGTTAGTCGCAAAGTCGTCCAGATACAGCCTGACAGGGACAGGCAGAGTCCCGCTGAGGCCTTCTTTATCGGCGTAATCGCAGAGGTCCTGCATCGCCTGGGCGTAGAACAGGCTGACGAGCCTGTCCATCGAGCGGTCTGTGTCGCTGACGGTCAGGAAAACAGCGGTCTTTTCGTCGGCGATGTCCCTGAACCTGATGCGGTTTTTCTTTGAGTACATCCGCATGGTGCCGTCAAAGGTCAGACTGTCGAGCTTCTCGGCAATTATGCCCAGTATGCTCGCATTCATCTTATCGGCGCGCTCGCTTCCTTTAAACGACGCGTACTTCCTCGAAGTGAAACTGTCGGGGTTTTGCGCGAGATTTTCGTCCAGCAGGGTTTCTGTCGTCGTGGTCATGGCGGACTGAAGCTTCAGGACGTATTCCAGAGTGTGCTCTTTTTTCGGCAGGCACTCGAGGACGTACCCTATCAAAGCCTCGACGTACAGCCTGGCGGCGTGGTCCCAGAACGGCTCTCTGAAATCCTCTACCGGGCAGAGCGATTCGGAGATTTTCAGTATGTCCTGCTCGTTGTATTTGCCCTTCTTCGCGTCATATCTGACGTAGTCGAGAGGGTTGTAGCCGAAGGAAGAGCCCGGGTCGGTGAAATCTACGTGCATCACCCGGTATCCGGCGCGCTTCAGGGCCGGCGCGACTTCCTTTACGAGCAGGCCTTTCGTGTCAGTCACGATGAAACTCTCGTTCCCCTGGAGCAGGTTCGGCTTCACGTAGCTGCGGGTCTTGCCCGCGCCGGTGGAGCCGATGACCAGGTCGTTGTTATTGAGCCCGGTCTTCCAGGTGTTGTTGGATGCGGTCTCGCCGGCGGCGAGTATCCTGCAAGTGTCCTGATTTGTTGACAGTCTGTCAGTCATTTTGGTTTTCATATTAGTTTTTGCTCCTTTCGCTGCGTTAAACAGTAGTGATTATCCTGTCAGCCATGCCGTAGCTGACGGCTTCTTCGGCGCTGAAGTACGTGTCCTTTGACGTCGCTTCGAATATTTCCTCAAGGGTCCTTCCGGTATGCTCGGCGAGGATGGAACCCGTTATCTCGCGAGTCCTCAGCAGATCGTCGCTGAGCGATTTTACCTGCAGGGCGGACCCTCCGAAATTAGCGATGAGCGGGTCGTGTATCATGATCCGCGCGTGGGGCAGCATATCGCGCTGATCTCCCGAAATGAACAGTATCGCCGCCATGCTCGCCGCCATGCCGAGGCATATCGTCCTTATCGGGCACGTGATCGATTTCATGACGTCGTATATCGCCAGCCCACTTGATACTTCGCCTCCGGGGCTGTTCACGAAGAGTTTGATCTCCTTCTCCGGGTCGACCGCGTTCAGATACCTGAGCTGCATCGCCAAAGAATCGCACGTGGCGTCGGTTATCTCGCCTGTGCACTGTACTTCACGGGTTTTGAGCATTTCGTCCTCGATGCGGAATGAGTAGAATCCGCTGCTCGTTTCTTTCAGGACGTGCGGCGTATAGATTGAATCAATGTTTGTCATTTTAATTATCTCCTTTTCATTTTTTATTGATTGCCGATAGCATTATTAGATTTTGTCATTCTTTCATGCCGCATGCGCTGGCGCGCCCGGATATGTCGGCGACCCGACTCTCCGGGACGACTCCCTGCGGTTCCCGGGCACGCTTCTCACGCGGCATTATCATGACAGAAAGGAAAACATGGCCGGATGACTGTGAGTGACTGTGAGATCATCCTTCAATAAGATCACCGGGCGCCGGAAGGCGCCTTTGTGACCTTACACAAACCGGCAGACCCACGCATCGAATCACAATTATCCTCAAAAAAACACTCGGAGGCACGCAGTGCCCCCAATAAATCTTTATTCATAAAAACACCCGGGGCACGAAGTGCCCCCAATAAATATTTATTAGAAAATACTCGTGGGCACGCAGTGCCCCTCAATAAGATTTCAGGGGCAGACCGATATGGCCGACCCCTGAAAGAAAACAAACAAATATTGGCGCATTTCTCACGGTATGATTCGCGTGAAAACGCGTAATTTTACAGCGATTCGCACGGCTTCGTAACATCACGCGGTGCAAAACGGCTTGTGAAATTTATCGATTTTTAAAACGTCAAAATCACTCCGACCGAATCGCCGTATTCTTCAAAACCCTTCAGCCTTGCTCCTCCGCACGCGGTGAGGTATGACAGCACGATCCCGGTCTTCCTGCGGAGCGTGCGCATCATGCGGTTCCGTTCGCGGTTATCAGGAATGGCTGCGCCGTTGTAAACTCTTTCGAACAGGTAATCGTATCTGATCCTGCGGGAAGTTCCTGAACCGCGCCGCGCTGCCGGACCAGCGTTTATCATCCTCGCGCGTGTCAGGATGCAGTAGGTCAGTATCAGATTCTCGCGCGAAGACTGCATCTTCGACCCGTCGGGCATGCGAACGTTCATGAGCCTTTCCGGGATCACATAGAATTCCCCGTTCATTATCTCCGCGTACGTATGCAGAGGCGGCTTACCTGTCAGGGAGAAACCTCCGGAAGCGTTTTTCTCAAGGGGAAGGAACGGACCCGAGATGATGCAGCGCCTCTCTTCGTCGGTATAGCAGAAGCCGTGCCTCGGATCGAAGCGGATCGCGATCGACACTCGGCTCATCCTGAGGAGCGCATCTTCTATTTCCTTTTTCCGGCCGGCCTTCAGCCTTATGTCGGGATCGCCGCTTAAGACCGCGGCGACGTTCGAGGCGTATATAGTCCTTACCCTGTAGCTCCCAAGAGTGTAGACAGCGTCCGCTATCATCAAATCAAAAAAGGACAGCGGTTCGGACAACTCGCATGACACTTTGCCGTCGGCATCCCGGTATTCCGAGGCTTTACCTCCTTTCGGGGCTCCCTCTCCGTCCGGGCATTTCCTGCCTTTAAGGCCGAGTAAGGCTTCCACGTGTATCGGTTCCCCTGGCTCCGGCGCGCCGTTTTTTACCGCGTATTCCCTTATCTCACGCGCCAGAGCGGTCCTGTTCGCGTAAAAGTTATCTATGCGGTGCGCTATGTTCCTGTCTATTTTTACCAGATCCCCGGTGTTATCGCCCGGATCGGCGGTATCATGCGAGAAAACGTCCGGATCACCGCCGCCGGATGCGAAATATTCGGAAATGCGCTCGTGCAGCCACTCGCTTCCCTCGCGTTCAGACGCGGAGTTTTCCATATATTCGAGATATCCGAGGCACAGGCGCTCCATATCTTCTGCGCGCTTCTCAGAGCGTTCCGATATCAGAGCGCTCTCTTCGTCCGTGAAGAAACCGCGCGGCAGGGTCAGCCCGGGGGCTCTCCTCCGTATCCTGACGCCTGAGCAGTCTCTGCGGGTATCGCTTTTGCCGGCGCCATCCTTGTCTGAGCCGTCTCTGCAGGTATCGCTTTTGCCGGCGCCATCCTTTTCTGAACCGTCTTTGCCGGTGCCCGAGACGCGGCAGAACATCAGGCAGTCGGCCGGCCTGCCGTCCCGTCCAGCGCGCCCGACTTCCTGATAGTAGTTCTCTATGCTCGGCGGGATGTCATAATGGACTACGAAACGGACGTCTTTCTTGTCTATGCCCATGCCGAACGCGCACGTCGCCAGCATGATCTTTTTTTCGCCGGTCTCTACGAAAGCCTTGTATTCGGCGTCTTTTACCGATCCAACGCCCGCGGCCCTGCCCAGGTCGGCGTAATATTCCGCGACGGGATATCCCTTTGAATCGAGGAATCCATAGACGTTGCGAAGCGAATCTTTGTTGTAAAAATAGATGATCCCGCTCTGCCCGGGGTGCGAGTCGATAAAGCGCAGCAGTTCGTTCGTGCGGGCGCGGTTTGATCTGAAAAAGCGTATCGCGAGGTTTAGGTTCGCGCGGGTATCGTATTTTTCCCTTTTTACAGCGGTGTTCAGTCCCAGAAGTTCTATGACGTCGCGCTGCACGGAAGGAGTCGCCGTGGCGGTGAACGCCGAGACGACGGGTCTGCGCTCGAGGCGCCTGAGCGTCTTGCCTACTCCGAGGTATTTAGGTCGGAACTCGTATCCCCAGAGCGAGATGCAGTGAGCTTCGTCGACCGCTATCTGGCTGATCGGCGCGTTGTTCGCGAACCGCAGGAATTTACCGGTCTGGAAACGTTCGGGAGTGACGTACAGGAATTTATATTCTCCGCGCGAAGCTGCAAGATATACGCGGCGGACGGTCCGGGCGGTCTCTGATTTATCCGTGATCGTCTTTCTGCCGTCAAAGCAGAACCCGCCGGAAAGGCAGGCGACTGGTATGCCGGCTCCGTGCAGGCGCGTGACCTGATCGCGCATGAGAGCGATCAGAGGAGTGACGACTACGGTGAGGCCGCCGAAATACAGTCCGGGGACCTGATAGCATACGGATTTTCCAGCGCCGGTCGGCAGGATCGCGAGCGTATCTCTGCCGCTTGCGATGCGTTTGATTATTTTCAACTGCTCGGGCCTGAAATCGGCTTCGTCATCATGCAGCAGCCGTCTCAGGACGGCGCGCAGCGTTTCGACGTCCGGCATTGTTTTGCTCGGATTCGTTTTGTTATGCCCCGGGCCTACGCGGCTTGCTTTGCTCGGATTCGGTTCGGATGAAGACTTCATTAGAATTAGACCTCCGGATAAAAACATTATGCCACAGAATATACTCTCCTGCTCTGTGAAATCCGCCCTCCGTTAGTGTATACTAATAAAGTGAAGAGGTAGGAAGATGAACTTAAAAAATCTCAACATCGGAGATTCCGCGCGCGTCACGGAGGTCGGCGGCGAAGGGTCGCTCAGGCAGCATTTTCTGGACATGGGCATCGTGCCCGGCACGGTCGTCACCCTTGAAAAATACGCCCCTATGGGCGATCCGATGGAATTCAGGATACACGGATACGAGCTTACGCTGCGCGTCGCCGACGCGGAGAAGATCTCCTGCGTTCCGGCAAAGGAGGAAAAGCCGAAACAGACGGCGGAAAGCGTGAAGGAAGAGCCTGTCCACGAGCTCGAGCACCCGGGCCTCGGCGAGGGCGGACGATACCACGTAAAGGGCTCGGGGAACCCGTACCCCGACGATAAGGTTTTGACGTTTGCGCTCGCGGGGAACCAGAACAGCGGCAAGACGACTCTATTCAACCAGCTGACAGGTTCCAACCAGCACGTCGGCAACTTCCCCGGGGTCACGGTCGACCGCAAGGACGGCGTGATACGCGGCCACGAGAACACTCTGATCACCGACCTGCCGGGCATCTACTCGCTTTCACCTTACTCCAGCGAGGAGATCGTCACGAGGCAGTTCATACTCGAAGAAAGGCCTACATGCATCATCAACATCGTCGATGCGACGAACATAGAGCGCAACCTTTACCTCACCATGCAGCTCATGGAACTTGAGATCCCGATGGTCCTGGCTTTGAACATGATGGACGAACTCAGGAACAACGGCGGCTCGATCCGCATCAACCGCATGGAGGCCGAGCTCGGCATACCTGTCGTCCCGATCTCCGCCATCAAAAACGAAGGCATCGAGGAACTCGTGGAGCACGCGATCCACGTCGCGCATTACAGGGAGACCCCGGGACGCACGGATTTCTGCCCGGACGAGGGAAAGGGCAGTGCGGTCCACAGGGCGCTGCACGCCATAATGCACCTGATAGAGGATCACGCGAACGCAGCGGGAATGCCGATCAGGTTCGCCGCGACAAAGGTCGTCGAGGGCGATCACATAGTCATAGATTCGCTTAAACTGACCGAAAACGAGCGCGAGATGCTGGAGCACATCATCGTCCAGATGGAGGAGGAGAGCGGTCTGGACCGCGCCGCAGCCATCGCGGACATGCGATATTCGTTTATAGAAAAACTCGTGGCCAACACGGTAATAAAGCCTCACGAAAGCAAAGAACACGAGCGCAGCCGCAGGATCGACCGCGTCCTGACGGGTAAATACACTGCGATCCCGTCCTTCATAGCCATTATGGCTCTGATGTTCTACTTCACGTTCAATCTGGTGGGAGGAAACCTGCAGAGGCTCCTGCAGTTCGGGATCGATACGCTCTCCGGCAGGGTGGAGGCGGCGCTGATCGCCTCCGACGTCCCAGACGCGGTCAGGTCGTTCGTGATCGACGGGATATTCTCCGGCGTCGGTACGGTGCTGAGTTTTCTGCCGATAATCGTGACGCTGTTCTTCTTTTTGTCGCTGCTCGAGGATACGGGATATATGGCGCGGGCGGCCTTCGTAATGGACCGGGGCCTGAGGAAAATAGGGCTTTCCGGGCGCAGTATCGTGCCTATGCTGATAGGCTTCGGCTGCACGGTCCCTGCTGTCATGGCGGCGAGAACACTTCCGTCGGAGCGCGACCGCCGGATGACGATAATGATAACACCGTTCATGAGCTGCTCGGCGAAAATGCCGATATACGCGTTCTTCACGGCGGCTTTCTTCCCGAAATATGGGTGGCTCGTCATGGTCTCGATGTACGTCATCGGGATCGCGATCGGGGTTTTGACGGCCCTCGTCAGCAAAAACACGCTCTTCCGCGGCAGCGCCGTTCCGTTCGTCATGGAACTGCCAAATTACAGACTGCCGGGAATGAAGAACGTGCTCAGGCTGCTCTGGGATAAGGCGAAGGATTTCCTGCACAGGGCGTTTACTATCATCCTCGTCGCGACGATCGTGATCTGGTTCCTGGAGACGTTCACGCCGAGCTTCTCGGTCGCCAAAACACAAAACGAGAGCATGCTGGCGCTTATAGGAGGCTTCATCGCTCCGATATTCATTCCGTGCGGATTCGGCGACTACCGCATCTCGACGGCTTTGATAACCGGCTTCATCGCGAAGGAAAGCGTAGTCTCGACGCTGAACATCCTTTTCGGAGGCATCGAAAACATCGCGGCTGTGCTCACGCCGCTGAACACGATGGCACTGCTGATCTTCTGCCTTCTGTACACCCCGTGTGTTGCATCGATCGCTACGATCAGGCGCGAACTCGGCGGAAAGACCGCGGCGGGAGTGGTGGCGTTCCAATGCGCTGTCGCCTGGGTCGCTGCCTGCATAGTTAATCTGGTCGGCACACTCTTCGGCTTATAGCTTCATAAGGCGGCGCGCCTTAAAAGCGTTTGAAGCGGGCGATGGGACGTTCCCGACCCAGGGACAGCCGGCGCGTCTGATAATCTGAGGTCGATCGGAAAACAAGAGAGGAGAAAATATGTACGAAAAACCACAAAAGTCGACGTTTCTGAAGGTCATCTCGATCATACAGATCATCTTTTCCGTCATAGGGATCTTCAGCGGAGCGGTCTGCCTGGTGTATCTGCCCGCTTTACTCGGGACGCCCGAACTGAGGCAGGTGCTCGACGAATACGGCATAACGGAGACAGAAATGACGAACGCCTGCATTTTCTTCGTCGTCCAGCTGGTCGTGATGCTTGCGTTTGCCATACTGTTCCTGATCTTCAACAGGGTCGACAAAGCAAAGACCTGCAGGATGCTGGTCATCCTGATGTTTGCGGCCGTGATCATTCTGGGATTCATTACCGGCGCCATGACCGGAACGTCGCCCGTCTCGAATATCGTAACGTCGCTGTTCATGCCGCTGCTCTTCCTGATCGGGGTCGTACAGCTCCTGGGAAAGAGCAAAAACGCCGCGTCGGGTGCACAGGCCTGGCCGAACGGACAGGATCCGCGCATGTACAGGAATAATTTCTCAAACGGCAGCGGGCCTCAGGGCGGCTATCCGCCTCAGGGGAACTATCCTCCGCAGTATGGACAGCAGGGCGGCTATCCGCCGCAGGGGAACTATCCTCCGCAGT
>DKRJ01000029.1:0-5018 GCA_002472145.1 Clostridiales bacterium UBA7285 | reverse complement strand
CGCAGTACGGACAGCAGGGCGGTTATCCGCCACAGGGGAACTATCCTCCACAGTACGGACAGCAGAACAGCGGCGCTCCGCAGAGAAACGAAGTTCCGCAGGGGACCGAGGTCCCGCATTGGGGCGAGACCACGCAGTGGGGCGAAACTCCGCAGACTTACGAATCGCCGTTTGACGATATGAAGCGAGAGGAAAGCCGGACAGAAGGGTCCGGGGAAAACTCGGACACGGGAAACCTGGGTCCGGAAATCTCGACCTCTGATGATACAGGCACTGCAGACATCGGAGGCACGGGTCCGGAAAACGCGGACTTGAATGATTCCAACCCGGAAAACACTGATGATCCGGGGAACGGCGCGGACAGCCTGGACTGACAAACCGGTGTCCTCAGCAAAAAACAAAAAAATAAACCGGCCGCGGATCCATTCACGAGGAAATCACAACGGACACGCGGCCGGTTTTCTGTACCCGCCGAAAAGACGGGTCATCGATATTACCTGTAAGCCGGTTTAGTTTTCGCAGCTGACCGAACGCTACTCTTCGTTCTTCTCGTCATCCTCGTCTTCATCCTCATCCTCGTCGTAATCCTCGACGGTAACGGTCAGCGCGGTTGCCGCGAGTCCGAGGAGCAGGAGCAGAGTCAGGCAGGTGACGAGCCTCGTTGCACCGCCGGTTTTCTTAGGTGGTTCAGGCGTGTACGTGCCCTCACTCTTGGCTTTGGCGATGATCCTTTCGGCTTCTTCGATTTTCCTTCTGTCTTTTCTGTTCATGCCGTACCTCCTTCGTTAACGATATATCCATTTTACCATCTTCGCCGCGATATTCAAACAAAGCCGCCGCATTTATCAAAAAAAATCCTCATTATCAAAAAATCCATATATGTTCCGGAAAGGCCCGCGCGGGTGATATAATAAAGGCGAACGCTGCCCCATGATGCGGGCGGAAAGGAGACACCGACATGAGTGATATCACGGAGCTTTACGAAAAATGCCGCACCTACAGACGCTTTGCGCAGGAAAAGGTCCCCGACAGCGTACTCTCGGAGATGGTACAGACAGCGTCGCGCAGGAGCAGTGCCCGCAACGCGCAGATCATACGCTATGTCGTGGTCCGCTCGCCGGAAATGACCGCACGGATGCAGCCGCTCGTAAAGTGGGCTGGAGCGCTTCCGCCCGAGATCGGACACCCGCACGACGACGAGACTCCGACCGCATTCATAGTTCTTTACTTTGAAGGCAAGCCTTCGCCTATGAGCTACGTGGACCTCGGGATCGTATGCGATACGCTTTCGCTTGTTGCCGTCTCTCACGGTTACGGTACCTGCACCATGGGAGCGATAAACGCTCCGGAGATCAAAAAACTTCTCGGCATACCGGACGAAGCCGTTCTCCCGATCGTGATGCCTGTGGGAAGGCCTGTACATACTAGCAGGATCGTGGACGTTCCGGCAAGCGGGTCGCTGGCGTATTACACGGATTCAGAGAGGAACTATTACGTGCCGAAACTTAAACTTTCGGACGTTGCACGATTCGTATAGAGCACCGGAGGTGCGCGGCCGAGTGAAGAGTTCAGCCGGAAGTGCGCCGCCTGAGAAAAGAATAAGCCGGAGGCGCGCGGCGCGGGCTTAAGTTTTGCGCCGCGGCCTTCGTGAAATCAAAAGGGGAAAATGAGATATGGGATTGATTGACAGAAAACTGATCGAACGCGAGATGGACTACTGGCGCATACCGGGAGCGGCTCTTGCGCTCGTCCGCGACGGCGTTCCTGACGAGTACGAGTGCTTCGGCCTGCGCGACATCGAGAACGGCCTGCCGTTTGACGAAGACACGCTTTTCTGCATCGCTTCGTGCAGCAAATCGATGACCGCGGAGATGATCGGCAGCCTCGTGGCGGAAGGTGTTCTGGATTACGATAAGCCGATAAGCGAGTACCTGCCAGAGTTCCAGTTGTTCGACCCTGAGGCGAGCAAAAACTTCACTCTCAGGGACATGCTGTGCCACAGGACGGGTTTTGGCGCAAATGACGTGCTCTGGCCGTCCGACCGCGCCGATCTGGCCCGCCGCATCAGATATGTGGAACCTTGCGGTGTCTTCCGCGATAAATCGCTGTATTCCAACGTGATCTACGCGCTCGTCGGATACGTCGCCGAGGCGGTCACCGGCATGACGTGGCCGGAACTCATGCGTAAGTATGTGTTCGAACCGATACACATGGACTCGACGTCCTGCACGACGGCTGAGATGGTGAGCGCACCTGACCGCGCGATCCCGTATTACGTGGAAGAGTTCAAGCCTGTGAGGAAGGAGTTCTGGAACATCGACGGAGGCGGGCCTGCCGCTTCCGTGAACACGACGATCAGGGACTTTGCGAAGTGGCTGAGATTCAACATCGCCGGCGGCGTGAACGAGGACGGCGTGCGCGTCATCCCGGAGGCTCAGTTCCGCGAGATCCACTCGCCTCAGATGTACTATAAGGATTTCATCGACGACGATAAATACCCGTGCCACTACTACTGCATGGGCTGGAGATCCGGCGAGTACAGGGGGCACAGGTTCCTGAAGCACAGCGGCAAGATCGAGGGATTCAGTTCGTTCCAGGTCTACCTGCCGGACGAGAAGATCGGAGTCTGCATGATGGCGAACATCCATACGCCCGCGACGGAATTCGAATTTTCTATGACTTACACCATACTGGACGCGGCTCTCGGCGAAAAGCCGGTCGACTGGGCCCGCGCGTGGCGCCGTAAGGGGTTCGAGGACGCCGATCACGCACCGCTCGCTTGCTACCTCGAGAACAGAGAAGACGTCGCCGCGATGAAGCTTTGCCAGGAGATCAAGGGACTTCCGGCGACTCACCCGCTGAAGGATTTTGCCGGTGAGTACGAAAATCCGGGCCACGGGCCGGTAAGTGTGCGTTTTGACGATGACCGCGTCGGGGACGGCAGGCTGCTCCTGCATTACCGCGATCAAGAACTGCCGCTCAGGCACTACGGCGCCGATTCCTTCGTTATGGACGGGGTCCTGACGGATACGCTCACGCTGAGCGTCCCGGTGACGTTCGTGACGGACGACTTCGGCGACGTCATAAAAGTAAAGATCTGCTACGAAAAGCAGACGAACGATATAGTCTTCATCAAAAAGAAACCTGACGGAGGTAAAAATGATCATCAACAGATTCAGGCCGGGAGATAAGGCAGTCCATTTCAAAAGAGAGACGATCAGCGACGAGGAACGCGCAGCGGGCGTCTATACGTATGAGATAGTGGGGACCGCCCTGCACAGCGAGACGGGTGAGGAACTGATGGTGTACCGCGCGCTTTACGGTGACCGCGGGATGTACGCGAGACCGCTCGACATGTTCCTGAGCGAGGTCGATCACGAGAAATACCCGGACATAGAGCAGCCGTTCCGCTTCGAGGGAGAACTGCACGAAATATGGATCACTAGCGGCGAGATACTGAACAGAGTCCTGTCAAAGCATAACCCGGGGCCGTTCGTGCCTTTCAACGAAGCGATGATCTCGGGCGAGATATCGTACCCGCTATTTACTGACGAGTTCGCGGAGAAAAGGGCCGAAAATTTCTATATCGACGTCGCTTCGTACGCCGATAATCTGCGCCAGTACCTGCTGTTCGCGCAGGAGCCGGACGAGTACGAGAGGGTCACGCTCGTGTTCGGAGAGGACGCGTTCTGCCAGATAAACGTTCTGGCGGTGCTGGCCTGCCTGGAGCAGCGCGGATATTCTGGCGAGGTATGGCTGCAGCTCATAGATGAGGAGGAATACGAGCCACTCGGGGAAGCGCGCAAAATAACCCTCGGCGGGTATGCGGAGGTCTATCGCAATCTCTGCGACGGAAAGATCTACCCGACGACGGCTGCTCTTTCTGACGGATTCGACTGCACTGTGATACCGGAACTCGACGACGCCATCGACGTTTATTTCATGCTCCGGGACGAGGACGGCGAGGTCGCTTCGCTGATAAAAGAAGCCGAAGGCGACGTGAACGACATTTTCAGGACGGCGATGGAGGGAACGCGCAGATACGGGCTCGGCGACGTTCAGGTGCTGGAGCTCATCCGCAAGTTCAGACCGGACATACCGGAATACGGATCGAAATAGAAATAGAGAAAGACCGGGCTGATGACGCCCGGTCTTCTTTTGTAACGGAGCGGCAGGTCGAGGATCCCTGCCGCTCTTTGCTCTGTTTCTTTCAGCTTGTCAGGTCCTGTCGACCTTCACCGTCTATCTCGCTGTCCTGCGGCGTCTGATGATAAGAACGACCGCGGCCGCTCCTCCGGCAAGCGCGATCCAAGCATATGCGTAAAGTGCGCTGCTCCCGGTATCGCCGGTGCCCGGTGACGGTTTATCAGGTGTGGCAGGCTCTTCTACGATCTTAGGGATCGATCTGGTCTCCGAGTACCCGCATACCTTGCAGACGTGCTTCTCAAGGCCTTCTTTCTCCTTGGTGGCTTTCATCACGACGGTCCATTTGCCGTACTCGTGGACGGCTTTGTCGAACTCTGCGCCGCAGTTCGTGCAGACGAGCCAGTGCGACGTTTCGTCGATCGTCCACTTATCTGCGACGTGCTCGTGTACGTCGTAAGCTTCCTCTCCGAGAACTCTGGAGAATATGAAGTTGCTGATGAACGTGTACTCGTCGGTCTGGTGCTGTTTATGTACGAGCGTGTTCGCAAAGAGCGCTACGTCCATATCGTCGGTCTTGTACTCGAACGCCAGGGCGCCTTTATTGAATTCGCTAAAGGCGTTCTTGAGATCTTCGTCGAACATGCCGATGCAGCCCTGCAGAGGTTCTTTGCCTGCGTTCTGCACGATGACCTCAGCTCCTTCAGGGAGTTTATCAAAGTAGGATGTGCCGTACTCGTACATGATGTCGTCGCCTTCTTTTATGTAGGAGGCGTTCACGAACGTGTTGTTCGGGTAGGTCACGTATCCGAGCATGCTATTTTGTCAATTATAAATATTAAGAAAAATTAAGAAATGGTTAATTGTAAAATCAA